>JAFZSF010000022.1 GCA_017619495.1 Clostridia bacterium | reverse complement strand
ATGATACAAGTGATTGAAGGCAAGTTGGACGGTGCCGCATTAGAAAAAGATGTGTATTTGGCGGCTAACGCTAAATTAATCAATTCGGAACAGTTTACTGGACAAACGGTACAAGCAGCTAAGCAGAACATAGCGGATTGGTTAATCCAAAAGGGAGTTGCGCGTACCACCAAAAATTATAAAATGCACGATTGGGTGTTTGCGCGTCAACGCTATTGGGGCGAACCAATCCCTATTATTCACTGTCCGCACTGTGGTATGGTGCCGGTACCGGAAAAAGACTTGCCAGTGTTGTTACCGGAAACACAAAGTTACGAAGCTACCAAAGATGGGCAAAGTCCGTTGGCGAAGATTACTGATTGGGTGAATGTGAAATGTCCCCAATGTGGTGCTGATGCTAAGCGTGAAACTGATACGATGCCGGGTTGGGCGGGTAGTTGTTGGTACTTTATCCGTTACTGTGATCCACACAACGATCAATGTTTCGCCGATCCGGAAAAAATGAAAGCGTGGTTGCCAATTACTTTGTACAATGGTGGTAACGAACACACGACACGCCACTTGTTATACGCGCGTTTCTGGACCAAGTTTTTGTACGACCAAGGTTTGTTCCCCATGAACGAATTTTGCAAAGCGCGTATTTCGCAAGGAATTATTTTAGGCGAAGGCGGTGTGAAAATGAGTAAGAGTTTGGGTAACACCGTAGATCCGCGTGATGTTGCCGACCAATATGGTACCGACGCTCTGCGTTTGTGGGTATTGTTTATTGGTGATTACCAAGAAGTGGCGGTTTGGAGTAATGATGGCGTGAAAGCATGTCACCGTTTGTTACAACGCGTCTGGGCTTTACAAGATAAAGTGGTGGCAGGTGAAACATATCGTCCAGCGTTGAGTTATATCTTCAATTATTCGATCCAAAAGATTACGGCAGATATGGAAGCCATGAAATACAACACGGCGGTTTCACAAATCATGATTTTAATGAACGCGATTGAAAAACAAGGTTCAATTAACCGTTTTGAATACCAAACTTTACTGACTTTGTTAAATCCGTTCGCACCGCACATTACCGAAGAATTGTGGCCGGAGATTAAACATGCTGCTTGGCCGAAAGTTGACGAAAAGGCGTTAATTCAAGACAAAGTGGAAATCGTGGTCCAAGTTAATGCCAAGATCGTTGGTCGTTTGGAAATTAGTACCGCTGACGACGAAAATGCTGTGGTGGCAAAATGTCACGAAAAAGTTAAATTGCCCGACAAAATCCAAAAGACCATTTATGTGAAAAACAAATTGATTAATTTTATTGTTGCTAAATAAGGGCTTCCATCATAAATAAAAAGCGGGGTGAAGTAAACTCCGCTTTTATTTTTCCTTGGTATTTTGTCGCTTTAAGCCAGTAAAATTGGTAGTGGGAAAAGCTAGTTTTACTGGGGCGTAACTGTCAATATTGTATTGCAATTCGGCCGGCAATTGGTGCCAATGTCGATTGGGTTGGTAACTTGGTGCTGTGAGATTATCCAAACTGTGTTGCACAGCGGCGCAAAGCGATAGGGCCATTAATTCCGCTGCGCATTGTGCATTGAGAGAAACTAAGTTTTTACCATGAATTTCACATGGTTTTAATTTCCAATCTTGGTTGAAACTAAGACAATTAATGTTGTGGTCGTTGTAAACCACATGAAAACCGCTGTATGCGTTAAGCAAATTACTGGAAATAATTTGGATACTGGGTGCGGTGGCACCAGCACGCGGTTTGCCGTATAAATACCCCGGTTGGTCTTGGTGTAACGCAATACCGTTCAAGTTTTTAATTTTTGGGTCGGTAGCGACTAAATAATCTAAATCGGAAAAGACTACGGGGTCGTTGATACTAAGGATACGCACGCTGGGAATTATATTGTCCACTGGATTAAGTGCGGCAAACGAGACTTCCATACTGGCATTGTTGATGGCGGTAATTTCATCGGTGGTGTAACCAAGGTCTAATAATTTTTCGTTAAGTAAATCGATGATATCATTTAAGGAAAAGTTACCCTGGCAATAAGTGAAAAAGGTTAGGCGCGAAAAGTTTTGGCAGGCTTGATCTAATGATAAGAGTTTACCATTTTGGTCGGTTAATAATTTAATCATGGCATCGGTTAACTGATTAGCAAAATTTTTAGTAATATAGCCATTGCCACCTTGCTCGCTACGGCTGGCGTATTTGATGCCCATAATATCAACATAATCCAGTGCGTTCTTGCCGTCTTTGGTTTTGAACATTAAATCCAAATAAGTTTGAATAATTTTTGTAAAGCCGTTAGCGTCTTTGTTCTTGGTTGCGCCGTTACCGGAGATGCCGATGATGATAGGACGGTTGCCAAATTGTAAATTGTCGGGGTTTAGTACGCGATAACGGTGTTGCGCTGTAGAATCACGCATACCAATTTCGGTGTAAGTGTATCTAAATTCGTAATCCATAGTTAATTATTCCATTGTTTTGATGGCTTCAATTTGTTTATGAGTGTCAGCAATATATTTTTTAATACCAGCGGTTAGGGTGGGGTATTTTTCCGTAGCGGCAGCCAAGGTTAACAATTCGCGGTTAATTAATAAGCAAACATTGCCGTCGGTTTGATAGATAATGGCAATCTTGGGCATGCTGTTGGAAATGTTAATTGATTGGTAGTCGTCGTTGTTTTCAATTCTTTCAGGTTCGGTGGCAGTAATAGCTGCTTCATATTGTACCAACTCTTCCTTAAAATCGTCAATTTTGGTTTCTTTCGAAATTTTATCTTGGGTGCGAATATAGGTATGATAACCAATCATGGCACTGGCAACAGCCAAAAGTGCCGCTGTTTTAAGTGCATTTTTGTTGAAAGGTCGCAAGGTTGATTTTTTCATGCCAGAATTCTAACACACGGTAAATGATAAAATCAATACCTGCATTAAAATTTCCCAAAAAATTTGTCGAAAATTATTCGGCTAAAAAATTTTTAATCAGTGTGACGGCATCAGTAAGGTAGGTAGCGGGGTCGGTGAGGTAGTGTGTATAAGTGGGATTTTCTTTACGGTACCAAGTGCGTTGGCGCTTAATAAATTGCATGGTCTGGTGGTACAGTTCATCGTAGTAGGTGGCTAAATCAATTTCGTTTTGTAGGTAACGCACATTTAAGCGGTATTCTAAACCTAGTTTATACAAAAAATCGCTGGGGACGCCTTTGCTTAACAGCGCGCGGGTTTCATCAAACATGCCTTGCGCTACGCGAGTTTGATTACGGAGTTTAACTTTGGGGGCTAAGATAGTGTTTGGTGGCATTAAACAAATTTGTAAAACACAATAGCGGGGCTGGTTAGGCGTGTCGCCGAAGCCGTAACCTTCCGCCACGGCACGGGTGTATAGTCCAGTACCGCCGACGATGAGGGGGAGTTTGCCACGCTGGGTAATCTCATCAATAGCGCGGTAAGCGTCGCGTTGAAAATCACCGACCGAGTAAAGTGTATTTTGCGTCGGGTCGACGATATCCAAGCAATGGTGCGGTATGCCTTGTTTTTCGGCGGGGGTAATTTTGGCAGAGCCAATGTCCAGTCCTTGGTAGACTTGACGACTGTCAGCGGAAATAATTTCGGCGTTAAACTGTTGGGCAATTTCAATCGAAAGTGCGGTTTTACCACTGGCAGTTAATCCACTGATAATAATAAGCTTAGGTTTCATTTCTGCCACACCCAGCCAAAACAAACATAGTAAACAAATTTATCCCATAGATATTCCGGCATACTGGTTTGGTTGGATAAAACATCGACGCAGTAGCTGTAATAACTGGTGGTTGGTAAAGGACCAAAACGGGTTGAATCCCAACTGTACGACCATTGCGGGTGTGTACTAATGGCACCACCACGATTATCACCCATCACAAAGTAATGATTGGCAGGAATACGAATTTGGTAAGCACTGGGGGTACCTTTGCCGTCGGCGGCTTGATCACTATTATATTCAAGTAATTGGTTGTAATCTGTGGTCACCCAATCGTCTAAGTCGGCAGTTTCTGGCGTATTCAAAACTTGCCATAATTGTTTGAAGTTGCCGGCATCATGTTCAGCCACCAATGGGTCCAAATATGATTCGTCCAATTTGGTACCATTTAAGTAAATGTAGTATTTGTTACCAACTGCGCGCATACTGATGCGGTCACCACCAACGCCGATTAAGCGTTTTACCACCAGTTTATAATTGCCGCGACTGTCGGCTTCGATGTAACCATCATCTTGAATGCAACTTTTGATGCGGTTAATGGCGTTTTGCTGTGTATAAAATGGATTATTTGATTGCAGGCGTTGGAGTGCGGCTTGGTCACCCTTAGCAGCTAAATATGTATCGCGCAGGTGTGAATCTTGCAGGTAAAGTTTCATAACAATGATGTCGCCATGTTGGGGGGCGCCCACTACACAAGTTAACGCGCTGTCGGTATCTTCGCCGGTTGCGTTTAAGGTAGTCATCATGGAAGTACCGTTAATGGGGCATAGTTGGAAAAATATACAGAAGGCTACAATCATTACGGAAACCAAAGTAATCATGGTCGAAAAAATAATGGTAGTGCGTCCCAGAATGCGGTTCCCCTTGGATTCTTGGTGCAGCCCTTTACCATTTGTCGCAGCCATATATTCTTGACCGACAAACTTTTTTGCCATTGTCTTTATTATTATCGGGATTGAATTTTTTGTCAATATTTTAACTATGTTCTATTTTTGGGTTTATGTGTCGGTCTGTCTGGCGTTATTGATTTACAAGTATTACTAATTACGCTTTGGGGACGCCAGATTTTAACACTTCTATTAAACCGCTACAATGGAAAGAATAATTTTGATCGCCCGCAAAAATAATGTGGTCTAAGAATTTAATACCTAAGTTATCAAAGGTTAACCATAGGCGACGCGTTAATTGCATATCACTCATAGAAGGTTCAGGGTTTTCGTTGAGATGGTTATGGGCCAAGACAACTTGGGCGGTTTTGACCGCAGTAACTACTGCGATAATTTCGCGCACGCTAACATGCACCATGTCTAATTCGTGGTTGGTAATGTTATGAATTTTTAAGACATTACCAGCGGTGTCCAAACAAACTACGACAAATTGTTCGACGGAGTAAGCTTGCATTAGTGGTTGCAAAAATTGCACTGCGTTTTCCGGTGTAACAATTTTGGTTTTGGTGGCGCGGTGTTTGGTTAAGTAAACCGAAAATGATTGTAAAAAATGCAAAAATACGCTGGCTTTTTCGCCAATTCCAAAAGCCCGCGTTAAAGCGGTAGGTTCGGCGTCCATGACGGCTTGTAAGGTGCCAAAAGTGTCGATTAAACTGTGGGCCGCGGGATTGGTATCCTGCCGTGGAATACAGTAGCCCAAAGCGAATTCTAAAACTTCACATTCGTTGAAATTATCTAAGCCGTTAGCCATGAAGCGGTCGCGTAACTTTTGTCGGCGACCAGCGTGAATCTTAGAATTTAAGTTATCTTTGGTACTTGGCATGGTGTTTCCTTAGGTGTTAGATTCGCCGGCGTTACGGGTTTTCTCGTCTTCGGCTTCGGCCCCATTAGCATAGGCAATCCTGCTTTCCATGTCTTTGATTTCTTGTTGTAATGCTTCGTTATGGTGATGCAGATTATTAATTTCTTGGTGATAATAAGCGATAAAACCAAACTGTACCAATAACGCCACAATTAAGATTATGAAAGCTGTGGTGGTAACGGCGGCAAATAAACGCAGTCGTTTGATTAAATCTTCTTTTTGCATGATATCTTATGATAACACTGAGTGCCATTTTTTACCAAACGAAAACATAGACATGATTATGACTTGGTATACGGCGATCTTTTTAGGTTTAGTGCAAGGTCTGGCGGAATTCTTGCCGATTTCGTCTAGTGGCCATTTGTTGTTGTTTGAAAGTTGGTTTGGCATTACAGACGGGGGCTTGCTCTTAACCATTATTTTACACTTGGCAACTTTGTTGGCGGTGGTAGTGGTGTACCGTAAGCAATTGTGGCAAATGGTGCGTCACCCGTGGCAACCGGCAACTGCGCGATTGCTGTTGGCGACGGTGGTTACTTGTGCCATCGTTTTAATTTTTCATGAAGTAATCGACCAGTTATTTACCGTTACGGCTTTACCTTATGCATTTATCTTGGCGGGTATCTATTTATTGTTACCTACCATCTTCCGACCAAAAAATAATAACGATTGTAAAATTAATCCCTGGTGGCAAGCGGCGACACTCGGCTTAGCGCAAGGTGTCGCGGTTGTGCCCGGTTTATCACGCAGCGGTTTGACCATTACGACAGGACGCTTATGTGGTATGTCGGCAACCGACGCGACCGATTTTTCGTTTTTAATGTCGCTACCCATTATTTTAGGTTCATTATTATATGAATTATTGCGCGGTGGCAGTATCCAAAATTTAGGCGTTGGTAACATTGGTTTGGCATTTATTACGGCGTTTATTGCGGGAATTCTAGCAATAAAATTTATGCTCGCTTTAACGCGTAAGATTGACTTACGCTGGTTTGCTGTTTATCTGCTACTTTTGGGTGGTGGGTTAATGATTGCCAGCTGGTTTTAATTAAAGTTGACGAAAAAAGTTGTTAACGGCAGCGTCGTTAGTGGGTTTGTTCATAGTCGAATTTTCGGTCGAATTTTCGGTGGTGCGGGTGTTGGGTTTCAAATGTTTAAGTAGGGCTTTAATGGACGCTTTGCCGGTGCGTTTGGTAATCCATTCGTTGGCAAATTGTTTAGCGATTTCGTCGGCGGAAATACCCGTACTTAACGCCAAAATCTGCCAATTCAACATTGCGTAACCAAGGAATTCAACCATTTGTTGACGGCGTTCATCATTGTAGGCGTGTTGACTAAAATTAACGCCGTAAGCAATATCCGCGATATCGCCAGCACTTTTGTTTAAGCCGAGACTGGCCATTAACAAAGCGGTTTTGGGCGAAATTTTTTCCTCGGTTAAAAATTTTTCGGCAATTTCTTTAATATCGTTATTCATTAGTTGTTCTCCTGATTAAATTCAATTCCGAAACAGAAAGGAGCATAAACCTCTTTGCCCGGTAAGTTCGCCGCCTGCATTTTAGTGACAAAACGCTTGCGGTTGTATTTGACATCGACGCGGTAAATATCAAAATTTTTGCCGTCGCCGTAGTTGTCAACAATATCAAATAAAGTATAAAAGGTGGTATCGGTTTTGACACAACCCGAACTGCCTTGTAAAACATAGGAATGTTTTTCTTCGTCAATTAAGATTTTACGCTTATGCATATGACCAAAGAAAACTACATCGCATTTTTTATTTTTGAAATATTTTTGTAATTCTTTTTCGTTAAATTCAATTTGCGTATCAATGACTTTACCCGTTTCATCGTGGCAGTAATGGGTAAATAAAACATTGGTGCCTTTATAATTGATTTTGATTTCCAGTGGCATTTGTGAAATGAACGCCAAATCTTCACGCGTTAGTGAATTGAAGGTGGTTTCAATTAAATCTTTATTGGCATAAGTCATCGCGGTGGCGGATTCATCATATTTGGTAACACGCTGTTCGTGGTTGCCTAAGACACAATTAACTTTATATTTTTGTAACAAACGCAAGCAAGCCGCACTATCGGGACCAAAAACAATTGCGTCGCCGAGATAATAAGTGGCGGTAATTTTGTGGTTGCGTTTAATGTGTTTTAAGATGGCTTCCAAGGCTTCTAAGTTGCCGTGAATGTCACCAAATACTGCAATCGCCATAATAACTATTATAACTGGTATTTGCGTTTTTTACAATCATAATATTGACTGATTAGATATACTAAGCCACCGATAACGATCGCACCAGCGACAATCAGTACATAATACAAGGGACGGTTAGGGTAAATATCGGTAAATTCAATGGGCGTTGCGTCCGTCCAAAAGTAAGTGTATTCGTTATCTTGGTATTGGGGTGGCGTGGTGGTTGAGGCTGAACTGTGGCGACGCTTGGAACCAAACAAAATATAATACTCAAAAACGGGGTCGTCGGCGGGAAGCAGGGCAATTGGGTTATAGACGGTGCGGTGATAGATAATTTTGAACGGGCGAGTGGTTTTGGTTAGTACGGTGTCGGGGACATTTTGCAAGGTTAAATCAACACGGTAAACACCATTTGCTGCGGGCGTAATCACGGGTTTACTAACAATTTTAGTTGCGTCTTCGTCGGTTGGTTGTTCGATTAAAACGGCGCCCGTCCAACGCGTTAGTTCAGCATCAATGGTTGAACCGTCGGGAATGGCGATGACGCGTAAAAAAATGGTGGTTGCGTAGGGATTGGTTTGCGGATAATTTTGGGTGGTATCACTATGAAAAGTGCTACAAGCCGATAACCCGACCGCAACCAAAAGTACACACAAGATCATACTTAATTTTTTCATAACTTTCTTTCTTATCATACGAACTTGTTTAGCGTAAAATGACATTCACTGAACGCGGAGAAATGGTGTCGCCTTCGGCTAGAATTAGCGTAGTATTATGTTTGTACTCCTTGACATAGTCGTTGACGCGTATGTTGAACTGCTTTTCATTTTCGTCGGTCGCCAAAACTTTGTATTCGCCAGCGCGTAGTTTGCCGTGTTTTCCGACGGCATATGTTTGACCGGCTTGTAAGATGATGTCCTTTCGTTTTAAGGTAACACCCGCGTTTTGGGCGGCGTGTTCGGCTTTTACGATGGCAGTGGTAGTAATAATAGCGGCAATTAAAAAGATCCCAGCCAAAATCGCGGGAATGATAACCCACCATTGGTTAAGATGTCCTAAGTATGCACCGACCGCTAAACCAATGCTGGCACCAACTAAGTTGTAAAAAATTACATTCAATACATATTTCATATGTTAATGATAACATACTTTATCTAGAAACGCGACCAAAAAATCAGTGTTTGGGATGATAGTCATCTTGGAAGTTATGGTAGTTGCCGTCCTGATCTTTGTAGGTAATGACGGTTGCCAGATTAACATTTTCTACACTGCGGAAAATATTGCGTTCAATTTGTGGGTCTGTTTGTTTTAATTGAGCAATCAGTTTTTTTACATATTTGCGTTTCGAGCCAGTTGAAGTACAACCGGTGGAATTGCAAGTGTCGGTAAATTTGCAGGCGCATTGAATAAAAGTTAACTTGTTGGCATCGCGCCAATGTAAAATATCAGCTTCGCGTACCAAATACATTGGGCGGATTAATTGCATATCGGGGAAATTTTTACTGTATAGTTTGGGCATCATTGTTTGTACTTGTCCGCCATAAAGTATGCCCATTAAAATGGTTTCGATAACATCATCGTAATGGTGGCCAAGGGCAATTTTGTTACAACCCAAAAGTTGGGCTTGGTGGTATAAATGTCCGCGACGCATACGCGCGCAAAGATAACAGGGTGATTTTTCAACTTTGAAAACATTTTCAAAAATATCGGTAGTAAAAATAGTTATTGGGATAGCTAATATTTGTGCATTGCGTTCAATGATTTCACGATTAGCCGGACTATATCCCGGATCCATGACTAAAAAAACCAGTTCAAACGGAATTTTATTGTGGCGTTTCAGCTCTTGAAAACATTTGGCCATTAGCATGCTATCTTTGCCACCCGAAATGCAAACCGCAATTTTATCATGGGGTTGAATTAAATCGTATTCGTTAATGGCGTGGCAAAACTTAGCAAAAATCGTTTTGTGAAAAGTTTTACGCAAACTGGTTTCAATTGCTTCGGCTTGAGTACCACTTAATGCTTCGATGTGGTCTTTGAGCCAAGCAAAATAACCGCCGGCAAGGTTTAAAGCTTGAAAGCCTAGTGCGCAAAGTTTTTCTGTGATGATTGGACTAATTTGTCCCGTACGACAACAAATTATCAATTTTTGTGTTTTAGGAAGAGTGGTGGTTGCATTAAAAATTTCCGGTTCAGGAATGTTAACGGCGCCAGTAATATGACCATAGCTAAAAGCTTCGCGATCACGAATGTCGATAATTGTATAAGTATCCTTGTCCCACTCGGCAAGTTCCGCAAAAGTTATATCCATAATTTATGCTTAGTTTAACACAGTTAAACACTAAAAACCATTAAATTTTGTGACCCGTGTCGGCAAAATTGACATTTTTACAGTGTTACATAATGATTTGCCAAAGCTCGTTTTTTTCGGTAAAATAGGGTTGTAAGTTTGGGGGAACGCTATGGACAGATATAATCTGATCATAATTGGTTTTATTGTTGCCGCAGTGGTCATTGCATTGTGGTGGACTTTTAACACGATTCGTCGGATTGATAACCAAAAAAATTTTTGTGCTATTCAATTAACCAGTATCGCTAAACTATGGCGTAAAGCTAAGTTTGTCCCCGAAGATGCAAAAGAGCGTGAATCTTTGTATTTGTACCGCGATTTTTTGCGTAAGTTTGATACAGATAACGGACAATATCCGGTTATGGTGAAAGATGGCAAAGTGCGTTGCATGACCCGTAAAGAATACGATAATTTGTTTGGACAAAAAACAATTCGTGCTTTTTCGTGGTTAATTACAGCGATTGCATTAATCTTGGCAGCGGGTTCAATTTATGTTAATGTGATACTGACCAAGACGCCTTTAGTCGGCATTGCGTTGGCAGTCGTTTTACCTATTTTGCAATTGTTGTTGGCAATTTTTGTTAGTCGTTTCAATAAAGAAAAAAACAACTACCGTGACGGTATTTTCTTGGCCTTAAAAGAAAACAGTACGGCGTTTCTGAGTGTTACGAAACCGTTTATTGTAATGGACGCATATCCGGCAAAATTTGGCAAAAAACAAA
The DNA here is from genome assembly GCA_017619495.1 of Clostridia bacterium. Classification (GTDB taxonomy): domain Bacteria; phylum Bacillota; class Clostridia; order Christensenellales; family UBA1242; genus RGIG8050. The sequence continues at coordinate 38,849 of JAFZSF010000022.1, read as the reverse complement.
AACCGTTGTATCCAACGATTGGAAAATTAACCGAAGAGCAGGTTGCGGAAGTTGGTGATTTCATTATTCGTCAAAAAGCCGCTGAAACTAAAGTGGTCATAAGTGAAGTGGATAATGAACGTGAAATTACGCGTTTGAATAAAAAAACTCAAAAACGCCCGCAGGAAAATGATGTTGCCGTTATAAATGTGGCTAGTGAAAAAACAGTTAAAGTACAGGCATCTGAATCGGATCAAGCCACATTAATGGTAGAAACAGAAAAAACACCAACAGAAACAATTAAAAAGAATGCGGCCAAACAAAAGAAGATTGATTTAATTAATCAGTTAGCGGATAATATAATCCATAACGAAATTAAGCGTGCGGTTTTAAAGGTAAAGAAAGATGAACAAGTAAAACAAGTAGCAGAACAGAAATTAATAGATGAAGTAGAATCAATGCCAAGCGAGCCTGTCAAAGAAGTGATTGTACCGGCAGAAGATGATTTTTCGTTAGAATCTATCGGCCAAGCGTTAGACGCCGAAATCGCGCGCCGTAAAAATCGTTAAAAACAACCAGTGAAAGCGGCGACCGGTAAAAAAACTTGATTGTGTAAAATTTAATTGAATTCAATTGACTTTTGAAAATTGATATGGTATGTTCTTGGTGGAATGATTCAAAATAATACTAAGGAGGAAAAACAATGGAAGCAGTTAATGCTAATAATTTTGAAGCAGTCGTATTAAAACATGACGGTATTGTCGTCGTTGATTTCAACGCGGATTGGTGCGGACCGTGCCAAATGTTAAAACCCGTGTTGGAACAAATGGCTACGGAAAACCCGTCGGTAAAATTTGTTGGGGTTAATGTGGACCAGAATGCGGCGTTAGCGCGGGAGTACGGCGTCATGTCGATTCCGTGTGTGGTTGTGATTAAAAATGGTCAAGAAATTACCCGCCATGTCGGTTTGGCGTCGAAAACCGATTTGCAAAATATTTTACAAGGAATACAAGCATGACTTACGATATCGTGGTAATTGGGGCGGGTATCGCGGGGTTGACTGCGGCGATTTACGGACGCCGTGCGAATAAAAAAGTGTTAGTGTTAGAAAGTCGAACTTATGGTGGGCAAATTGTGTCGACCAAAAGCATCGAAAACTATCCGGCTGCGATGGGTATTTCGGGCTTTGAATTTGCCACCAAAATTTACGAGCAAGCTGTGGCTTTGGGAGCGGAAATCAAATTTGAAAATGTGATGGAAGTCATCGACGGTGCGGAAAAGCAGGTCAAAACTAATCAAACAACCCACCTTGCCAAAACGGTAATTATCGCGACGGGTTCTAAAAATCGCACCATGGGTTTAGCCAATGAAGAAAAATGGTTGGGGCGTGGTATTTCGTATTGTGCTACTTGCGACGGCGCGTTTTTCAAAAATAAAGTGGTGGCTGTGGTCGGTGGTGGCAACACCGCGCTGGGTGATGCAATTTATTTGGCGGATATCGCGCAAAAAGTATATTTGATTCACCGCCGTAATCAATTTAATGCCGAAGCGGCGTTGATTGAACAAGTACAAGCGAAGCCCAATGTGACGATAGTTAATAACGCGCAAGTGGTGGGGTTATTGGGTGATCACCAATTAACTGGTCTTGATATTATTGCCAATGGTACCGCCCAACAATTAATCGTAGACGGATTATTTGTGGCGGTTGGTCGTGTGCCAGAAAATGAAAAATTTGCCAATGTAGTAGACCTTGACCATAATGGTTACATTGTGGCGAATGAAACTTGCGAAACCGGTACGGCAGGAATTTTTGTGGCGGGTGATTGTCGCACCAAGGAAGTCCGCCAACTGGTAACCGCCGCGGGTGATGCCGCCGTCGCCGCCACGCACGCGATTAAATACATTAATCAGTTGTAAGTAAAGTGTAATTCAACATTAAAAATTTCGAAGTTAGGAGAAAGAACTCTATGATTTAATAGAATTCTTGGGGGTTAAATTATAATTTTATTTTTCAAGACCTAGGTCTTGTGCATTATTTAATAATTTTTGGGGATCATAACTATCAATAATCGATTGTAAATCGTCCATCATTTCATGCCAATAATTATTGGCAACATACTTATCTGATTTAAAATTCTGTACGCTATTTTCTACGCCTTTACAAAGCGCCCACGCCATCATTTCCGAAACACAATCGGCGTTAGACGACTGATAAGCAAGACCACCAATTTTAGTTGGTTTAAGATTCCAATTCTTGTCACGGGCGACTATATTTACTGCGTGATCAATTGCTGCCTTAGAATTATTTTGATAAAAAGCGTTAACTAACCCTCCCGAGATAATCTGAATACTGCCAGCCGTAGCTGTATTAATTGGCAAATCTGGCAACATTTCAGGATCAGGATTAATATCACGCGCAACTCCATACAATTTGCCCGACCCTGGAATATCTTGATGTAAACTGATACCATCTAAATTCTGTGCTTGATCGTTAGTGATTACACCACCGTGTTTCAATAGATTAAATTGCGGATTGCTAAGTTGTTGATCATGTTTACTGATGACACGGATACTAGGAATTCGATTATAAACCGAATCATAGGGCGCATAAGACACTTCTAAACTTGCATTATTGATTGAAAATATTTCACTCTCAGTGTAACCAATTTTATTTAATTTTTCATTTAAATGATTAATAATTCTTTGTAATATCTTATTACCGTAACAATATGTAAAAAATGTTAACCTTGACATATTTTTTTTAGCTTGTTCAACGCTAAGACGATTACCATTTTTATCTACTACTAGTGATAGTATTGCTGTTGATAATTTATCGATGGCCAGTTCCGGTATGTCTCCATCTTCAAACCCGCTGCGTTGCGCATATTTAACACCCAAAATATCGACATTGTCTAAAACATTACCACCGTCTTTCGTTTTAAACATTAAATCTAAATAAGTTTCCGCCTGTTTGGCAATGCCATTCGCATCTTTATTGGTAATTGTTCCAGAGCCAGATAAACATAGAACAGTCGGTTTGGTAAAAGTTAAATGATTTAAATCCAGCAATTCCCAATGTGTATGCTTAATGTTTAAATTTCGTTTACCAATTTCGATTTCTGTTTGATATTGATCCTTCATGTTTTTACCTAGCTAATTATAAAGAAATATTTGTTAAAAAGCAATACACTTGTCAAAGCCATTATGATTTGAAAAATGTTTTGTGTTTAATTGTTGATTAATGGGCAATAAAATCAATGTAGAGCGCGTAGCCTTTGGCGGGGTCGTGGGTGAGGGCGTGCGTTAAGGCGCCGACCAAGTGTCCATCTTGAATAATTGGACTGCCACTCATGCCATGGATTATACCGCCCGTGGCGTCGATTAAGCGTGGGTCGGTGATGCGAATGACCATAGATTTATTGCGGCGGCGTTCTTGGTAGCGTGTTTTCAAAATTTCGCAGTCAAATTCTTCGACCGTGGTGCCGTCCAGTGAAGTACGCAGAGTGGCTTTGCCGGGGTGGACATAGTAGCGTGTAGCAACGGGCATGGTGGTATCGGTGGCGTGTAAAATTTCACTGTCCGCGGTTAAACAACCCGTGACGCCAAAATTGTTACCATGGGTAATGCTGCCTTGTGGGGAGGAATTAGGTTGTACCGAACTTTGCAAAACACCCGTTTGTTTACCTTGGGTTTTGATAATCCCGTAAGTGCTGACAGTGTGGACTGCGCCACCGCGTAAGTTGACCGAGGTGCCGGTCTCGAAGTCCGCCATTTGATGACCGAGGGCGGAAAACTGATTATTTTCGGGGTTAACAAATGTTAACATACCGACGCCGTTGGTCGTATCGCGTAAACTAAGGGTTTCATCTAAATTAAGGTGGCGTTTGAGTGTGGTACCGTTGCGGATAAAAGTAATTTCGACCGCGGTTTTACTAGCGATAGCGGCGGTAAAGTCAGCGCAACTTTGCACGGTGATACCGTCTACGGTTTTAATTAAGTCGCCTTTTTGCAATACATGGTCAGCGGTGTCATTAGTGACCAGTACGCCATCAATTTGTCCACAAATACCAATCGGCGTGCCACCAACCAAAACAGTGTCAAACGGTAAAATATCGACCAAGACTTTTTTAATGGGGATTAATCCCAGTAATTTGACGGTAATATATTTTTCCGTGTCAGTATCGTTGCCAGTTACAGTGGACGGGGCGACATCGGCGCGGGCGGCGTATTCGCTGGGGGTTAAAGTAATCGTATCTGGTGTAGTAATGCCGTGAACAAAGGGAACTACCAGTAGAATATAAATACCGAATGCCAACATGGCGCCAATTATGCCCCGCCAAAAATGCAAATTTTTCATCAGTTTCATACCGCAATTATCATGTCACGAAAACATATAAATTATTTATGCAAGCCTTGTGGTGGGATCGACTGCTGGGTATGTGCCGTGTGCAGTGGCAGAAATATAAGACGACTTTGGTTTGGCTGTTGGTCTGGTTAGTGGCAGGTGTCGTACTGGGTATTGTGACTTTATTCGTAACCGATGTCGGGGTTGATGAGATTAACTATCATTTAATCGACGGTAATATTCTGAATGCGACGGCGCTCGATAGTTCAATGGGTAGTTTTATTTGGCAACGCGTGTTATCCATCGCAATTCCGGTTTTGGTGGTTTTAGTCTTGGCGTGGCTGTCACGGGTGACGGCTTATGCCGTGTTTCCTGTTATCATGGTGCATGGTTACTGGTTAGCGGTCGCAATCTGGTGGACTTTTTTTTATTATAGTTTTACCGCAATATTGTTAATTGTCTTTTATTTAGTGTGGTTACTAGTGGTAACCGCGGTAATTTTGGTGGGTATGTTGTGGGCGTTACAAAGCGGGGAAAGTTTGCGTCTGCGCGGTCAATGTGGTAGAGCAGAGAAAAACCGGTGGTTAATATTACGCGGGGCGGTTGTCTTAATTGGGGTAGCAGTGGTGTTAGGTTTTTTTGAATATTTAGTTTTTTGGACGGTTTTGGGTAAAATTGTGTATAAACCGCGTTAAATCTCACATGATAAGGGTATGAAAGCAAAACAAATTTTTGTCACAGCAGTGGCGGCGACCATGTTAAGCGGTATGGGTTTAGCCAACTTCTCCCATCAAAATGCTGTAATGGTGAATGCACCGACCGAAACAATTACTGTGGAAACGGCGACCCAAGCCGCCGTGCCAAACTATCCTAATGCACCAACCATTACCGCCAAAGCGGCGTTCCTGTTGGAGGCTAACAGTGGTAAAGTTTTATTCGCACAAAATGCTGATGCGCATTTACCGATTGCGTCCATGACCAAGGTCGCTACTTTGGGAGTAATTTATCAAGCCTTAGCAGAAGGAAAAATTACCATGGACGATATGGTCATGGTGAGCGAACGCGCGGCGTCAATGGGCGGCAGTCAAGCTTTTTTGGACGCCGGCAGTGAGTATAGCGTACATGATTTAATCCAATCCATCGTAGTGGCTTCGGCGAATGACAGTTGTGTCGCATTGGCAGAATACATAGCTGGTTCGGTGGAAAGTTTCGTCGACCAGATGAATGCTTTTGCGCGGGGACTAGGTTGTAAAGATACTAACTTTGTTAATTGCACCGGGTTACCAACACCGGGGGCTTATGCTTGTGCCCGTGATATGGCAACCATGTATCTAGCGATTATGCAGTCGCCGCACTATGGTGATTTTAACCAAGTTTGGTTGTATGACTTAACCCACCCCAGTGGTCGTGTGACTGGCTTAACCAATACGAACAAATTAATCCGCCGTTACCAAGGTTGTCTGGGCGGAAAAACTGGTTTTACGAATGAAGCGGGACATTGTATTACCGTGGCGGCTAAGCGTGGTGATATTGAACCGATTGCGGTCATCATTGGGGCGTCTGATAGTAAAACCCGTTTTGCTGAAAGTAGTGCTTTATTAGATTATGCGTGTCAAAATTTTGAGAACCAATTACTGGTTGATGCCAAACAACCCATTAAGACGGTGGCAGTTAAAAATGCGGTAACCGAAACGATTGACCTTTATCCAGCCGCAAACTACTATCATTTAACTCCGAAAAACGGCAACCCACAATTGGCGTTGGCTACCGAAATTCCGGATACGGTTACGGCGCCGCTTAATGCGAACACTGACCTCGGTAAAATTATGGTCACGGAGCAGGGTAAAGTCATTGCTGAAATTCCTGTACGGGCGGGCGCACCGGTTCCACGGGCAAATTATTGGCAGACCGTACAAAAAATTGTGCAAAAGTCGACTTTCTAGGTCGACTTTTTTCTTGATCCGTGCTTTACATTTCGCTTGTTTCGGGTTACAATTTGGCAACGCGGCCGTGGCGGAATTGGCAGACGCACAGGACTAAGGATCCTGTATCGCGAGATGTGGAGGTTCAAACCCTCTCGGCCGCACCAAACAAGTTGCCGGCACCACTGGGTGCGGTTTTTTTATGGGAAATGGTTTGTGACACGCAAATTAAAATTGGCGAAGATTTTCGTGTTTACCTATTTGATTTTTAGCGGTTGTATGGTATGCTAGAAGTGAAATCAAAAAGGGGGAAAGCAAATGAAATTGAAGATTTTCAAACAAATTGCCTTCATGCTGGTTGCCGGAGTGGTTGGTTTAGGAATTGGTTTGGCGATTATGTGGAACGGCCATAATGCTAGTGCTGCCTCTAATGCGGATTACGAATCCAACATGACCGGTGATAATTATCAGTTAGCAACCTGTCAACATGAATTGGAACACATTGCCGAAGTTAGTCCCACCTGTGGACAGGCTGGTGTGCGCGACCATTACACATGTAAAAAGTGTCATAAAAATTTTAGCGCTAATCTATATGAATATACCGCAGACGAGTTGCGCCTTGATAACAGTCAAATTGCGCATACCTTGGAACATTGCGCGGCACAAGAACCGACCTGTACCGCGGAAGGTTGGCACGAACATTGGCATTGCCAAGTTTGTGGACAAAATTTCCATGATGAAAAGGGCGAGGATACTTTCAAAAATGTCAAGTTGGCAAGCCACCATGATATAGAAAAAGTTGATGCCAGCGTTGCCGATTGTGAACACGCGGGGCACATCGCTTATTACCAATGCAAGGATTGTAACAAAAAATTTAGTGACGAAAATGGCAAAAATGAATTAACCGATGACAAGATCATTATCAAAGCCGAACACACAATTCAGAACCGCACCCCAGAAGAACCTAGAACCTGTACCAAAGATGGACACCCAGCATATTATGAATGTATCGTTTGCCACAAAAAATTCCTTGATTTAGATTGTGAAATTGAATTCGACGCAAACAATTTACCCGCAGATTACCGACACCAAGGTCATCAATTCGGTGATGAATATGTGTCGGACGGTACCGCATACCAAACTTATTTTGATGACACGCATGCTGATTTGAATCAAAAAGTGAAGTGCAATCATTATTGTATGGTTTGTGGTGAAGTCGAAGATTGCGAAGGTCATCCGCTAAGCGCTTTTGCATCATTAACAATTAACCATGGGGTAAGTGTAACTTATGTTTCCCAAACCGAATTAGTGGACGGTAAAACCGTGGTTGACTATACGATTTTTACCATTGAAAATTTGAACGAGCAGAATAACGCGGTAATTAAAATTACTTTACCCGAAATTTACAGCGCGCGTTCGGTATGTACCTACAACGGCGAAACCTTAAACTTTGCCGAGTTTGATAGCTATTATCCACTGCAAAAGGTAATTAGTTTACCAGTTAATTTTGATGACCCCGGCGAAAAAGTTTTGTATTTCAACTTTGATGGGGCAGGTAAAATTACACAAACCATTAAAATTGTTAAAGCGTAATCAAATATTACAGCCAAGCCCGCCTTTGCCGCGGGTTTTTTTGTTTGCTTGGCGGGGGTGGTGGAGTGTGCTAATATTATTGTAAGGGGAAATGATGAACAAAATTTTAGTAACTTATTTTAGTGCTAGCGGGGTGACCCGTAATTTAGCGCAAAGAATTGTCCATTTGGCAGAGGCGGATTTATGGGAAATTGAACCGTGTGAGGTTTATACGGCTGCCGACTTAGATTGGACCAATAAAAATTCGCGTAGTTCGGTGGAAATGGCTGACCGTACGGCGCGTCCAGCGTTAAAACAAAAAATTGACTTAAAGATGTATTCACATGTCTTAGTTGGGTTTCCAATTTGGTGGTACCGCGAACCTTCAATTGTGGATACTTTCATAGAAACTCATGATTTGACGGATAAAGTCGTCGTGCCGTTTGCAACTTCGGGCGGTTCGGGTATGGGCGACAGCACCGCCAATTTGCAAGCCTTAGCGCCACGCGCACGAGTAGTGGCGGGAAAACGCTTTGCCGCACAGGTGAGTGACGCGGAATTAACCAGCTGGATTAAAACTTGGTTGTAATTAAGCATTGAATTTATATGCTTGTTACTGTCATAAAAAAATGACCCGTGGGGGTCATTTTTGTGATGGAGTTTCGGTAATTAGCATCGTGGTGCGTAATCGGCGCGGACGACGGTGGAGTAGTTGATAAGTTCCCCACCAGATTAATGCGGCGCCAGCCAAAACGAGAATGGCAATTGAGAACCAATTGACCGATGAGCCTTCATTTTCGGTCAATTCAGCGGCTTTGTTTTGAATTTCTAACATCAAGTTATTAACACCTTTTTCTTTGGCTTTGTCAAAGTTGTGCATAATGGCGGCGTAAACAATGTTATCTTCGGTGGGGAAAACGGTAACTGCTAAGTTGACATCGTAATCTTCAAAGGGATCGATTGCGCCGGGGTCACTGAATGTTACATCAATAATTTCGCCATTTTCTTCATCGTCATTTTCATAAATCGGGTCATAGCCTGGAACACCGTATTCGGCTTTCAAAATATCAATTTCGTCACCGGTGGCAACCATTTGACTGCCGACATAATCAATATTGCGGGCGGCATTAGCGTCATCTAACAGAAAGTTAATGAAAGCGTACGCGGCGTCCAAATTGCGGGCGTAAGTAGGAATCGCAAAGTTATCCGTCCATAGGTTAGTGCCTTTGGGGGCATAGTAACGCAGTGGGTTTGCATAACCAAAATGAGTGGCGCCACTTGCTTCGTCTTCGTCAAACTCCATCATAGTTAAACCGGCGTCGCAACTCCAATATAAGCCATAGGCGAACTTACCCTCTTGACTTTTGAAAGATTTTTTACCGTTATCGTTTTCGTAAACGGGGTGCATGGTGCTGATTTGGTCCCTTAAAATTTGGCGCGCCATGTCGATGTTATAGTCGCCGTCCATGTTCAAAATATCGGACAACATTGAGTTATCAAACTCGCCATGTTCGTCTTGTTGGTCAAGGTAACTAGCGTCGTCGACATGGTGTGTGGTGTCGTCAGGAGTACTTTGTTTTTGCGCGCCGTAAATCATTGCAATACCGATGGAGTCGCGGGCGGATTTTTTCATGGTAATGCGCCCACTGAAAACATCAGTGCCACCTTCACCAAACAACACGCCAAAGCCGTAATCTTGTAATTTCGTTTCAAATTCTTCGTGGTCGATACCGGTTGTTTCTGCCAAGTCGTCAATCACTTTGGTATCGTACATAATTCCCACGGTACCAACCATATAAGGAATTGCCCAAACTTGGTCGTCGTTACCGGCGACGGAAGCAAAAGCATTAGTACGGTCAATAATTGCGCTGTCTAAGTCGGCGTAGTCGTCAATACGGGATTTCGCGATGGGTTGAATTAAACCGTCATCGCGCATTTTTTCGACCATGTATTCGGACGGGAAAATTAAATCGTAGTCGGAATGTTGGGTGTTAATTTTAGAATACAATTCTTCGTTGTCGGTAAAGGTATGGTATTCAATGCGAAATTTGTCCGCGTTCTTCACGCCTTGTTCTTTTAAGACCTTGCGGTAATGGTCTTCAAATTCGGCCAATAAATCCGGCGTGTCAGCGTATTGTCCCATGGCGATATAGTCTTCCCAATTATAAACTTTCAAGACTAAGTCGCGCGGGGTTAAATGGGAAATAATCATGGGCACGATACCGCCAGTGGCCAATAAAATGACAGCGGCCAAAATAATGGCGGTAACTTTGCGGCTGATTTTAATACCTTTGCGGACGCGGGCGGCGTTCAAATTCATCACGATTAAAACAATCAAGATGACCAAGAAAATAATCGTAGTTAAGGCTTTGAAAGCGTTAGGAATGTCGCGGCGGCTGATGGCACCGTAAACTACGGTGGAAATCGTCGGTACACCGCTGTTGTTGTATTGGGTAATTACAAAATCGTCTAATGACAAAGTAAAACCGAGTAAGAAGGCTTGGATCATCGCCGGTACCAATTGCGGGACAATCACGCTAGTAAAGGCTTTGAACGGGGAAGCCCCCAAGTCTAAGGCGGCATCAATTAAGTTAGCATCAAGTTGACGCATTTTGGGTAAAATGGTTAACAAGCAAAATGGCAAAGCAATTAACACATGGGCGAGTAATAATTTTAACAAGCCCAAGTTGGTCATACCGACACTGACAAATAACAAGACCAAACCGAACGAAGTAACAATATCTGCGTTGATGATTGGTAATTGGTTGACAGCCATGGTAACGGCGCGTGTGCGTTTGCCCAGGTACAAAATGCCGGTCGCTGCCATGGAGGCAATAATGGTGGCAATTAATGAGGCGACAACAGCAATTAACAAAGTGTTGCCAACCGCCTGCATGTATTCAGTAGTGGTGAACAATTGTTGGTAATAAGCCCAACCTTCGGCAAAAGAAGCACGTACCAAAAATAAAATTGGTAAATACAGGATTGCCATCACTAAACAAATAATCGTCATTCCCATTAGGCAATACCTCCTTTTTTGTTGTTACCGATACGAGAAATGCGGTTAGCGATGAAAACAGAAACACCGACCAAAACTAATAAAACTAACGCAATCACCGCAGCCCCCGACTTGTTGTCCTTGGTGAACATTGTATTTAATTGTTCGCCAATCATGAAAGTGCTTTGGTCGCCTAAGTACTCGCTCATGTAATAAGTGGAAACTGCTGGGGTAAAGACCATCAAGAAACCGCTGATAATACCAGACATGGACAACGGCAAAGTGACTTTCAGGAAAGTGATGAATGGGGAAGCCCCCAAATCCGCACTGACTTCCAAATAAGATTTGGAAATACCGGTAATGACCAAATAGATGGGCATTAACATAAACGGTAGGTAATCAATGATTAAACCCAAAGTTAATAAGGTTTCGCCGGTGGTAAGGTGTAAGAAAGTGTTTTCATCAAGCATGGTGGTCAAATCTTTCAATGCGATAGTGCGTAATAAGCCGTTGATCCACATGGGGGCAACCAAAGCCATTAGTACCATGTATTGTATGGTTTTAGATTTGATCTTAGCAATGCTATAAGCCAAGGGGTAGGCGATTAAGATACACCACAGGGAAGCAACCAAGGCAATGCGTAAACTGCGTCCCACGGTCGCCCATTGGCTGCCGTCGCTAAAGAAAGCACCGACTTCGGCGAACGAAAAGCCACCATCACCAAAGAAAGCAAAGAACAATAACATAAACAATGGAATGACCACGAAAATGATCATATACAGGACATAGGGAAGGGCAAATAAACTGCGTGAATTAAAATTAATCTTTTTCATCGTGGCGCACCTTAATATCTTCTTTTTTGATGACTAAGCCGACACGGTCGTCGGTGTCCCAGTCGTACGGCGTATCCACGATTAACGCCGTGTCATTGTCCAGCCAGATTTTGACTTGGTAGTATTTGCCCTTATAAATCATATCGGTAATGTTACCGCTAATTTGTCCTTCGGCTTCGTCGTCGGTTAATTCAATCTTGTCAAAGTTAATGGTGGCTACCACTTTATCGCCTTTGGCAAAAGTTTCGCCCGCCGCCGGAATAAATTCAAAGTCGGTATCGCCAATTGAGATGGTGTTTTCGCCCGTGATTTCGGTTTCGTATTCGTTAGTTAAAGCTTCTTTGGGCATAACATGAATACCATCTGGTTCAATGGCCATGGTAACTTTTTCGCCCAGTGGGTAGGTTTTGGTGTCGATCACCGATAATTCATAATCGTCCAAAACAATGGTTAAGTCGTAGAAATTTCCTTTGAAGACCGAGTTCATTACCACACCTTCAAATTGTGGTTTAGCGGGGTTAATGGTAACATCTTCGGGACGCACAACCACATCAACTGGTTCATTCGGTTTGAAACCTTTATCTAAGCAAGGGAATTTATAACCGAAGAATTCAACTACTTTATCGCGAATCATTTTGGCGGAGATGATGTTACTTTGACCGATAAAGTCGGCGGTGTAAGCATTTTGTGGTTCGTCATAGATTTTTTTCGGTGTACCAACTTGTTGGATTTCACCGTCACGCATGACCACAATCGTATCACTCATGGTCATGGCTTCTTCTTGGTCGTGGGTAACATAAATAAAGGTAATACCCAATTCTTTGTGTAAACGACGCAATTCAATTTGCATTTCTTTGCGCATCTTTAAGTCCAAAGCGGACAACGGTTCGTCCAAAAGTAGAACTTTGGGTTCGTTAACAATCGCACGCGCAATAGCGATACGCTGTTGTTGACCACCGGACAAACTGTCAATATCGCGGTGACCATAATCTTCCAAGTCGACCATACGCAAAGCACGGTTAACTTTGTCAGTAATTTCTTGTTGACTGAGTAAACGATAACCCTTTTTGGTGTTCGCGTCAGGTACCGTTTTTAATTTCAAGCCGTAAGCAATGTTATTGAAAACATTCAAATGCGGAAATAATGCGTACTTTTGGAAAACCGTGTTGATATTGCGCTTGTATGGCGGAATATTCGTTACATCGACCCCTTCCAAATAGATGGTGCCTTCGGTTGGCTTTTCAAAACCTGCAATCATCCGCAAAAGGGTCGTTTTACCACAACCGGACGGACCCAGAATGGTTACGAAATCGCCTTTTTTGATGGATAAGGAAACATCGTCTACGACCTTTTCTTTATCGTAGATTTTTACGATGTTTTTTAATTCGATAATTTTTTCTCCTGTGAATTTTGCCACTGCATAAAACCCTACCTTTTACTTAAAATTTTTTGCTAAATAGCAATTAAAAAGTGAGGTATTATGCAATTTTGCAACCCACTTGTCAATAATAAATTTTAATGACCAAAGCGGGATACATCAGTGATATTTTAGCGCGCGGTTTTTTCATGTTCGTGGCGTTGCAATTATTGTTGCGTAATTTTGTATTTTCCTTATTTTTAGCGGTTAGTTTTAACTTGATTTTTGAATTAACCGTGGGACGCAAATTTTGGCTGGCGTGGAAAAACGCTCCTAAAAAAACGCGGCGTAACTGGCGTGTCGTAGTGCGTGATTTATGGCGGCGGGCGTTTGCCCGGGAGCGCACCAAAGGTTTTGTGTTGGCGGGGATAGTTTTACTTTTGATGAGTTATTTTGTGCGTTTGCAAATCTATTATGTAGTGGTAGCGTGTATGGTATTTACTATGGCGGCGATTACCCGCTTTGCACCGCCGTTAAAATCTGCTACAATACCGCATGAACCTACGCACGACGAAAATGGTCGCCCATCAAGTTGCCCACCGGTTACAACAGAATAATGGCGGTGTGGTTTTGTTGTGCGGTGCCATGGGTGCGGGTAAAACAACCTTAGTGGGCGAAATTGTGCAAATTTTATGCCCAACAGCGCAACCTTGCAGTCCGACTTACACTATCATTAACCAGTATGCGGAAAATATTTTTCACGCTGATTTGTATCGTTTATGGGAGAGTGAGGGGGTAGCTACGGTACCGGATCAAGTGGCAATTAACCAAATCATGGAAAGTATCGGTTTGTTAGATTTGTGCATAGCGGGGAACTATGTCTTGATTGAATGGCCAAACGGGATAGATTTTCCGCAAGCCATACACATTACCATTAATATCAAGGAGGACGGTAACCGTGAATTTATTGTTGATTGATAGTACACAGGCGCGGTTGGTAGTACAGTTAGCAGTTGACGGTCAAGTGACAGTTACTAAAACTTGTGATGAACAACGCCAACATGATAAAAACATTAATCCATTAATTAAAGCATTGGGGGTGGATAAATTTGATGCCGTCGCGGTGGTGACTGGCCCAGGCTCTTGGACAGGCATTCGGGTTGGTTTAGCGGTCGCAAAAGCTTTTGCGTATGCCCAAAAAATTCCGCTCATCGAACTGCATGACCACATTGATGTTAATGAAGCCATGCGAAAATGGGCGACCGGCGCAACAGTTTCACCATTTGCGGTTAAACCCCTTTACAACGGGGAGTTTATTGTGCATAATAAGGCTTAATTACAAAGGAGTTTTTAATTAATTATGGTTGACCATGAAGACCAAATGTTAGTAGCTAAACATCGTAATGATGTCAAAGATGATTTCGATGAACGCTTACACGCGAAAAAGAAAATGACTTTGGGCTTGCGTTTAGGGCGTCATAAAGCGCACGAACATTTGAAACAAGCCGAAGAAGAACTGACGCAAATGCAACCAGCACCATTAGTGTGTGACGATCACACTATGTGAAGTAAAAGCGACATTTTTCATATATAACTGTGTGTTAAACATTTTATTTTTGCACGGCTGGGGTGGCAACGCAGATAGCTTTGCGCCCATCAGTCAGTATTTAGCGCGCATAACCGACAGCAACGGAACCAGTTACCGGATTTTAACCCCAACTTTACCGTGTCCGCCCGCCGCAGTGTATACGCTGGAAGATTACGCCGATGATGTCGACGCGTATCTACAAGCCAATGGTGTAGCACGCTGTGTTGTGGTGGCACATTCTTTTGGAGCGCGTTTAGTGGCAGTTTTGCACGCGCGTCACCCCCAATTGTTTACCAAGATTGTAATTACTGGAGGGGCGGGGTTGCCAGTGCGGCGCGTGTGGGTGCGGTTAAAAATTGGTTGGTACAAGTTTTGGCGGCGTTTAGGCGTGCCCATAAAAGGTGGGAGTGCGGATTATCGTAGTTTAGATGATAATGGCAAAAAGACTTTTCAAAACATTGTGAACCGTGATTTAAGTTGGGAATTTAGTCAAATTACGGCACCCGTGTTGTTAATTTGGGGCGCGCGCGATAAAGCTACGCCCCTCTCGCTTTGTCGGCGGTTGGCATGCTTAATACCACACGCGCAACAACAAATTTATCGACACGGTGGGCATTTTGCTTATTTAGAAGATGCGGCACGCTTTGTACGCGATGTCAGAAATTTTATTGAAGGGGGACAAGATGCGTCAGTGGTTAAATAACTTACTATATAAAATGCAGATTGTGGGGTACGCTAACCATGAGTATTGGCGCTTAGTTCCCCAAGTTACCCAAGGTGTGGTAAATATGACGGCACGGGTGCGACGCTTAAAAAGCGTAACACTAATTTTGTGTGGATTGGGTTTGGGGTTGCCGTGTTTTGGCTTAGCGCGTACGGTGGCGGTGGCGAACTGGCTTTTACGCCCATGGGAAAAATGCATTCAGCGTTATTGGTTAAAACGGGCGCAACGCACTTTGGCTCGGCATACGGATTTAATTAAAATTGGCATAACGGGTAGTTATGGGAAAACTTCGGTCAAAAATATTTTGGCGGCCATGTTAAGCACTAAATATAAGGTTGTCGCCAGTCCCGCCAGTTTTAATACGCCTATGGGTTTTGCGCGTACTATTAACCAAAATTTGCAAGCGGATACCCAAGTGTTAATTATGGAAATGGGAGCGCGTCGGGTGGGCGAAATCCGCGCAATGTGCGACTTATTGCAACCTGATCATGGCATTGTGACCAGTATTGGTGCTTGTCATTTAGCAACTTTTGGTAGTATAGAAAATGTGGCGCGCACCAAAGGCGAACTGTTTGCCAGTTTACCACCCACTGGTGTGGCGGTGACCGATGGTGATAACACCTGGTGTCAACAGTTAAAGCACCCGCAGTTGATTCTGGTTAAAAGCGCGGAGCAACCGACTTATCTGACCAGTTTACTGGGGGCGCACCAACAGAAAAACATTCAATTGGCGGCGGTACTAGCGCGTAAATTGGGCGTATCGCAAGCGGCGATTAAACGGGTCGCGCTAGGTTTACAGCCAACTCCGCACCGTTTGGAACGCGTAGTAGCACCCAATGGTATTATTGTTTTGGATGATAGTTATAACGCTAATCCCGATAGTGCGGCGGTAGCTTTGGCGGTGTTAAAAACTTATCATACGCGTAAAGTGGTGCAGACCCCTGGTTTTGTGGAGCAAGGCGTAAACACCGCAGCGGCACACACCCAGTTATGTGCACAAATTAAAGCCGTCGCCGATGCCGTGATTGTGGTGGGAAACTTAAACCGTGAATATTTTGCGCATGGTTTAAGTGGGTGGTCGGGCGAAGTCGTCTATGTGCCTAACCGCGAAGCTGCCAAGGCTTATTATGCCCAGTGGTTAAAAAGTGGCGATGTCTTGCTGCTTTTGAACGATGTGCCGGAAAATTATGGTTAATACCATATAAAGCAAATTATTTTACCAAAATGCCGCCGCCGAGAACGATGTCGCCGTCGTACAATACGGCTGCTTGACCCGGAGTAATGGCGCGTTGCGGTTGGTCAAAAATAATTCGTACGGTGGTGGGGTCAATTACTTCAATCGTAGCGGGTTGTTCTTTTTGATTGTAACGAATTTTTACTTGGCAATGAAATTTAGCTTGACTGGGTACGCCGTTAATCCAATGAAATTCAACGGCTTTGGCTTCATGGCGTAATAAATCGTTACGGCAACCCAAACAGACTGTGTTATTTTCGGGACAAATGGCACAGACATATAATCTTTGGTCGGCGGAGATGGCCAAGCCTTTGCGTTGTCCGACCGTGTAGTGAATAATGCCACGGTGTTGCCCTAAAACTTGACCGTTCTTATCTACGAAATTACCTACGGGATAAGCTTTACCGGTGTGGTGCTCAATGACTTGGGCGTAGTCGCCGTTGGGTACAAAACAAATGTCTTGACTTTCGTGTTTGTCGGCGTTGATAAAGCCGTTGGCGCGAGCAATAGAGCGGACTTCGGTTTTGGTTAGTTCACCTAACGGAAACATGGTGTGTGCCAATTGTTCGGCGGTTAGGTGGTACAAAACATAACTTTGGTCTTTACTTAAATCAACGGCCTTTTCCAAATAATATTGGTCGCCCCGTTTTTCAATGCGGGCGTAATGACCTGTGACGATATAATCACACCCCAAAACTTTGGCGCGTTCATATAGTTTATCAAATTTCATGTAACGGTTGCAGTCAATACATGGATTAGGCGTAATCCCGTGTTCATAACAACTAATAAACTTATTGATAACTTTGGCGCGGAAATCATCGGTGAAGTTGAAAACATAATAGGGAATTTGTAAGCGGTTGGCGACGCTACGGGCGTCTGCAACATCGTCTAAACTGCAACAAGTTTTTTCGCGTGACACATTGGCGTCATCATTATCGTAAAGTTTCATGGTGCAACCGATGCAATCAAAATTTTGCTGTTTGGTTAACAGTGCAGCAACACTGGAATCAACACCACCACTCATGGCAATTAAAGCTTTCATCGTTGACAGTATATAGCGTCACGCAAAAATTGTAAATTTTGAAAAATGGCAACCAAAAACCCGCGCGAGGCGGGTTGGTAAATTTTTTATTCAGCGTCGTTTGATACGGGTGCCAAGTTACTATTACCCATATTGGCTTTAACTTGGGTTAAGATTTCTTCTTTGATTTTGGGGTCGCTATCTAACCAGGCCTTGGTGGCTTCTTTACCTTGCGCAACGCGTTCGCCCTTGTAAGAGAACCAACTGCCGGATTTTTGGATAATGTCGCTGGCGATAGCCAAATCCAAAATACAGCCATCGTTGGAAATACCCTTACCAAAGGTGATTTCAAACTCAGCAATTTTGAAGGGTGAAGCCAATTTATTTTTAACCACTTTGACTTTGGTTTTGTTGGCAATGACTTCGTCGCCTTGTTTTACGCTACCAATACGACGCACATCAAGACGGATTGACGAATAGAATTTCAACGCTTTACCACCCGGCGTAGTTTCGGGATTTTGTCCCGGCATCATTAAGCCAACTTTTTCACGCAACTGGTTAATGAAAATTAAAGCGGTTTCGGTCTTGTTAATAATCGGAGTTAATTTACGCAAAGCCTGACTCATTAAGCGGGCTTGCAAACCAACATGGGCGTCGCCGATATCGCCATCAATTTCGGCGCGCGGGGTTAATGCTGCCACACTATCAACTACGATTAAATCAACGCAACCAGATTCAACCAATTTGTGGGCAATATCCAAACCTTGTTCGCCACTGTCGGGCTGACTGATAATTAGGTCTTTCACCTTGACGCCTAGGGCTTCCGCGTAAACTGGATCCAAAGCTTGTTCGGCATCAATGTAGGCGCAAGTTAAACCCATTTTTTGGGCTTCCGCCACGACATGTAAACAAACTGTGGTTTTACCACTGGATTCGGGTCCATAGATTTCGGTAATACGACCACGGGGAATACCACCAATGCCCAAAGCATAGTCCAAAGTCAAACAACCGGTGGAAATAACTTTGACATTGCGTACCACGGGACCGTCGCCCATTTTCATGATTGCGCCTTTACCATAAATCTTTTCGATGGTGGCTAAGGCGGCTTGCAATGCTTTACTTTTTTCTTGTTCTGCCATAATATAGATAGGATATATGAAATTGCGTAATTTTGCAAATAAGTTATTGCTGATTACCATTTTGGTGCTAGCACTGTTTAGTCATTTTACGGTGTCAATAGCCCCGACCAGTTTACACCTGATAACCGCTGAGACGGTTGGTGACACGCCAATCGCGTTAACAAAGACTTATACTTTTGACCAATTCAACTGGAACCACCCCAGTGATACCGAGGAAACACTTTACGAAGCGTTAGGCATTAAAACTTACAACAATTATTTAATGGCGTTATCGGCGACGCAAGCACTCAATGAGGTGGTGATTGCGGTGGTGGATAGTGGTTTAGACGCAACTTATCCAGTTTTTGCCGACCGTGTTCTGACGGATTACGCTATGGATTTCAGTCATGGTTTACCGTCTACGACTAACGCTTGGAATGTCGATGAAAATGGGCATGGGACCCATGTCGCGGGAATTATCGCTGATATTACCTTGTCTAATGTTAAAATTTTACCTTTGCGCATCTTTTATGGGGCTAATAATAGTAGTAGTGATTACGCGTTCATTAATGCGATGCGTTATTTGTGTGCGTTAAAGCGTGGTGAAAAGGTTAGTCTGTTAAATAACGCGGGTGTGGAAAGTGAAACTTATAATGTTTATTTTAATGAGGAAGCTAAACAAATTCCTAACATTGTGGCGGTCAACATGAGTTTGGGCAGTAATGGTTTCAACCCGTACAGTGAAGAGGATATGACAAAATTTAATACCCAAAAGTACGGTTATACTAAAAATAATGTGCGTTATACCGGCTACCAAAATGTGATTGATAATTTATTGAAAAATGAAATTTTACCGATTGTAGCGGCGGGAAACCGTACTGAGATGCAATACATTCGCGATAGTAATGGTGAATTGATTCCTTATTATTCTTTGCCTGGTGGTTGCGACGGTGTCTTGGCGGTTTCGGCTTATGATAATTCCGAGGAGAGTTACCAGTTGGCATCGTTTTCATATTATAACGAAAATGTAAGTATCGCGGCACCTGGTATGAACATTTGGTCAGCGTGCAGTCGAAATGTGGCTGCCAAAATGACAAAGTGGTATGTGCGTAACCAAAAGGACGGATATACTTATTATGAACGCGATAACTGGCATGTTATGCAAGATGCTGAGGGTAATTACTATTACCGCAGTAATGGCACCAGTATGGCGACGCCGTTCGTGACAGCATGTTATGCCATGTTACTGAGTGATTCCAGTAAGCATACGGCGGCGGATTACGGGGTAACTTATGATATCAACAATGCCGATGACGCTAAGTTTAGAAATGTGGTACATAAGGCATTATTAGCCGCGGCGGCGACCAATGGTGCAGGTGCGGACGCATTCGATATTAAATTTGGTTATGGTACACTCAATGTTAGTGGTTTCGTATTGGAAGCGGGGGACACCACAATTGCACAATTAAATTCAATTGAGTATGAACCATTTGTTAATACCAGTTATCCGAGTGCGTCGTGGGGATCGGTAGAAACCAGTGTGTACCGCGAATTTGATTGGTTTATGGTGTGTATAATCTTGGCCGTAGCAGTGGTGGCAATATGGTTGGTTAAAATGTTCAAGGACTATGTTTTAAGGAGGGCTAAAACTAACGATGACGAACAACAATGAAACACCAATTGTGGAACTGGGGCAATCTTACCGTCGCCGTATTCAGTCCGATGACCGTTTGGACGCGTTGTTCATGCGCGAAATGCGCTGTCCGTACTGTCAAACTAAAATCATGAAAGGAACCGCTAAGTGTAAACACTGTGGTTTGACTAAGGAACAAATTTACTATGCTAAATTAACTGCGCCGTATAAAGCGGGGCAAAACATTTTAATGTCCAAAGTACGACCAGCCGAATTACCGCTGTGGAAAATGGGCGTGGGCGGTGTGTTCGGTTTCTTAGGTGTGCATTGTTTTATCGCGAAACGCTATTTGCGTGGGTTGTTGTATTGGTTGCTATTAATTAGTTTTATCGTGGTAATGTGCGTTTTCCCACCGAATTTTGGTGATGCTGCACCTAATGCGGTGCGTTATGCTTTTGAAAGTCGCACCTATTTATTCCCCGGGGACTTGTTAGGTATTATTTTGTTAGGTATGTGGGTATGGGATTTATTTGCGATTTTCTTGCGTCAATTCAAATATCCCGTCGTGGTACAGTTAAGTGAGGAAGCATGACCGCGACTAAAACTAATAAAACTAAAATTTTATTTGTGTGTGCGGGAAATACTTGCCGTAGTCCCATGGCGGAACTAATTTTCAAACACATTTGTAAACGCCATAAGCGTACGGGCGTGATTGTGCGTAGTGCGGGAACGGCGGCCGATGTTGGCTCGGATATGATGCCGGAAGCGATGATTGCGTTACAAAATGTCGGAATTAAACTTTCGTCAAAACCGCATAAAGCGCAGCAGTACTTGCCCAAAATGCAACAACAATACCATTACATTTTTGATTTGCGTGATTATGATGATCCGTATGGGGCGGGACAGTATGCTTACGATATGGTTTGTTCCAGGTTGTTAATTGATTTGGAAGCCTTATACCACCAGATTTTTGATTTGAAAAATCCACACCCAGTGTTATGATGAAATATGATTTATTTAGGTTGTGACCATGGCGGTTTTGCTTTGAAAGAAGCGATTCGCGCACATTTACAAAAGCAAGGTGTCGCGTTTACCGATTGTGGTAACACCGTATATGATAGTGGAGATAACTTTCCTGATTTCGTGGAACCCGTGGTGCAAGGCGTGCGTGCTGACCAAGCTAATCGCGGAATTTTAATTTGTGGGACAGGAATTGGAGTTAGCATCGCGGCCAACCATCATCAAGGGATTCGCGCGGCTTTGGCGCACAATGTGGACTATGCGCGTTTGGCGCGTCAGCACAATAACGCCAATGTTTTGTGTTTAGGGGGACGCTTTATTGATCAAGCGGTGGCATTAACCATGGTGGATATTTTTTTGAAGACTGCGTTCGATACCAACCCCAAATATTTGCGCCGTATGCAAGCGGCATGTAAGGAGTAACGATGGGCTTTTTCTCTAAAATTTTTGGTGGCTTAAAAAAAACAGCGGCTGCGATTGGTAACGGTATTGCGTCAATTTTTACCAAAACTTTTGATGATGAATTTTACGAAGATTTGGAAACGGTGTTAATAAGTGCGGATCTTGGAGTTACGGCGACCGAAAAAATTATTGAAGATATTAAAAAAACTGTGAAGGCGGAAAAAATTAAAACCGAAGCGGAATTGAAACAACGCTTGGCACAAAGTATTGCGGAGCTTTTAGGCGATGAAAAACCAGCATTGGCAGATCCCACGGTGTTAATGGTGGTGGGTGTTAACGGTGTGGGTAAAACGACATCAATTGGTAAATTGGCGCATTTATTAAAGCAAGAAGGTAAGTCTGTGCTGTTGGTCGCAGGTGATACTTTCCGTGCCGCGGCGACCGAACAATTAACCGAATGGAGTGAGCGCGCCAAGGTACGCATTGTTAAGCAAGGGGCGGGTGCTGATCCGGCGTCCTTAGTCTTTGACGCACTGACTTCCATGAAAGCGAAACACGAACAAGTGGCGATTGTGGATACAGCGGGGCGTTTGCATAACAAGGTTAATTTAATGGCGGAATTACAAAAAATTGACCGCGTGGTGGGTAAGGTTATGCCAGCAGCCAATTACTATAAATTATTGGTCATTGATGCGACCACGGGTGGTAACGCATTAAGTCAGGTTGAATACTTTAATGAAGCGGTTGGTTTGGACGGAATTATTTTAACTAAGTTGGATGGGACCGCCAAGGGGGGAATTGTGGTGGCGATTAAGCAACAGTTTGATTTGCCGGTTTGGTATGTGGGCGTGGGCGAACAGCTCGGCGATTTGGTGCCATTTGATGCCCAGGCATTTGCAGCGGGTATAGTTGGCATTGATGCATAAAAGTTTCTTTAATCCAGGCGTGTTGGTGTAATAAATCTTGCCAAGTGAAAAAGTTAATGCCGATGGTCGTTAAGTGATTGGCGACAAATTCGGTGGCGCGGTCAAGGTGACGGTAAAAGGTGCGCTCGGCGATACCAAGCAGTTTGGCTTGAGCGGGAATGTTCGGGGCAATGCCATAAGTTTGGTAGTAACTGTGGATTACGCTTTGGGTATCGTGAGGGAGTTTTTCCATCACGCGTTGTAAGCGGGTGGCTAAGTTGTGTATGGTCTGTTGTTTAACATTCAGGTCGATAATTTTGTCAATGATGCGATGGGTTAGGTACGGCGTGTTGCAACTACATAAGGCGTGGTTGTGGGCGCGTTCGCCGAGCATGGTGGCATAATCGGCCAGTCCCGGATAAATCGTTAGTAATGTTTTAGAAATTGCGTTTTTATTCATGTATGAAAATGTATCAAAGGACTTCGGCAGTTACAAGGGATATAGAATTATTCTATATCATGAATGTCAATTTGAATCTGTACAAATATTTTTTGGCAGTGATGGCGGAACAGAGTGTTAGTCGTGCCGCGGATAAATTGGGTGTCAGTCAACCCACGGTCAGTTATAACATTCATGCGTTGCAAAAGGAACTGGGCGAGCAACTATTCACGGTGGAACGCAGTGGGGTGGTACCCGCACCACGCGCCTTGGTTTTATACCGCCGCATTAAACCCGTATATTTATTGTTTATGCAACAAATTGCGGCATTTATTCAGGAACAAGGAAAGTAAATTGTCCGTGTGATTTGGTGACAAAATTTACGCTTTGAATTGGTTAATATTTTTTAACAGTAGGGTACTTTTCATGATTCTGAAAATTCCTTGTAAAATACTGGTAGATTTAGTATACTATAATTGATGTTGATTAGTTTTTGCGAAAATGTAAACACTAATTAAGGAGGAAAATATGCAAAAGAAATCCATAATTGTAATTTTGTGTTCTTTGGCGGCGATCATGGTTGCGGCGTTGGTACTGGTTTTTAGCTTAAACCCGCTGGTCAGTGCGATGTCCAAAACGCCAGATACTTTGGTTTTAACCGAAGCTGACTTTAAGATTAAAGATCATGTTTTGTTAGGATTAAAAGAGGGTACTGCCAAATACATTGATTCTCTATATCGTAATGCCTATTACGGTTGTGGCGAGCTTGACATACTCCGTGTTCCCACCGAAATTCAGGTGCAAATTCCCGAAGGTGTAACCGCAATTGAAGGTTGGAGCAACGGCAGCGGAGGTTTTTTAAGTCGTTATTATTATAACTATGATTACGACTATGATGGTGATGGTACGGTTGATGACTGGGGAACCAACAATGACTACTCTGCTTATTTTATCCATGACAGCGTTAAAATGTCGTTTTCATTTCCAAGTACTTTAAAAACCATCGGCGATAATGCTTTTTACGATTGCTATAATTTAAAGTCGCTTACGCTGCCCGACGGTGTCACCAGTATTGGCGACAATGCTTTTTACTCTTGCTATAACTTAAAGTCGATTACGCTGCCTGACAGTGTCACCAGTATTGGCGACTATGCTTTTAGCTATTGCTATGACTTAAAGTCGATTACGCTGCCCGCCAGTGTGACCGAGATTGGTCAATATTTGTTTGCAGGCTGTAATAATAATAATATTGAAATCAAGGCAGAAAATCCAGCTTTGTACGAAAACCCCAATCTAAAACCCTATATGGTTGGCGTTTTAGACCAACGAGAACATTTTACTTTTGACGAAAATGGCGTTTTGGTCGGCTTATCGACCAGTGGACAAAACATCGCCAACGAATATGGACGCATTGAAGTTGTCATGCCGGACGATGTAACCGTGGTTGGTGCGGGTGAATCGTGGAGAGGAATATTTAGTGGTCGGTATGATAAAATTATTGCCATTGATTTACCGGATAATTTGCAAACGATTCAGAGATATGCCTTTTACAATTGTTATAATTTAACCAGCATTGACATTCCCGACGGTGTGACCAGTATCGGTGATCGTGCTTTTTATAGTTGCTCTAACTTAAAATCAATAACGCTACCCGCCAGTGTGACCGAGATTGGTCAAGATGCATTTAATAGCTGTGGTATTATTGAAGTCAAGGTAGAAAATCCAGCCTTGTTGAGCAGCCCTGAATTACAACGATTTTTTCCGGTAGTGGTGGACCAGAGCGAATATTTTGCGATTGATGTCAATGGTGCCATGATTGGTTTATCTAGCGAAGGTACGGATTTAGTGCGCAATGCACGCGATAAAGGTCAAAATGTAACGATCAAAATTCCGGCGGGTGTAACCGCGGTTGGTCGTGATGATCATCAACCGATGTTCCAGAATTGGGTCGAAAAAGAGGCAATAAAAGCTTTAATTTTACCCGACAGTTTAAGAACTATTAAAGATGGTGCGTTCAGTGATTGTTATTATTTAACCAACATTGACATTCCCGAGGGGGTTACTGCAATTGGTAATGGTGCGTTCAGTGGTTGTACACGTTTAGAGACGATTACGGTTCCCGCCAGTGTGGTCGAAGTTGGTGAATTTGCCTTTGGTACTGCGGGTACCTTTACCAATGATAATGGTGAATACACTAAAATTATCGTGGGTAGTTCGGAATTGTATCACAATTCGAACATGGCAATTTACCAAGACATTATGGTGAAAGGATATGATGCAGCGGAAGATCCAACCGAACCCGATGAACAAAATCAGCAACCAACCCCGGTTGACCCCATCGATGCCAACCCCGTACAAAACCCCGACCAAAATGAAGTCAGTCAAGTTGAGCAAACTGTGATTGCTAACCGTGCTAATCATGGTGCCGTGGTAGCAGGTGTGGCCGGTGGTTCAGCCGCTGGTGTGTTGGTAACTTGTGGAATTTTCGGGCTGGTTTTGATTGCTCGACGACGCAGATAATCGTGAACAGTGTAGGAGAGCCGGCGGTTGCCGGCTTTTTTAATAAAATTTGTAATTTGGCTTGTAATTCAAAATGGTTTCGTGTAATATATCTTTTCATATGGAAAAGAATGTTATTTTAACACATGATGCGAAGGAAGAATATTTGAACATCAGGCGCTTGGTGTATTTTTATACGATGCAGATGCAAAAACACCATTTAATTGACGAAATAGTGATTGATAATACACCGGCAATGGTTAATCCTTTCTATGGACGCGTGGAAAAAGGTAGTGCGTATGTCGTTGAATATGCGCGTGGTGTGCCGGCGATGATTTATTCTAATTTAGGTGCGTGGGAAATTCCCGCCGCCAAGTTGTGTCGTGGTTATTTGAATGATTATAAAGCGCTGCAAAACAATGTGGACCGAGATTTAGGACAGATGGAAATACAACCGATGATTAAAAATCGTATGGACATGATTGGTCCGCGCTACATGATAACCCAAATGCCGTGGTTGAAAAAAGACCAAACTTTACCGTTGGAATTTAAGCCACAAACAATTTTGGCAAGTGACAATATGGTGGGTAGTGAAGCCGAATCCGCTTATGTAAAAGAGTTGTGTCGTTATGTTGACCATTATTTCCGTGCGGTGGGACACCCTGAAATTATTGGGGCGAAAGTGGACGCAACCAAAGCGCCGGTAAGCAAGGAAGCAGCCCCCAAAAAGCGTACTTGCATGATTATGGGACAAATGAAACATTTATTAAAGACACACGGAACTACCAAGGATTAAGTTAGCTAATCAAATCACCGTTAACGCGGTGTTTTTAGTTCTTTGGTAGTTTGGCTTTTTCTTTGATAATTTTGTCGACGACATGTTTTTTGGCCGCAGCGCGGTTATGGGCTTGAATTTGGCGGGCTTGGCGTTTAAGGCTTTGCGCGTATTGTTCGTTGGCGAGAATTTGTAATTTGGCGGCAATGGCTTGGTATTGTTTGCCTTTACCTAGTTTCATTTTCTTAATTTGTTTGGCATCAATAATTTGACCGAGTAATTGGTCGATGCGTTTAATCGGACGGACATAAACCGAAATAATAAACAAAATAGTTAAAAACCAAACCGCGAATAAACCGATTTGGGCAAAGAACAATGGCGTAAACCAAGTACTATTGGTGGTGGCATTAATTCCAGCGACATTTAGGTTAGTCATGGTACGGGGGACAGCAGAGTTAATGAAGCGGTTGGCAACAAAGTATAAGGCCGTGGCGGTGGTCATGGTAATTAACAAACCGCTGGCGATGGAACGGTTGCGTAAGAAACGGGTTAAAGTTACCATAAAGCTGAGTAGGCTGATGACGGCCAAACCCAAGCCAGCCCAAAGAAAATACGGATTATAATTGCGTCCAAAAGAAAAGCACAGTACAGACGCGATTAAAGTGACAATAAAGATAATAAACGGAACCTTGGCGGTTTTGCGTTGACTCATGTGTTTATAGTGCGGAATTTAAGTTAAAAATATACGGTAGCGTCATCAAAATTAGTAATTGATTTGACGGTTGCACGGTTAATCTGTTAAGCTAATTATGGATAAAAAATAGGGGAGAAGATTAATGAAAGTAGCAGTTGTAACTGATTCAAATAGTGGTATCACACCAGAATTTGCGCAGGAAATTGGCGTAACCGTAGTGCCGATGCCGTTTTTGATTGACGAAAAAGAATATTTTGAAAACATCAATTTAAGCCAAGAAAAATTTTACAAAAAAATTATGGGTGGTTCTGATGTTTCGACCAGTCAGCCGAACATTAACAGTGTGATGGATTTGTGGCGTGAATTACTGAAAACGCACGACGAAATTGTCTATATTCCGATGAGCAGTGGTCTTTCTGGCAGTTGTGCCACCGCGGCCAACTTTGCCAAGGAATTTAATGGTAAAGTGGAAGTTGTGGATAATCACCGTATTTCGGTGACGCAAAAACAGTCCGTAATTGATGCGGTTAATTTAGCCAAAGCGGGAAAATCTGCCAAGGAAATTAAAGATTATTTATTGGCAACCAGTATGAATGCCAGCATCTATATTATGCTTTCAACTTTAAAATATTTAAAAAAAGGTGGTCGCATTACTCCGGCAGCGGCGTTGATTGCGAGTTTATTACAAATTAAGCCAGTCTTAACTATTCAAGGTGAAAAGTTGGATAAGTTCTGCCAAGTTATGAGTTATAACCAAGGTAAGAAACGCATGATTGACCAAATGGTTAAAGAATTGAATACGCGTTTCAAACCACAAATAGAAAAAGGCAACCTGAAAGTTTTCATTGCTTACACCTATGACCAAGCCAAAGCCGAACTGTTTAAAGCCGAAGTTGAAAAAGCCTTGCAACCTTATGGCTTGCAGGTAGAGTTTGTTGATCCGTTGAGCTTATCGGTTTCCTGCCATATTGGAGAAAACGCGTTGGCAGTGGCTTACTGCGAATATTACAAAGCGTAATAATAATTGGATAGATTTATTTTAAGCCGTACAAAATGCCGATCGTATTTTCGCCGCAGTGCGATGTCACGGTACCGCCGGCTACGGTTTCAATTACTTGTTGGAAGGGGTAGCGCGCCAAGACTTGTTGGCGAATACTGTCGACAATTTTAGGGTCGGTCATTTTAGTGTGGGTGATGAAACAAACGGACAAATCGGGTTCAGGGTTGGTGTCAAGGGTGTAAGCAACATATTTCTTGACGCACATGGCGAAGTTGCCGATAAATTTTTTGCCTGGTTGCATCTTGCCGTCTTTCATAATAATTTGTGGCTTAATGTGTAAAGCGGCGGCAAATAATTTAGCGGTACCACTGCATCGGCCACCGCGGTGTAAATAGGTTAAACTGTTGATGATGAAACTGCATTGAATTTGATTAATTTCGGCTTTAACGCGTTCTACAATTTCTGGGGCGGACATGCCTTGGTCGCGGTATTGTGCCGCGCGTAACATAGAAATTGCAGTACCGGTGGATAGTGAACGGCTATCGATGACATAAACATTGGGGAAAGCTTTGGCGGCGGCCACCGCGTTTGCGTGAGTGCTGGAAAGTTCACTGGAAATATTGAAGTGAATTAAACTGCCATCTTGGGGTAAGTTAGCGGCAAAAAAGTTTTTGTAATCTTCCACGCTGGCGGCCGAGGTGGTCGGTGTTTTCTTGGTCTGTCGGAAGTAAGCGTAAATGGCTTCGTCAATGCCCGCGTGGTCGCAGACTTCTTCGTTAAGATGAATATAAAGGGGACAAATAGTAAAATTATATTTTTCCAGCAAAGCGGTGCTTAAATCGCAAGTGCTGTCAGCGGTAATTTTAATTGTTTCCATACTTAATTATATTAGTTGGTTTTTGCTTGCTCCGCAAGTAATTTTGTGTTAATGTGGTTATGGCATGGAATACAAAGTCAGGTGCGGGGAATTAACCCCAGGGCAACTGGCGGCGTTCAACCAATCAGGTTATAGTGAAAAATTTATCCGTTTATTAATTGAAAGGGGTATTGACTCACAAGAAAAAGCAGACAAGTTTTTTAACTTTGACCCAAGTCAATTGCATGACCCGTTTTTATTGAAAGGTATGCAGGCGGCAGTAACGCGGTTGCGCGACGCCATTAGCCGAAAACAACGCATTTTAATCATCGGTGATTATGACGCTGATGGTATTTGTGCGACTGCGATTTTGTATAAGTACCTATTAACCCAACGAGTGAAAACTTCTTATTTCTTACCAGAGCGCGACGCTGATGGTTATGGTTTGAATATCGACCTGATTGCGCGCTTGAACGAAAAGTTCCACCCGAACTTATTGATTACAGTGGATTGCGGAATTTCGTGTGCCGAAGAAATTAAGTTCGCGCAAAGTTTGGGCATTGATTGTATTGTTACCGACCACCACGCGATTCCCGAAGTAACACCGAACTGTATTTGCGTAGACCCGAAGTTCAAAGACCAAGCCTATCCGTTTGATGATTTGTGCGGGGCGGGGGTCTCGTTAAAGTTGGTGCAAGCCATGGAAGGTTTGGAGGTTGCCAAGAGTTACTTCGATATTTGTGCAATTGCCACAGTGGCGGATATTGTGTCATTGACCGATGAAAACCGCGTGATTGTGCACAATGGTTTACAAATGTTGAACCAAGGTACGGTACCCGGAATTACAGCGTTGGCGAAAGCGTGTAACATTCGTAATGCCATTAAGAGTGGTGATATTAGCTTCCGTTTAGGACCTAAAATTAATGCCAGCGGACGCATGGGTAATGCTAAGCGCGGTTTAGATGTGATTTTGGAACAAGACCCCGAACGCTTGGATCGGATTATTAAAAATTTGTTATACATGAATGCCAAGCGCCAAGATTTATGTACGGTGATTTTTAATGAATGTGTGCAGTTGATTGAAGTGGAAAATTTACAAAATGACAGTGCAATTGTGGTTGCCAAGCCGGAATGGGAAAGTGGTGTACTAGGAATTGTGGCGGTGCGCTTAACCGAAAAGTACGGTAAACCGTGTATTGTGCTTGGCGGTAAGGGCGAAGTTTATAAAGGCAGTGGTCGTAGTGTGGCAGGAATTAACTTAGTGCAATGTATCACCCAAGCGGCGGAATACCTAAGTACTTTCGGTGGTCACGCGATGGCGGCAGGTATGTCTTTACCAGTGGAAAATTTTGCTAAGTTCCGCGCTTTATTCCAGCAAATTATAACTGAGGCGCAAAAGACGCAACCCGCGGAAAACTGTAAATATTACGACTTCGAAATTAGCGCGGAAGAATTAAATGCGCAGTTCTTTAAGGAAGTGGCGATGTTGGAGCCGACGGGTTGTGGTAACCCAGCACCAGTTTTAATGACAGTCTTACGCGAAACCCGTGCGTCCAGTTTACCAACTCACCCGACCCACACTAAATTTGATAATGGTCAATTGAAATTTATTTTCTTTGGTGGGGCAGTCTTTAACGAAATCTTGGCGGCACCGTGTTCCAAGAGTGTGATTTTTGAATTGCAACAGAATGACGGTGTACACCCGCAAGCAGTTGTTAAGTGTGTAATTCCGTTTGCCATTAACGATGACGAAAAGGCGTTGGTGTTGCAAAGGTACTTACATGATGAATTGTCGGTTGCGCCGGATCAAGGTTTACAAACGATAATTAATGGGTTAAGTGTTGACAGAACGGTTTTTATTGATTATTATAAAGCAACGCTTAACTTGGTAAATAGCAATAATTTTTGTCCGTCACGCTTGAAATTATTTGCTAAATTAATGTTACCAGAGAAAAACTTATTCCAGTTTGTGTTTTGTTTCGCGGTCTTTGAACAACTGGGTATTTATGAGGTAGTGCGCAACCGTTTACACATTCACAATGAACGCACCACTGAATTAAACAAAAGTGCGATTTACAATAAAATTGTTAATCTAAATCAGACAAAATAATAAGGAGAAAAAATGAGCAAGAATTTACGGATTAGTTTCTTAGGGGGATTGGGCGAAATCGGTAAAAACATGACCGTCTTTGAATTCGGTGATGATATTATCGTGGTTGATGTCGGTTTGGCTTTCCCTGACCCGGATAAAATGCCGGGAATTGATATGGTGGTACAGGATATCACTTATTTGATTCGCAACAAAGATAAAGTTAAAGGTTACATTATTACGCACGGTCACGAAGACCACATTGGCGGTTTACCGTTTGCTTTGAAAGAAGTACCTGCGCCGATTTACGCCAGTCGTATGACACTGGGATTAATTGAGCATAAATTGCGCGAGCATTCGGGCTTGAAAGTAAAAGCCGTGGCGGTGCGTCCGCGTGCCGTGGTTAAGATTGGTGCGTTCTCGGTGGAATTTATCCATGTGAACCACTCCATCCCTGGTTCGTTCGCTTTGGCGATTACGACACCATTGGGGACGGTTTTTCACAGTGGAGATTTGAAAATTGATTTGACTCCGGTAGACGGTCAACCGATTGATTTAGCACGCATTGGTGAAATTGGTCGCCGTGGAGTTTCGTTAATGTTATGCGAAAGTACCAACATTGAACGCGAAGGCTTTACAATGAGTGAAACAACGGTCGGCGAACGACTGGAGGAATTATTTGAACAATACAAAAGTAAACGCCTATTCATTACTTCGTTTGCTTCTAATGTGCACCGTATGCAACAGATTTTGGACTTGGCGCAAAAGTACAAACGCAAGGTAACATTCCTTGGACGCAGTATGGTGGCAGTGAGTGACATCGCAATTAAGTTGGGCGAAATGAAAGCGCGACCCGAAAATATCATTGAAATCAGTAAATTGAGTGCTTTCAAGAACGAGGAAATTTTGGTGCTTTTGACGGGTAGTCAAGGCGAACCCAATGCGGCGCTCAGCCGTATGGCGAATGGTGAATTTAGCCAAATCAATTTGGGACCCGATGACGCGGTGATTTTTTCGGCTTCACCCATTGCGGGAAACGAAGGTGCGGTGGCCGATGTAGTCAATAATTTAATCCACCGCGGTTGCGAAGTGGTTTATGAACGCTTGGCGGCCGTCCATGTTTCGGGTCATGCTTGCCAAGAAGAATTGAAGATTATTCATGCTTTGGTGCGTCCGCGTAATTTTATTCCGATTCATGGCGAATACAAAATGTTAAAGAAACACTGCGAAATGGCGAAGCGCATGGGTATGCCCGCGCGTAATGTGTTCATGGCAGATTTAGGCGAATGTTGGGAGTTATCGGCGTCCGGTTTGAAGAAAGTCGGTTCGGTGCCACATGGTTCACGCTTGATTGATGGTTATGGCGCCGGCGATGTGGACAGTTCGGTTTTGCGTGACCGACAAGCCTTAGCCGAAGACGGTATTTGCGTGGTTGGTTTAGGTTATGATGGCAAAACGGGCGATTTGGTTTCGGGACCTGATGTAATCATGAAGGGGTTGGCATATGCCCACGAGTTAGAAAAAGTCATCATTGATATTCGCGGTGTCGTGTTGGAATCTTTGTCGAAAATGCCCTTTAATGGTAATGATATTAACGAAGTGCGTAATCAAATTCGTAAAGATGTACAAAACTATTTCCAAAAGAATTTCAACCGTCGTCCCATTGTGGTGTCGATGTTGGAAAAGGTAGGTCAATGATCGCGTTAAGCTTGGTGGTAATTGTTGCGGTGGTCGCCGTTGACTTAATCACAAAGTTTAATTTTGACGGTATTTTGAATTCCGGTATTGCGTGGAGTTTAGGTGCCGATGTGCCGTGGTTATGGATTGTTGTGGTTGTGTTTTCCTTGGTACTGACAATTGTTTTATTGCTGTGGCTTTTGCTTGGTCGTCGTAGATGGTTAAAGTCGGTCGGCTTGGGGCTATTTATCGGCGGGATTGTGGGGAATGCGCTTGACCGCCTGATTTCGGGTGGTGCAGTGCATGACTTTATTAATTTTGGTATTTTTCGTAATAATATCGCGGATATCGCCTTAACGGTCGGGGCGGTGTTAATGGTATTACATTTAATTATGGAGGAAACGCGTGCGTCTCGATAAATATTTATTGGAACAAAACCCCACGGTAACCCGCAGTCAAATTGCGGCGGCTATTAAGCGGGGCGATTTTACTGTGAATGGTAAGGTGGTCAAAGCAGGCTATGAATTGCGTCCAACGGACCAAGTGGCGGGGAAATTGGCACCTGTTACGGTCACCGCCGAGCCGGAGAATTTAGCATTGGACATTGTGTACGAAGATCCTTACTTAATGGTAATTAATAAGCCGCGAGGCATGGTGGTACACCCTGGGGCGGGTATTAAGTCGGGGACCGTGTTAAACGCGTTATTGGGACGCGGACAAGGCCATTTGGAACGCGCGGGCATTGTGCACCGTTTGGATAAAAACACGGCGGGTTTATTGTTGGTGGCGAAGACTGCCGACTGTCAGCAGCGCCTGGGGCGTATGTTTGAAAAGCATGACATCAAACGCACTTACTGGGGTTTGGTGGACGGCGTTGTACCAGTTGACCAAACGATTGATATGAATATTAAACGCCACCCACAACACCGCACAATTTTTACTACGACCGAACAGGGTGGGCGACGCGCGATTACACATTTACATGTCTTAGAGCGTTATGCGCGCCACACACTATGTGAATTTACTTTGGAAACCGGACGCACACACCAAATCCGTGTGCACTGCAAAGCAATTCACCATGCTATTTTGGGCGATCCCGAATATAATAGTGGTAGTGGGCAAATGCTAGAAGCGTTGCAGTTGGACTTCGTGCACCCGATGACAGGTAAAGTTATGCACTTGCAAATCCAACCGACAAAAGCATTTGCGGAAGCGCGAGAAAAATGCTATCATTTAAGGTAAGGAGGTAAAATCAATGTCGACAACAAGAAGAGCTGGTGTTTTAAGTATGTTATCTTACTTGGCTGTGGTGGGTGTTGGCTTGGCTTTGTTGTTATCCTGGCTGTTAAAAATGGTCGGTGTAACGGCACAAGTGGTCAGCGCTTTGAACATCTTAGCACAAGCATTGGCATACTTTGTCGTGGCTTGCTATTCATTTAGCTTCGCCCGTGCACGCGGCACTTGGTGGTTGGTCGTTTGGGCTGCCGCTATTGTGTTGATTGTGGTATTCTTGGTTTTGGGCAATATTCAGTTTAAATAATGAAATTCATTAAAACTGCTTTTTCCAAAATAAGAGATTATTTTACGGCCAACCAAGGTCGTAAAATTTTCTTTTGGGGTATTATTGCGTCGGTATTGATTTTTACTATCTATTTTGTTACCCAGATTTCTGTGTTCCGTGTGCTGGGCATTGTGGCAATTTTGATGATGGGTATGGGTACACTGTGGGATTCAATGTATTCTCGCTATTTGTTTTTGAAAAAAATTCGTGATATTCAATACGAGCATTTGAAAGAAATTGCGGATAAACAAGCGGCGGGTGAGAATGTCGTGATTACCGCAACCTTTTCTGATGAAGAAAAAAGTTACTTGCGTCGCCGTAAATGGTGGTTCATTCTCATGATTCTTTTTAAGGTGATTTTGGTGATTGCGTTATTTTCCTTGCTTTTAGCCATATAAATAAGGTAAAATAGCTGTTATGGATAAAAAAATTACAAAACAAAAAAATCAAGCCACGGTCGTAATGACTTTCAGTAAAGACGAATGGGAATCAGCGAACGAAAGTGCTTACAAGAAGAATGCTAGCAAATACAAGGTAGCTGGTTTCCGTGCGGGCAAAGCGCCACGCAAAATGATTGAACAACAATATGGCGCGGGTATCTTCGTGGAAGACGCCATTCAGGATTTGTTTGCCGCTAATTTTGGCGATGAATTGAAATTGATTGATTACCCACATTTGGACTTTGAATTTACCAAAGAAGGTGGTATCAAATTGACGGCTACTTGTGAGATTGAACCCGAAGTAACCTTGGGACAATATACTGGTTTGGAAATTGAAAAGACAGAAGTTAAAGTTGGTGCCAAAGATGTGGACGCTTACTTAACTCGTTTACAACAAACTCGCGCAAAACAAGTGGCGGCGGATAAAGACCATGCTTTGACTAAGGGTGAAATCGCCGTCATTGATTTTAAGGGTAGTGTCAACGGTAACTACTTTGATGGTGGTACCGCGCAAAATTACGAATTAGAAATTGGCAGTCACAGTTTTATCGACAATTTTGAAGACCAGTTAGTTGGTATGAAAATTGGTGAAGCGCGTGATGTTAATGTAACCTTCCCTAAAGATTACCATGTTGAAAACTTAAAGAATGCACGGGCTAAATTTGAAGTTAAACTGAACAACATTATGATTAAAGAATTGCCAGCGTTGGACGACCAGTTTGCCAAAGAAGTTTCTGAGTTTGATAACATGAAGGCGTTCAAAGAAGACATTCTGAAAAAATTAACCGAACAAGCAACTAAGCAAGCGGAATACGCGGACGAAGAAAAATTGTTTGAAAAGATTATGGATAACGCCAAAGTGGAAATTCCGGACAAAATGATTCACGACTATGCGCACTCGATGATCCATGATATGGAACATCAATTAGCGGCCTATGGTGCAAATATGGAAATGTATGCGCAATCTATGGGTACCACAGTGGAAAAAATTCACGAAGAACAACATGTCTTGGCTGCGAAACAAGTTAAAATGCGCTTAGTGATGGACGCAATCGTCGAAAAAGAACATTTGTCTGACAAAGACCGACAAAAACAATTCGATAAATTGACCATATTCTTAAAGGGGAGAAACAAAATATGTTAGTTCCAATGGTCGTCGATCAAACCGCTAACGGTGAACGCAGTTATGATATTTACAGCCGTTTGTTGGAAGATCGGATCGTCTTTTTGAACGGAGAAGTCAACGCGCAGTCAGCTAATTTGGTGGTGGCGCAGTTGATTTACTTGGAAGCGAAAGATCCCAATAAAGATATTTCGTTATACATTAACAGCCCAGGGGGTACCATTACCGACGGCTTTGCGATTTACGATACCATGCAATACATTAAATGTGATGTATCGACTATCTGTGTTGGTATGGCAGCGTCTATGGGTGCGTTCTTGTTATCGGCGGGTGCGAAGGGTAAACGCTATGCTTTGGCAAATAGTGAAATTATGATTCACCAACCGTTAGGAGGAACCCAAGGACAAGCGACGGATATCCAAATTCAAGCCGAACACATTTTGCGCTTAAAAAAGCGCTTAACCAAAATTTTGGCGCATAATTGCGGTAAGTCAGTTGAAGAAGTAGCGGCGGATTGTGAACGCGACCATTACATGTCAGCGGACGAAGCCCAAGTCTATGGCTTGGTGGACAAGGTTTTTACCAAGCGCGGATAAAAAGTTAGGTATAATTGCCCCCGACTCGGGGAATCTAACCAATAAGCACAAGGAGGTGCTATGACCACTTTATGTAGTTTTTGCGGACGCAGTAGCCGCGAAGTAAAAAAAATTATTGGCAGTCCAACCGGATCAGCCTATATTTGTGAATACTGTATTGAGGCTTGTGCCGATGTTTTATTGGCACACCGTGAACATGAAACGCCGGCGGATTTGGTTTTGATGCCACCGGCAGAAATCAAAGCTAAGTTGGACGAATATATCATTGGTCAAGACGAAGCCAAAAAGACTTTATCGGTAGCGGTGTATAACCACTATAAACGCATCAATTATAATCAATACTTAAAACACAGCAAAAAGAAAGACCGTAAACCGGACGATGTCGAATTAGAAAAGAGTAACATTCTGATGATTGGACCGACTGGTTCCGGCAAGACGCTGTTGGCTAAAAATTTGGCGCGAATTTTAGATGTGCCATTTGCGATCGCCGATGCAACAACTTTGACCGAAGCTGGTTATGTCGGGGAAGATGTTGAAAACATTTTGTTAAAACTGTTGCAAAATTGCGATTACGATGTGGAAAAAGCCCAACGCGGGATTGTTTATGTTGATGAAATTGATAAGATTGCCAAGAAAGGGGAAAACCGCAGTATTACTCGCGACGTATCGGGGGAAGGTGTGCAACAGTCTCTGTTGAAAATTATTGAGGGTACGATTGCTAATGTTCCGCCACAAGGTGGACGCAAACACCCAAGTCAAGAATGTATTCAAATTGATACTTCCAATATTTTGTTTATTGTTGGTGGTGCATTTGTTGGTTTGGAAAAAATTGTTTCCGCGCGTTTGAATGGTAGCGGACTGGGGTTCGGTGCTGAATTAAAGAATAATACGGACGAGTCGGCTTCGGTAACTGATGTGAAAAAAGTCAGCCCGGTGGATTTGGTTAAATTCGGAATTATTCCCGAATTTGTCGGCCGTGTGCCCGTTGTGGTCGGTTTAGATGCCTTGGATCGTGACGCGTTGATTAAAATCTTGACTCAACCCAAAAATGCGTTAGTCAAACAATTCATCAAGATGTTTTCGTTGGATAATGTTAAATTGGAAATTACCAAGGACGCGGTGGAACGCATTGCGGATTTGGCTTTGGAATTAAAGACGGGAGCGCGTGGTTTGCGTACCATTTTGGAAGACGCATTGCTTGATACAATGTATGCATCGCCAGCGGATAAAACCATTGATAAAATTATTATTAATGCCGATGTGATTAACAAAGTGACGAAGCCGAAAATTGTTCACGCCGAAAAAAAAGTCATTCCGGCACCAGAAACCAAAACCGAAACTGCAAAGCCGGCGGTAGAGTCCAAGCGTAAAACTACTGCCAAAACTTCGGCGTAAAGTTAATCATTAAAATCAATTAAAGGCTCGATGACTATCGGTTTTTTAATAATTAATCTTGATTTGGTTGTGTGATTGTGGTATGATCATCTTCATGATTATGAATGAAGATGTTAAACAAAAGTTAAAGAAATGTATAATTGGCAGTGCGGCTGCTTTGGTTTTAAGTGGTTGTGTAACGACAAAACAAGGTAATCAAATGATGATGGATCAGGAAATTCCGCACCGTGCAGAAACTTCTTTGAATGTAAAAATGGTAAAGAAACAAAAACCAATTGATGCTGAGTTTATTTTGCAAGAAGAAACAATGCTTAAACAGTTGGCATATAGCGAGTTATATGATGTGCAAATTGATAAAGCCAATCATGAAGAACAAGAAGCAATTATTTTGCAAAAGTTTGCAGATGATTGTCGTGCAATGAAAAATTTAACTCAACGGGCGGCTAGCCATTACAAAAATTTGGAACAAGTAACTATGCAAGACGGTAAAGTGCCTGAATTGGAAATATTAGATATTGAGAATAAAATTTGTAGTTATCGTTATGCACGCATTCATGGTGGGTGGGCGCAGAACCAGGGTTTGGACGAAAATACTAATTTAGATACAGTTCGCGCTGCGTACCGTCATTGTATGCATAAATTCTTAGATGCGAAGATTTTGGCTTTAACTGGAGCATTGCCGAATGAACTTATAGCGCAAGAAAAATATGAATTGGGTTATGGTATTTTCTACGATCGTGATTTTATGAACAATAAAACACAAAACTTAGATAATAAACTCAATGACATCATTAGTTATGTGATGGACGATATGGTAAACTATGTAGTTTATGAGTACCGCCATAGTTTGCCAGAAGAAAATCCCGCTGCGATTGAACGAGAGATGGAAAATTTGTTATATGAAATGCAACAGGGCTTGAATGCTTATGGTTATCAAGGCGAAGGTGCGGAAAAAGATATGGTGCAAGCTAAACAAGCCGAACAAGGTTTAATCCGTATTATGTCGCGTGTGCCAGAAATGTGCGGTAAGCCTGATGAGATTAAAGTTTTAATT
>JAFZSF010000021.1 GCA_017619495.1 Clostridia bacterium | reverse complement strand
AATTAATGGGTCAAGCTAACATTGACCCACATTCAATTACAGCGCTGGTCATTACGCATGAACACAGTGACCACATTAAAGGCGTAGCAGATTTTGTGACCAAATATAATATTCCCATCTATTGCTACAAGCGTTATGCTAAGACCTTGCGCGGTTGCTTAAAATTACCGCCCCATTATTTGGTTGAAACGGAAAGCACTTTTTTAATTGGTGATATCACTGTTAATTGTTTTCCAGTTCCCCACGACAGTAAATTTTGTCTCGGTTACACTTTTCAATGCGGTACCGCCAGTGTTGGCATTGCCACCGATATTGGACAAATGACCGACATTATTTTGGCTAACCTTGCCACATGTCAGGTCGTAGTCTTGGAAAGTAATCATGATATCCAAAAATTAATGGCTAACCCTGACTACCCCGAATGGTTAAAACGCCGCATTCTTGGTAATCATGGGCATTTATCTAATCTAGATTGTGGGCGTGCTATCGCTAAACTTTGCGAGGCTAATGTTTCGCAAGTTATCTTGGGTCATTTAAGTGAGAAGAACAACACTCCGCTGCTGGCTTACGAAACTGTAAAGCAATTTCTTGCCACCCAAGGTATTACCGAAGGTAAAGATATTTACATTGATGTCGCCATGCAAAGCAAGGTCGGTAACTGCTATTGCTTGGACTAATTTATTTTTATTTGGTTGTCATTCTATGACGCAAGCGGACAAACAACAAGATACCAATCGCTGCTAAACCTAAAACAACGACTAAAACAATGTAACCAAAAGCACTCTGTTTGGCTTCAATTGTCCATGTAGCCAAATACACCACAGCACCTTCCGCATTACGCACTGAAACAAGATATGTACCAGCATCACTTACATTAAATAATTCTTGTGAATCAAAATTCCTGTTACCCAGAACACTACTGTCAACTCTTCTTTCCTCTTGCACTACACAATCTTTTTCCAAAGTAATGGTCACATTACCTTGTGCCTGATATAACCAGTACGGGTTAAAATAAATAGTAACTGGATTAGTCGTTACTAAATCACTAGTACTTAAAACAAAATACGGACTGGCACTATTATTGAGGTGTTGAATATTTAACTGAATATCGTGATAAACGGGTTCCAGTGAGATTGCATCGAATGTTTGCAATGTCACAACATAGTTTCCGGCATTGTCGTTGGCATTAAACACCAAGCGTTTACCATTAGTTTCATTACGCACTTCGTAAACAGAATAATCATGGATACTATAACCATCACGAGTCAATTTAACTACTTGCGTACCTATTGGAATATCAATGTAATTCTCTTCACGCACTGTCGATGGAATAATCGTAAAGGCATAACTGGCTTGCAAATCACTCGATTGCGGTCCCAAAACTTTGCCACCATAAATATGGTATTTTAAATTCACATTATATGCGCCAGCTTGGTTCCAATAGAATGTAGTTTGGTTATTATTCGGTGTAAAACCATCTAATTTAGTGCCATTATAGAAAACTTCCAGTTCGGTCACCTTAAAATAATTATTGAAGAAATCTTTGGCTTCTTCTTGGGTAATTGTTTCATTTAGCAACAAGGTTTGCGGGTATTTAGCCAAGAAATTTTCTTTGCCATAATCATTAACTTTAAGTTCGACACGATCATTGTAAATCATATTATTGACAGGTTGTTGACCGTTAATGGTTACAATCAACCCAGTCATCACCGCTAACATATAGCGACTTTGACGATATTCAAGCGTTTCTTTTTTATTGTTATCACTGCTACCAAAATATAATAGGTTACCAACTGCATCATGAACAACAAATTCATAATACCCTGCATTACCTTGTTCAATGATAAACTCATCTTTATAGTCCATGGTTTTAACAAATTTGCCATTATAATAACAATCGACTGTAATAACATTACCTTTAACCTTATAACATGGAGCACCAAACACATCACGCAAAGCGCCAGTATAATTTAATTTTACGCTTAATTTACGCCCGCTTTCCTTACCAAAGAAGTTTTTATAAACAATATTATAAGCGTTGATCATTGGATTCATCACATAAGGATCGGCCGGATTTCTGGGATCATTAGGATTGTCATTTAATTTTAAACTAATTATCGGCGTATCGCCAATGTTTTCTGTGTTTAAATCAGACACTTCAACTCCAGTAGTTGCAAAATAAAGTGGATTACTATAAAGAGAATTACCATTCGCGTCTGTACCAATCACAAATGCCAAACACCAAATCAAAGTTTCTTCTCCACTCGATGTATCAGTGGCAAAATAATCAGTTTCTTCGTCCGTGTTACCAACTAATTTGCGTCCCGTACGACCACAATTAATATCCAAACCATGTAATTGCAGTAATTCATTTAACCGCTTAGCACTCGTTAAACTTTGATTATTGGATTTGGTAAAGACATAACGCGCAATATTAATTTCGTTACCGTTTTTATCAGTATAAAGATATTGACTACCATTGGCTTG
The DNA here is from genome assembly GCA_017619495.1 of Clostridia bacterium. GTDB lineage: Bacteria > Bacillota > Clostridia > Christensenellales > UBA1242 > RGIG8050. Next base: position 2,063 of record JAFZSF010000021.1, on the reverse strand, counting down.
AATCTGTTCGCCATCATCATAAACCGAAACTAATGAATCATCAATTTTGACAATTTCAAATTTGAAAATTTGCTTTGCCCAAACCGTACTACGCAAAGTAACTTCATAAGCACCAATCTGATCAAAATTAACTATGGTTGTCCCTTTCTTAAAGGCTACCGTTTCTACTTCATCGTCTATTGTACGCGTATATGAAATAAAAACAGGATACGGGTCGACTATACCAGATAAGTATTCCTCATTAGCGTCAGTCGTATATGGCTTACTGATATCCAAGGTAACCGCACCCACAAAAGAGCGGTTATCAACTTCAATTGCAGCACCACTGGCATTCAACCATTGTACAGTTGGGAAGCGCGTATCAAAGGCGAAAGTAATATCGTGTAAAACTGCTCCACTGGCACGACCAGTCACAACGATATGGTAAATCTTTAGTTCATTTGAATTCGGAATTGGTTTAAAATTATAACTAATTACATCGTCACGAATAAAAGGTTGTAAATTTTCCAACGGTTTTTCTGGTCGCGTAGTAGCGTCGGTAATCATCACATTATAGACCGTACGCAAATAACTAAAATCAACCCCACGTTCATCACCAACATAAATCATACCACCGTTTTCCACTGTTTTACCATAAACATTAAAGTTAAAAGTGCTTTCAGTTTGCTTATGGTATTCAGCCATACTGGTGCGCCCGAATGGATCTGTCACAGTAATCACATATTCACTGTCCACATTACCTTGAATATCAAACGGCAAATTCAAATCAAAACCTTTAAATACTTTGGTCTCTTTGGTTTTTACATCTTTGCGTTCAATTTGATACAATTTAATTAAATCTGGTTCAAACATAATCGGCGACAATTGTTTCAATCGTGTTAGGTTTTCCGCTTTAACTTTCAATTCAATGATTGAACCGGTCTGACTTGGGCGCGCACATTCCAGTTGCAGATTAGGTGCATCCTCATTCAAATTGAAGCATTCAAATTTTTCTTCTTTACCAATACGGTCATATAAAGTGTATGCACATTTGGTGCCCCGTTCCGTTGCCGTAGCAATCCATTTATCTAACGCTTCAATTAATTTTTCTTCACTCTTTCTTTCTTCATTATCATCAGAACTGCTGTCATTACCAATCCGCCAAGTTACTTTTTGATCCAAAACCATATAGAAATCGTCCCCGTTTTCAAAACGGAAAGAGTTATTTTGCAAAAAGAAACGGTGCACACTGGAAATCGAAGCATGCATATCAACACCAATTTGTGTTGCGACACTGCCCTCGCCATCACCGGAATCATCTTCTTGCACTGCGCCCACAAAAGTTATTTCATTTTTATAATTTGAACCTTGGATTTGCACCATGTATTCAGTTTTATGACCAACATAGTCTTTTTCTGTAATCCAATAGTAACGCATTTCGTTATCCATTAAACCAACCAAATTGGCAAAAGGAATACTGTTGGTACCATTGACATCGTTAGCTAATTCGAATAATACACTATCCATCGAACCTTCGCCTGAATAATCAACTTCACGATAACTGATCTCCTTAGTATCCAAATATTGATTGGTACTTTGGTCAACTTTAAAAACAAAATCATTACTTAAACCGTAAACATATGTATCCGGGATTTCTGCTGTTTGCAAAATGCGCGCCAAATTATCCCCTGCCTTTATACGGGTTAGATTGGACTTGGGTTGATAACGGTCAAACAAAATTTGGTACTCGGTATATTTATCGTCCTTAGTAATTAAACGAACCGATAATGATGCGCCATCATCAATGCGCTCATTACTGAGAAATGGCATTAGATCAAAGGTACATACATCATTTTCGCCATTTTCCTGTGTTAAATCAATTGGTTGTGTTACGCCTCCATTCGTCCAAGTCCAACTAGCCGTTGTGCGATCCACATCAACTTCCATATACATATTTTTCTTACTTTGGAAACTAAATTGTAACTCGTCAAGTTTAGTCGGTTCTACTACATACAAATAACTACTGTTGCCCAGATTACTGGTTCCCATAAATTCCATATCGGAATTAGTCTTGACTTTGGTTT
>JAFZSF010000020.1 GCA_017619495.1 Clostridia bacterium | reverse complement strand
CATTTTGTATGATTATTGGTTTAATAAGCGTTTTTGTTTATAAGATGATGCAAGCACAAAGTGCTTTGCGTCGTGGTTATGTGCTTATGTATGCAGTTTTAGTTTATGGAATTGTCTTTTTGTATTTTGATAACTTGTTTTTCTTACGACAAATGTATTTGCAAATTTTTTATATCATTATATTTTTATTTGTACCATATTACATTAAAACGATAAAAAGGAGAAAAAATACAAAATGAAAGGAATTATTTTAGCTGGGGGCAGTGGAACAAGGTTATATCCGTTGACAATTGTGACGAGTAAACAATTGTTGCCGATTTATGATAAGCCGATGATATATTATCCGCTGTCGGTTTTAATGATGGCAGGAATTCAAGATATTTTAATTATCTCAACTCCTGATGATACTCCGCGTATTTCCAAGTTACTGGGCAATGGGGAAAAATTTGGCTTGCATTTAAGTTACAAGGTGCAACCGTCACCTGATGGTTTGGCGCAAGCGTTTATTTTGGGTGAAGAATTTATTGGTAAAGATCCAGTAGTGATGATTTTGGGTGATAACATCTTTTATGGTGCAGGATTAAAAAGAGGTTTACAAAGGGCGATTGAGAATCTAAACCACAATGTGGCTACGGTTTTTGGTTACCATGTCCCAGATCCCGAGCGTTTCGGGGTGGTTGATTTTGATAGCAATAATCGTGTGGTTTCTTTGGAGGAAAAACCTGCTCACCCTAAATCAAATTACGCTGTGACGGGATTGTATTTTTATGATAATAGTGTTATTCAAAAGGCAAAAAGCTTAAAACCTTCGGCGCGTGGTGAGTTGGAAATTACGGATTTGAATAAATTGTACTTGGCTGAAAACAATTTAGATGTTGTGACATTTGGTCGGGGCATGACTTGGTTGGATACAGGCACACATGAATCTTTGGCGGACGCGACTGCTTTTGTGAAAATGGTGGAAGAACATCAAGGTTTGAAAATCAGTTGCCCGGAGGAAATCGCCTACCAAAATGGCTGGATTAGTAAAGAAAAATTAATTGAACAAGGTAAATTTATGTCTAAGAACCAATATGGTCAACATTTGTTAAAAGTGGCGAATGATGCTTATAAGGAAAATTTGGTAGGAGAAAAGCGATGAAAATTACGGCAACGGATTTAGTGGGGGCTTTTGTAATTGAACCCGATGTGCACGGTGATGCGCGTGGTTGGTTTATGGAAACTTACACGCAAAATAAAATGGGAGATTTAGCCCGAGTTAATTTCGTGCAGGATAATCAATCTTATTCGGCGCAAAAAGGAATTTTACGCGGATTGCATTGCCAAACTAATCCGCATTGCCAAACTAAGTTAATCCGTTGCACTCGTGGCGAAATTGCTGATGTCATTGTTGATATCCGCCGTGGCTCGCCAACTTATAAAAAATGGATCAAAGTTGTTTTGAGCGCGGACAATAAAATGCAATTATTCATTCCTAAGGGATTTTTACACGGCTTCGTAACTTTAACTGATGATGTTGAAGTGCAGTACAAGGTCGATGATTATTACAACAAGGAATGTGACCGTTCAGTAAAATTTAATGACCAAGCGTTTGGCGTGGAATGGGGCGTTGAAAATCCGATTTTGTCCGCTAAGGATCAAAATGCGCCGTTATTTGCGGACAGCGATTGTATTTTTACATATGAGGAAATTTAAAATGAGAGTTTTAGTTACTGGTGCCAGTGGGCAGCTTGGTTATGATGTGTGTCGTGAGTTGGCTAAGCGTGGCTATACCGATATAAAAGGTGTGGCGAGTAAGGATCTCGATATTACCGATGAGACGGCTGTCAGTCAATATGTGCGTAATTATCGACCCAATGTGATTGTGCATTGTGCGGCTTGGACGGCGGTGGATAAAGCCGAAGATTGCAAGGACGCATGTTATAAAGTTAATGTATTAGGTACGCGTTACATAGCTCAAGCGGCAAAAAAGATTGGTGCCAAATTGGTTTATATTTCAACCGATTATGTCTTTAAGGGTGAAAGAAACTCTTTCCAAGAGGTTGGTGACGAAAAGCAACCATTGTCGGTATATGGTTTAACTAAGTATCAAGGAGAATTGGAAGCGGCTAAATGTCGTAAACATTTCATCGTGCGCGTTTCTTGGGTTTTTGGTGTTAATGGTAACAATTTTGTCAAAACCATGTTGAAGTTGGTGGAAAATAAAACGGAACTGAATGTGGTCAATGACCAAGTTGGTGCGCCGACCTATACAGTTGATTTGGCTAAGTTACTCTGTGACATGATTATTACAAAAAAGTATGGGATTTATCATGCCACCAATGAAGGCGTTTGCTCTTGGTGTGATTTTGCAAAAAAGATTTTTGCATTAGCAGGCAAGCAGGTTAAGGTTAATGGCATTCCGACAAGTGCTTATCCAACCAAGGCGCGACGCCCGTTAAATTCAAGATTATCAAAAGCAAGCCTGGATCAGGCGGGGTTTGAGCGATTGCCATGTTGGCAAAATGCCTTGCAGCGTTATATGGAAGATGAGTTGAAAATTGCACAAAAAAAACAAACCAAACCAAAAGTTTTGGTGATTATGTCGACTTATAACGGCGAGAAATACCTACGGGAACAAATTGACAGTATTTTGGCGCAAGAACAGGTCGAAGTGCATTTGCATGTGTCAGACGATTGCTCAAAGGATCATACGGTGGCGATCGTTAAGAAATACCAAACGAAACATAAAAATATCAGCTTGCAAGTTAACGAAACCAATAAGAATTTTACCTATAATTTTTTAGATGCGTTGTTCCGCTACAAAGACAATCAACAGTACGATTATTATGCTTTTGCTGATCAAGATGATTACTGGCAACCAGATAAATTAATTACGGCGATTAAAAAAATTAATCGCACTGGTGTTTATACCATGTATTGTAGTAATTTGACATTGGTGGACGAAAACTTGCAGAGCCTTAATAAAACCATGATGCCAGTAAACTTTAAACTAAAATATTGGGACACAGTATGTAAAAATATAGCTACGGGTTGTACCATAGTTATAGATCGTGAATTTAAAAATTTGGCTACTAAACATTATCCGGAAAAAATTTATTTACATGATTACTGGTTGGCGGTAATTGCCAATTATTGTCAGCAAACGCATTTTGTCTATGACGCTAATCCCGAACATATTTTATACCGTCAACATAGTAATAATCAAATTGGAAAAGGTCCAGGGCGCATTGTTCAATTGTTAAATAAAACATTCAAAAGGATTCCAGAAGAAAAAAGTACCAAGAATTTGATGACAAAATTTTATGAATTGTATAATAAAGATATCGATGCTGAAACTAAAATCATTTTCGCAAAAATTAAAGACCTTTATGCAAAAAAGAGTAGTCAATATTTACGAAAGCATGTAAACTCAAATTTTAGAAAGAGGTTTAAAATTAAACTTTTGTTGAAAAATTATTAAAGGGAGAAGCAAATGAAAATTTTAATCACAGGCGGAGCAGGTTTTATTGGTGGTAACTTTTGTCACTATATGGTCGAAAAGTATCCTAACGACAAATTCGTTTGTTTGGACGCTTTGACTTATGCTGGCAATATGGAAACATTGGCAGATATTTTGGATCGTCAAAACTTTAAGTTCGTGAAGGGGAATATCTGCGATACTGAGTTTGTGGATCAACTATTTGCCGAAGAGAAATTTGACATCGTGGTAAATTTCGCTGCTGAGTCGCATGTGGATCGTTCAATTCAAAATCCAAAAATTTTCTTAGAGTCGAATGTGATTGGAGTTCAGACTTTGATGGACGCTTGCCGCAAATACAAAGTGGCACGATTTCACCAAGTTTCAACTGATGAAGTTTATGGTGATTTGCCTTTGGATCGCCCAGATTTGTTCTTCCATGAAGATACGCCTTTGCATACTTCCAGTCCATATAGTGCTTCCAAAGCTTCGGCTGACTTGTTAGTGATGGCGTACTACCGTACATATCAATTACCGGTAACCATTTCGCGTTGTTCAAATAATTATGGTCCGTATCAATTCCCAGAAAAATTAATTCCTTTGATTATCAAAAAAGCGCAGAATAATGAAAAATTGCCAATTTATGGCAAAGGTGAAAATGTGCGTGATTGGCTGCATGTGTTAGACCATTGTAGTGCGATTGATTTAATTATCCATAAGGGTAAAGTGGGTGAAGTTTATAATATTGGTGGACATAATGAACGCACTAATTTGGAAGTTGTGAAGACTATTTTGAAAGTTTTAGGCAAACCGGAAAGTTTAATTTCGTTTGTAACTGACCGCCCAGGGCATGACCGTCGTTATGCAATTGACCCAGAAAAGATAACAAAAGAGTTAGGTTGGAAACCAAAATACAATTTTGATACAGGTATTGTTGCGACCATTAAGTGGAACCTTGATAACCAAGCATGGTTATCCCATGTTGAATCCGGCGAATACCAAAATTGGTTAAAAAAACAGTACAAGGATTAATTTAAAATAAAAAAGTGTAAGCTTATGGCAAAATTATCAATTATCATGGTTTCCTACAATGAAAAGGACTACATTGCTGAAGCAATAGAGAGTGTTATTGCTCAGTCTTTTACTGATTGGGAATTGATTATTGGGGATGATGGTTCTAATGATGGTACTTTGGAAATAATTAAAAATTATAAAGATAAATATCCTGAGAAAATAAAATTTTACACTATGAATAGAAATGATGGTATTACCGTACCGTCAGCAAGAGTTAGTAATAATCTTAAGCACGGTTTTAAAATTGCTAGTGGGAGCTATTTATCAGTCTTAGATGGTGATGATTTCTTTATTTCAACTAAAAAATTTGAAAATGAAATAAGTTTTCTTGATAATAATAAAAATTATGTCGCAACCGTGTCAGATTTTAAATATGTTTTTGATGCTAGCGAGAAAAACTATGTAATAAGAAATTTCGGTAGATGTAACTTTTTTTGGGCTTGTGAATATTCTCATTTATCATGTTTTACTTTTAGAAAGGAATGTTTGTTAAAGTTAATCAATAATTTTTTTGATGATACTGGAATGGTATTTTCAATTGCATTAGCTGGTAAATGGAAGTACACAAGAAGTGTTGATTTTGCCTACAGACAACGGAATGATGGTATCATGAAGAAAACATCTTCAATTAAATTATGTATACTTGAATTGTTGATATATAATCAGATTCTATCCAAAACTAAGAAATACAAAGTGGCATCATTATCGCGTTTTTATAAACCGATGCGATATGTTTTTAAAAATCGTGGAAAAATCAACATGGAAATTGATAGTTATGTAGATTACCTTAAATATGATATTTGTGGTATTATAACCAATTTGTTAAATTATGACCGATTGAAGTTAAGTTTGAAAATTAAATATAAAAAGCTGATGCTGTGTGCTTTCGTATCGTATGTGTTTTTTAGATGTTTAAAGAAAGTAGGTAAATTCTTTTTTAGAAATTCAGGAGGAAAACATGCAAGTAAAGAAGTATAAATTTCAAAAACATGGTGATGATAGGGGAATGTTGGTGGCGTTAGAAGAAGGTAAGGATATTCCCTTTGTTATAAAAAGAGTTTATTATATTTATGATACCTTAACTGGGGTTAGAAGGGGTTTTCATGCACACAAAAATT
>JAFZSF010000019.1 GCA_017619495.1 Clostridia bacterium | reverse complement strand
TTAATTTGTAATGAATAATAGAACCAATGTGTTTCGTCACCAATGAACTTAGTATACGGAATACGAATTTCAATATAATCATTTAAGTTTCTAGCGGCAGCGCGTAAAGTTACATTCAAAGTCACATTGCGACGATCCGAGGAGATTACTTCATAGTGGAAGAATTCATATTCATTATCTCCACGCTTTAAGCCACCTTTGAAAACATCAATATTTTCATAGTAGAAAATCACATTCGGATCGGTAACACTTAGCGGATATGGAACAGAACTACCTATCGATTGCAAAGTTTGATACGACTCACCCACTTCCATATTTTCTAAATCGATATGTTTCGGCGTTTCGGTCGTACTTACACTAATTTGTAAATCAATATCAGCATCAGTCATTTCATCAAGACCACCGACAGTAGGAATTCCCGTAGCATAACCAATACGAATTTGTTTACTAATAGTATTTACAGCAGTTAAATCATCAATCTTTTGAATTAAAATACGGTTACCCATTGGTTGGAAATGTACATTTACACCTCCGCTAACATTCTCAATATTTTCAACATTATCAAATACAATTGTTTGGTTACGAATCGCATTATTCAAGGCAGTCTCAAAACTTTGAATATTCAAGTTTATAAAATTACGCAATGAAACTTCGTCGGAATAATTAGCAACTACATTCAATTCCAATACAGCATCGCCTTCGTCTAATGATAAATTATTGTCCTCAACACCAGTCAAATAGAAACCTTCTACTGTAAAAATCACCGGTTTAATGTAAATAATATAACAATCAGTCGGCTTCAAGGCGTAATCATTTTTCGCATAAGGAATTGAAACAGCAATTAACTTATCGCACAAACCGGCCACCGGGGCCAAATCAACCGTTAAAACGATATTTTCATCAATGATATCATCAACTACAAAGCTAGCCAAGTTGGCGCGTTCCCCTCTAATTTGTAATGGATTATGTGTATTATTGTCACTACAATCCCAAATTTCAATCTGGTCAGTAAAGATTTTGACCGCATTCAAAATTTCCATAGTGTAAGTGGCCGAAGTACCAACAGCTTGTACCACTGTTTCACCCAGATGGTCAAAAACGCGATCGTTGTTAGCATCTTCAAAATTAGCTATTTCACTGCCCGTCGCGATCAAAATTTGATTTGATACCGAAATATTACTATTAAGCACCAATTCCGGCAAACCATTACGATAAACCACATAGCAAGAGAAAGTCACTTCACTCTCGCTCGATTGTTCCGCTGGATAATTACGCACCAAACTATCACCGTTAAAGACAATATAATTCGTTAACTTATCAATTCTCAGATAATTACCATTAATGTAAGTAACAGCATTTGCTTCTAATTCGGCAATAGCACGATCAATTTGACTTGCTAACAAAGCATCATTAGATCGATTAACTAATGCCACATAACGAATTTTTGTCGATTCATCACTTTGCTTGGTTAACAAAATACAATCATTGCGCAGATGTGATACATACAAACCAATGACATCTGGATGGTTGGCAGTATAAGTAACTGGATAGCCATCTTTTTGAGAGATACCGGCGATGGTCCAACCGCGCAACTCAAATAATATTGGCGTGATTTCTAAGCAGTAACTATACCATACTTCTTTACCGTTAATTGCGGTTGAATACGGGATATAAATCCGCATTGTGTCGCGAATATTGGGATTGGCTGGCAATTGAATCTTTACAATATTAAGTGCCACATCAACCATAATCGTCATTTTTTCATAAACTGCTGTAACGCCATCAATTGAATCATCGAACGCAGTTATTAAATCACCAGCACTTTCTGCCCACAAATATTGGTAAGAAATTTGACCACGAATATTGCGTAAAGTATACGCCTTAGTTTTACCAAGTACCTGATAAGCTTCTGATTTTCCCATTACTAACGGGTGTTCCGGATTTGGCATTTGTGCAGCCGACCAAACACGATATTTAATAATGCTTTCAACTACATTGCGTTTATCTTTATCAATTTCGACAAACTTTGGATAACCTGTGGTTTTGTCATAATTAACCGCAGCATCAAAAACAATTAACTGACCGTCAGTCAAATTAACTGTCTTTGGAGCTTCACCATTATTCAATTTCAAGTTCCAAGTTTCAATATTGGCATTAACAGCAGCCCTAACCCCTGCAAAAGCATCACCGGCCAAATACGAAATATCAGTAATAATCATACGATATTCCAAATCATCAGTAGTTTCTGGTTCCACAACCCAAGCTGCGCGTTCGGGGTGCTGTACTGGTTCAAAACCTAAAACTTCATAATAAACTGGATTAATACGCAAGGTGCAATTACCGATTTCAACCATAACCGGCGTACCAACAGTAACCGAATCATCTAATGTAACATTTAGATAATTTTTCTTAATGTCATCATTGTCATCTCTACTCCATGTTGCAGTATAGCCAGCACCACTCGGTTCGGTTGTTGTGTCCGTTAAAACCGAATCATCAATATAGTAGGTTTTGATTGAACCAATTGTTTGATATTCATCACGAATTGTACTATTAGTGGGTACATTTTCAACAACTACTTTGAAAGATTTCCACAAACGACATTCCGCATCATCACTTAATATAGCCTTACCTTCGTAGGCATTATAAATAACCGAAGTCGTAACTTGAAATTGATAGACATCGTTTTCAATACTACTGCGGATTTTAGCAACATATGGCGAACTTACAAAGCGGTCAGTGAAATTGTTCATTAAATCAACTAATTTAGTACCTTGTGCTGTATCAACCACGGTATCCAACAATCCCGCAGTGTATTCATAGACTGGAACAAATTTAGTGTTAATGCCATCAGAAATATCTTTGGTAAAGTTATCAATATCTGCCACATGAATTTCGTCTTTATTATATCCCACTAAGGCAAAATCAGTTACCTTAAATAAAACTGGACGAATTGTCAAAATATAAGCGACTTTATCAATATCAGAACTATTCGGTTTTTCATTTTCCCCTGGTACATATACCCTGTCTTTATACACAAAGACTTTTAATTCGCTGTTCGCCAATGCAATATCGGCATGCAAAGCAACATGCAAATTATTACCAACTACACTAACCGCCCAGTGGTTCACTGCTTCACTGGTATAGCGCTGCAATTTACTATCATCATCAGCATAAATTCTATTATCATTATAATACAAGGCAATTAAATCACTCGATAATGCACCTAAATTTGGAATATCCAAAGTATAATCGGCTTCATAACCGACGGTAATTTCCACGGTACGACTACGCGGAACATTCGGATAAGCAATACCACTGCTTTTTACTTTATTTATGTAACGATTATATTTGAAAACATCATACACAACCGCAGATAAGTTATTTTCATTGATAGCCTCAACTACGGCAACACCATCAGTACCGTATTTAACTGCGGCACGAACCTCGACATATTGACTACCAATCGTTTCAATATCTAAAAGGTCAGCCCAACCCTCTTCGCCACCGGTAACTAATTTAGCATTGAAGGCGTCAATACGAGTTTGAATTTTTTCTAACAATGTATTATTCGCATCTACGGCGTAACGAACACGCGCGTTATAAATTAAGTCACTAACTTTTTCTTCTTGCGCATCTGAAATAATCAACCACATGTGTCGTTCTGGGTGGTTAACCACTTCAAAGCCTTCCACTACAAACCAAACTGGTTGAATTTCCATCGTGAAAGTCGACGCTCTTGAACCATCAAGGTAACTAATTTCAACAGTTACTGATTGATTTACTAATGCTTCATCTTTCGCTAAAACAACTTTCAACGCAGTGGCATCTTGACCGCCATAATTTTCGACCAATGTTACAGTTGCGCTGGCGGAGACAACATTATCAACCATAACACTAATATCACTCTGGCTAATATTCCTAAAAGCCGAACCTAAATAGTAATATTCTGTGGTACCAATCGCTTGGTTGTGCTTAGCCTCGGTTGTTATTGGGCGTTCTGCCACAATGTATTCAAGATAACTTTCAACCACATTTAATGGATTAGACTCAATATCAACTAAATACGGCGTACGACGACGATTTGAACCCGCTACACCATAATCAATGGCGGCATCAAGTTTCAAGTAGTATTTACCATTGATTTCGACCTTATCAATATTTAAAAACTGACGACTTTCCGTATTTAAATTGTTATTTAAAGTATTGACAAACGCTACCACATCTTCCGGTTCAGCCGATTCACTGGCTTTATATTGCGCGCTGTCGTTATATTTAACAACCGCGCGGTACATCAATGTATTCAATGCATCATCACCGTCGCTAGATACATAAATTGGTTGTTCCGGTGCATAACTCTCAATTCCTAACACTTCAAATAATACAGGCTGAATAGTTAAGACATAGGCCGTCTTTGAACCTGCATAAAATTTAAAGACCAAATCCGTAGCATTGGCACCAACTAATTTGCTAACCGCATTAACATCGGACAACAATTCCAAAGTAAAAATATTGTTAGCAAAAGTTGCTTTCCAACCGCGCTCGGCCATAAGGTTTTCGTCGTATACCAATACCGTGTCAGTCATAGTGAGTGTCTGATTCAAGTCAATTTTATATTTAGCGACAGTACCAACTGCTTGAACTTCGGTACGCGTGCGTGGACCATTGGGCAAATACGGATATTTACCTTCACCACCATTATGTCCAAAAATTGAATACCAGAAATCAGCAGATACACGGACCACACATGCCACATCAGCATTTGCCTCAGTTACCAATTCCGGCACACCAGTTGTGTAATCCAAAAAAGCCGTAACATGCAAATCACCAGCATTTAAATTACTATCATAGTCACGGACAATATTTACTGCATCAATACCTTGGAATTTTTCCTTAAAGGTATTGATCATATCATCATTAACTAAATTCGTTGAATAGTTATCAGCAATAACCGGATCAAAGATCAAATCACGCGGCGAATCAGGCTTGAAACCATAATACAAATAGATGTCACGGTCCTCACTATTTTGATCTTTAACCGTTAAGTCCTCTACGGTGAAATAAGCCGGAATAATGTTCAAAATATAATCTGGCTCTACATCACCTTCGTTTTTGAAAATACCAATTCGAATTGGGTGTCCAATAACACTAGTTGATTCACTTAAAACAACTTTAACGCGGCGTTTTTCATGCGTATTATTATCATCTTCAACTTCGTCAACCTTCCACACTGCACCATCAGGGATGTAATTATCCAACCAAGTTGCAGTATTGCTATCGAAAATTTTAATTGTTTGGTAAGTACGATTGACATTATAAGTAATCGTATTACCAATTGCTTGTGCTTTGGTATTTACTGGAACACCATCGTAAAGTTCATAACGATAAGTATCTTGCAACACTAATGCACTATTGCTCGTGCTTGCAATTGTCGGAATACCATTTTCAAAATTTACACCAGTCACTATTGTCACATAGCCACTGTCATCAATCCGAGCAACCAAATTAGAACTATTCAATGCTTGACGGAAACTATTCATATAGGTCGCGAAATTAAAATTAGCAATGATAGGACTTATGCTATTACTACGAGAAGACTTAAAGTCCAAAGCTAATTCTTTGACCCAGTTAGGATTACCATCTTTAATTAAAATTGGATTTTCATCAATGTGTTCAGCTAAAAAGATATTTTCGACGGTAAAATAAGCTGGAATAATGTTCAATTTATACATTAACTCACCGTCTTGGTTGTAAGCTTTAATTACCAAAGTAGTGTTAAATAAGGCGGTAGTTTCGTCCAAAGTAACTGTAATCACCTTTTCCTTGGTATTCAAAGTTGCATTCCAATTAAAATTCTTTTCCCATAAATATGTATTATCCGCACGGATTTCGTATTTATCTAACTTAGAATCATACACGGTATTCGGTAAAGCCACATTATAGTAGCCCTTAGTACCAATTGCTTGGGCAACCGTGCGTTCACGCCCATTCGGCGCTGGTTCCAAATCCGTCTCTGATGTACCATTATTTTCACTTTCAGTCCCAAAAGTTCGTACCGGTATGTAAGTTGAAATTTTCTTTTCGCCCGAACGACTTAAAGTTGGCACACCATTAACATAATCAACAGCAGCAGTTACTAATAAGTAGCTGGTAGCAGTAACCGGATTTGACAAATCTGAACGCGTTAAAGCACGGGTTCTAGAATTGAAATCAAAGTTCAAAACATTGTTGCCACTTTTTTCACGCGTAAATGACAAAACTGCATTACTACTATTCAAATTTTCTTGCGCTGCTAAAAGTTCGTTATTAAAGGTATTAATCTTCGTAGTCACCACGCTACTAGATGCTCGGGTAATACCACCAGCTTCAACAGTTACAATTGTCGGTGTTGACAAAGCAACCAACGGACGCACTGGGTTATTTTGTAATTTAAATTCGTCAAAAGTAAAGTACACTGGCACGATTGTCAATTCCATCAACGGCTGCACGGACGCACTGGAATCCACATAAATTACAATACCACCTGCGCTGACTAATGCATCATAGGCTGTTTCGTTTGACACAGTGTTACTACGGTTTTCCAAACTGACCGTAATGGAAACATCATAACCATTTTGCGTTTTAACAACAACTGGTTTCGCGTCACAGTTCCAGTAACTACTAATCGCGGTTGGATTACCATTACTGCGTAGGGTCAATTTAGTTGCATGCAAAGGATCCCAGTCATGGAAAGTATAGGTCGTTGTTGTACCAACGGCCAAATATTCTTTATGTTTAACCAAAGCATCTGGTTGTTTCAATTCGTACGCGAAGGTTTGTGCATAACGGCAATCCCCATCACGCGAGAGAACTGGCACACCATTCACATAAGCATAAACAACATTCACCGAAATTTGTTTTTGTGTTTTATCATAACCACACTGCACCGCACTTGAATTCAACATACTTTGGTTGAATTCAGCCATTTTTTCGGTTAAACCAGCCCCAGACATACCAGCGTCATACACGAATGAAGCACGGTATTTCAAGTTCATGATTGCTTCTTCCGATACCGCTTGAATTACAGTTTCGTAATGGTCGACAACTTCTAATTGGTCAAATGCAAAGTACACTGGCACAATCACCACGCTTAGATACGGATTAATATAATCACCCGGACGATTGTACGGAATACGCACCTCAAAAGACGCACCAATTGCCCTAGCATTAGCTTCTAGATGCACCGATAGTGTTTTCGCTTTAGCATCAATTGTTACTTCAATATAGTTCGATTTAATCGTTGCAGTCGAACCACTAATACCGTTCAATGTAAAAGCGGCAAAATTTGGATTACAATCGGTCGGCATAGCAATATCATATACCGCAGTTGTGCCCAGAGCTTGATATTGCGTTTGTAACATCGTACGCACTGGATAATCCTCAATCTCATCACCCGAGCCAACACTGAAACTGTCACGGTAACGCGCAAACAAGGTCATGTGTTCAGTAATTGTAGTACCATTTTCACCTGTAATTGAAACTTCAATGGTAAAACGCGTGCCATTAGGTACTCGATATGTAATTTGTGAGTTAGATTCTAATTTTAAGACAGTTTTGAAATAATAATAACCATCCCATTTATAACCTTCCAAGCGCGACCAAGTAGAAACCATTTTCGGTCTGTTAACACCGAGCAAATAAGGTTGATAGTACCCCTCATCTTCATTGTAAATCATTTGAATAAAATCAATAGAATATCTTACTCTTTCGGTAATCGCATTACCATTTAAGTCAGTGCCGATCGGAACATCGTAATACCCACTATTATCTTCAAATACCGTTTTAACCACGATGTCAGCTACATTAATGTAATATGGGGTGGGACGAACTTTTAACAGACCGCCAACCGCAGTGTCATCAAGGTAAATTATACCCGAATCGGTTTGGTTCTTGGACAAAGTTAACGCATTTTTATTGCCAGCCACTGCATTAGTTTCGGCAAAATGCGCAAGCGTAACATTTTCGATACTACCTCTTACTAAATCAAAACTCGTACTACTTTCAAGCGGTGTTTTCGTTTTAGCCAGCGGTGACCCCGCCAAATTTTCCCGCACAAACAAACGAGAACCATTGATATCATAGAACGGGTTAACATCAGGTGTCACGATAACCACAGCAACATCAATTTGCAGGGAATAATTTATATAGAAACTCGGACTTGAAGGAATATTCTGGGTACCTTGTGGACGATTTAAACAGGTAAGCTTAAATTCTAACTTGGCCTTGCCACCTTCCAAATTAATATAAGCAACATTGGGATTATCCTTAAACAAATCGTAATAAACACCTTCATATAAGAAAGTAAAATTCAACAAATCCGAACTCCAAATTTGGTCAGTACACACATTCAAATAATAAGTCGCGGTCGACACACCGTCCGATTGACTTCCGTTCTGCGTAAAATTCAAATATTTAATACCACCATCGACATCAACCTTAACTTTGGCACGCAAAGCATCAAACACAAATTTATAGGTAATATTACTATCAATTTTAAATTCAATATATGGTACAAACGCATAAATACCACCTTCATAGTCAATACTGCGCGCGTTAGCCTTATCCGCTTCAAAGTCAGACTTGTCCATTTTCCAACCAGATTTCAATTCGTCCACAAAGTCGATTCTGCTACCCCGTTGGATTACAACATTATCAACTTCGTTGGTAAATTTATCTGGCGATAAATTCTTCTGCGCGACAGTAATATTACTATTTTCGTTTTGCATTTTAACATCAAAACGCTCAATTCCTTCTACAAGATAGAAATATGCGTTCTGACCATATATTTTCAAATAAACATTATGACTGCCATTGCTATATGCTAAATCGTTCGGGTTATCCTGAAATTTATAATCATTCAAATTCAATTTCAAACGGTTGCGTTCAGCTTCCGGATTATCCTTCAACAACAATGATTTTTCACCAACTTTAACACCATCGACAAATTTTTCAATAATAACTGAATCATCGTCACCTAAGTGCATCGCATCATAGATGGCACCCCAACCAAGCACCGTATATAAATCATCAAAATAATAAACATTGGCTTCCGGCGTATCTCCATCTGTATATTCTTTATCACCTGTCGTATATGTCAAAGCCGCCACTTGGGTTGCATGATTTTGTGACCGAATAATCCAGTTGTACCCACCCAAAGTATTAGACCTGCCGCTATTAGCGTCGTGCGGTATATTAAGATTTTTATCCTTCATAAATTCCGTCAATGTAGTATCACTGGCAACATAAAGACTAATCTTTTTACATTTAGTTAGGTCTGGTAGAGCGTATTCAACATTCCCCTCGGTTTTCACATAACGCAAACTATCGCAAGGATAAACCACGATAGCATACTGACCGATACTCTTTTGACCAGCCACTGGCGTTGCAACAATTCTGTATGCATCACTCAAAGTTACTGTTGCTACATTTGGAATCGTAAATTCATTATTATTCAGAATTTTGAACTCGCCATTAACCCATTGTCCATACGGGAACGGTGCAATTTCGAACTTTCCGTTAACCCATTCAGCATAGGCAATACCGATTTTTGGGTTAAGCGCACTGTCGGACACCTTAACATCTACTTGACTACCCGTAATTTCAAAACCGGCCTTATTCGAGCTGGAAACCATTTCAAAATAACCATCAGACGCGCCAGAATCCTTAACGAAGTCTCCACCGTCATTTGGGTGATTAAACAAATTCAAACTGTTTAATTTTTCCTTTCCAATATTAACCGTGACCGTAACACTATTACCCGCATTATAATTAAAGACGAACGGCTTCTCGTTTTGCAAACCTTCTTTACCGTCCAAATTAATATCGGTAAAGTCATATTTTTTGTAAACCTTAAAACCAAGCTTGAAAGAATTATTGGTTAAATATTTAGCAGTAATTTTATATTGATTAAATTTATTGTTATATTGTTCTTCGATAAGAATATTTTCATTACCTTCAACTAAGTCAATTTGTAAACAACCATCACTTGTAATTGATTTACGGTTCAAATCAGATATATCCAAAGTGATTATTTCGGAATCACCAATTCCTTTCAAATTAACCGCAGACGACGGCGTAACACTACCGACTGGGTCTACTACAATAAAATAAACTGGAAATTCAGTATCATGACCTTCATACACATCTTGGCTGTACGCATTTAAAGACACGGTACATTCATACAATCCTTCTGGCAATTGTGTTGCATCAAAGTTTGTAGTATTTTCATACACCACTACATCATGATGAGTACGCGCAATAATCTTACCGTTTTCATCATAAACTACTTCATCATTGACATGGCTGACAATTTTATCAAACACAGCTGATGCACCAACATTAACACCCGGCGTAATAACATTAAATTGATAATCATACCCCTTACGCACATAAACTACACGCGCATAATCGTAACCAATGCCGTCACTATTAGTTACGGTTTGGTAAATCTTACCTTGGCTACCACTGACGACCGGCATAGATAACGAACCAACCGTCGGATAAACACAAATATTAAAACTACTTGAAATTCCATTGGGATAAGTTATCGTCATTGGATAATCTTTATAGTAATCAATCGCATCAATATCGTCAGCGGCAATAGTATATTCAATACAGTAATATGAATCCGAAATTCCATTATACTCGAACGGTACATTTCTGTTTACAGAAATATCAAATGGAAGTTTTGAACCATTGTCCAAAACTTTATTCATGTTCCAATTTTCACTGTAAGTACCATTTGCCAACAAACCTTTAACTCGCACAGTAGCACTGTTAACAAAACTCTTCGACACAGTATCATAGACCAAAGCCACACCTTGGGTACCATTGTCAAGTTGACACAAATTAGACAATTCAAGTTCATCAATTGCGCAAGTGCGTTCCAATCTGATATCACATGTTGCATAAATATCGTCACCAAGCGATAAGTGTTCTACGCTTTTAACACGCAAAATTAATGACGAAATACGACCTTGCAGCATCTTTTCCGCATTACCCGTATGTCGGAACGCGACCGAAAATTTGTTTTTATAATGTGTGAAATAATTATCTGGTGAAAGTCTAACCCAATTTTTATTAACCTCTGACCAATAACCGATATCCAAAATTGTATACAAATTCCAGTCATTATTGCCACTATGGTTAACGCGTTCACCATTCATGGTGTAATGGCCATCACGACGATAAATACCACTATATTCTCCACTAGGATCACTGTCTTCAACTAATAATTCGAACTCGACATCGGCGTCCATGTTAACAACTTTACCGTTAGCAGTATTCAAAATAAATTCATCATGATAATTACTTACCGAACCACCTTCATAAAAGAAGGCGTCCAGATACTCTTCTTTGGCCGCATTGATTTTATTAGTAGTAGCTTTTAAGTTAAAAGATTCACCATTACCAACCTCAGCGTTGGTCTTGAATTCGTAACGCACACGCACATTAAATTCATCATTGAATTGGACCATAGTGTCCGATTCGTCGGTGAATTCAATATCCCTACCATCTTGCCCCTTAATAATTGGACAAACTTTTACACGAATTTTAGTAGTACCCAAATTCTCGGTCGGCGACAAAGTGCAAATATATTTTCCCTGTGCGTCGGCACGAATCATGTCAACCGCTGGATCAACACGGACCATGGTTGTATCATCACTTTCAACAATCACACCATAATCAGAAGCAATAGACTGATTGTGCTTTAATTCAAAACTAAAATCGGCACTTGCGTAACTACCTTCACGATTCTTAATTAAATCCCATGTTTTATTACCAGTAGTTGCGGCTTTATAAGCACTTGGTGTGATGATAAAATCTGCAACTTTTGGGAACACATAAACTGGCACATCTACCCATTCATCACCCATAGCAGGTACTTGTGCCTGTAAATAGATGTACTGATCGACGCACTCGGCATCTTCACTGACCGTCAAAAAACCATTTTCAGTCAAAGTTACGCCTTTATAATTTTGTCCTTCCATCAAACGATAGATCACAGGATATTGGTTCGGTGAATAAATTTTATTGGCAACATCACGCACATGCGCATAAAAATCAAACTTACTCAGGATAGCCGAAGATTTTAATTCAAGCGGTTCACCGCCCTGTCGTATTCCAAAATGTGACACATTACCATCAGCCCCTTTACCAATCGTCATGTATTTGGCAACCATATCAACTTTAACTTTTACCGTTACACTTTGATCGCCAATTGTACTAAAACGCAAGGACTCACTACCAGCTTTTTTACCCGTGATTTTGAAAATGTTTACCCCAGTATTTTTAGCTGTTATTTCATCGCCATACCTTTCAATATCGACATAAATTGCCCCGTCATCAACAAATACCCTACGATCCGAATTTGATGGCAAACCACCAACCGTAATCGTTAAAAACTCATACGCAGCATCAGCCGTTTCATCAATCATGATACCGTTATCTTCGGAGTCATCATCAACGACTTCAATATTCAAATTAATTTCCTTAGGTTCTGCCACAACGGAGATATTGGCATACACATCATTTTGTCGACCAGAATTTTTAAAGGCAAAAACAACACCCAAAACCGCGGCAATCGCAATAATGCTAACAATGAATAAACTGGCTAAACCGCGTTTTTTCAAGTGTTTTCCCCCCAATGTTTTTCTTTCATTCTAGTATGTATAAATTATATTTTTTATATGAAAAATCGTCAAGTGAAATCGTCTGTTCTACGCTAGAATAACACGTCGCGAATCGATTATTATACTTCCAGTACCTTCGGTACTACAATCATCAAAGATAATTAAGTTCTTCGCACTGGCGCTATTGGTTTTATCATTGCTAACTTTTAATTTATCGATGCCGTATTTATCGGCGCAATTAGCAAAACCCGCATTGAAGACATAAAGATCGACATTATTGCAATGGTCATCTAAGGATACCTCTACATTACCAATGTCGTCATGGCCACTAACATAGCCACCGGAAACAATGTTTACTGTCCCTACCTTGTTAAATTGGGTTTTAATATTAGCATAACCAGCACGGTCATGGCCACCCAATACTTCCAGCGTTATGTTACCGCCGTTAATTCCACCTACGCTCACATTCGCATCATAAGTTAAAATATCGACCTTATAACCACTTGCCCCAGCAGCAAAGTCCACATTCACATTACCCGCACCCACTTCTTTACTGAGAATATCCACTACCCCATTGACACCATGCATGTTAATATTACCAATACCATAATTTTTAATTTTGCTAGCACCAGATACATTATTATTCACATTAACATTCGCCGTCGCATAAGGTTCTGCATCTGTACCTGCATTAAAAATCAAACCTCCACCGACCGAATTTACACTTAAATTTCCGGTAACTGTATCCATAGTTACTGCTCCACTGACTTCATTGACACTAATGTCGGCTTGGGTGGTGACTACTTCCAAGGAATCAATAGTTTTACTCATGTTTAATTTACCATGGTTAGCTTTGAAAGTCACTTTATCAGCGCTGGTACCATTAAAGCTATTATGGTCGCCATCAATTACTACATTCCCAACAATTCCCGTCGACTCACTACCGAAATTCAAATCATTATACGCACCATGGACAAAAACATTGTTTTTTACCTCGGCCGAACAAACCAATTTGGTTCGGTTAGCATTGACCGTTATATTGTCCACCGTATTACCCACTACATAAGGCACATTAACACTGGCGGCGTCTTCGATAATTAAATTGTGAATCAAAATTTTATCTGTATTAGTTTCCGTATCATTGACAAAGGAAAAATTAACCGGACTATATTTATTTTGCAAAACAAAATCGTATTTAAAATCATAAGTACGATGCGGCAAATTAATGTAGACTGTCGTCGGCTTATCACTAAACACCATTCCCGATGGCTCTAAAACCTTAATGCGGTAATACAAGTCGTTGTTATCACCATACAAAGTCTGTGTCCATTCAATTAAGGTACGATTTAAGTTGTTAAATGAAATACCGGTTGCTGATTCGTTAACCACAATGGTACCATCACCTTCATAGCCTTCACTTGACATTTTTACTTCAATATGGGTGCCCAAACTTTCCAAAATAAATTTGCCATTGGCGAAAGCATCTGCCAAAGTCGCATCTTGGTAAACAATTTGCGTATCGCGTTCTTTAACCGCCCGCGCCCCCATAATAGATGCTTTCGGAAAAATAAACAGAATTCCCGTCAAGATTCCCAAAATAACGGCGGCACCTAAAAGCACAAAACCAAGTATCGCCACAACATTAATTAATTCGCGCTTCACATTCTAAGTTTAACGCTTGTTACGGAAAAAATCCACTAAAATGTTTTGTGCTTCCTGATTTGGTTGTAATTCAATCGGTGTTTGCCAATTTAAGTCGGTTGTCGATTTGGCCCCCATGTAAACTTTACGCAAACGCGCATTCAAAATCGCCCCCATACACATGGGGCAAGGTTCCAGTGTCACATACATTTCACAATCGCTTAAACGCCAAGATTTTAATTTCCGACAAGCGCGATTCAACGCTACAATTTCCGCATGCAATAAACAATTTTGTTTGCGCTCGCGTTGATTATAGCCCACGGCAATTACTTTTCCATTACGCACAATTACACAACCAATTGGGACTTCCCCGCGTCGTGCGGCCTTACAGGCTTGTGCTACCGCCATTTGCATAAAATCCATTACCATGTCCCCCAAACAAACGATAACACGGTTAACGCACTACCAATTAACACTATTATAACTAGTAATGCCCGTTCCAGTGGCTTAGCACGCTGCGGCTGATCAAAAGTTTCAATATAAGCGGCCGTGGCTTTCCAAGTGGGTAAAGTCTGTAATGCGCGCGGCAACGCTGTTTTTAAGCGTTCAAAGTCATCGACATTAAAATGATTTTGTGCGGACAGATAACGCACGGTATAACTATCAAGATTATGGTTAAACTTTTCACGCGCCATAACACGCAATAGTTCACCAATAATAATCACGACAATTAAAATGGTTAAAATTAACGCAATTCCGTTACCGAATAAAAATGACACTAAGTTAGCACCTGGCAAATGCAACTCATCTGCATAACTCATATAGGTTGCCAGCGCATTATTTGTAAAGTGAATAATTATACTACCCCACAATGAACCAGTAGCCAAAGCCGTGACTCCCATAAACCACCCCAGAATAGAAGCGTAGAAAAATTGTCCCACATTCATATGCATTAAACCGAACAAAAAACTGGACCATAAAATTGCTCGGCGCACGCCCACTTGTTTTATCAAGCCATTTAACAAAATTCCACGGTGTAAAAACTCTTCGCAAATACCGGGTAAAATCGCCGTCAAAACCAGCGAGATTAATAAACCGGTATAGCCAGTAAATACATTATCATTTTGGTTATATTGATACCCCAAACTTTGCAACAAAGCACCAAAAACACTGGCAATAAAGATGTTCAAAATGTAAATACAAATACCAACAATAAAACACAACAGTACATGCTTAAAAGACAGCTTACGCCAATTAACGAACTGGATTAGTCGTTTCATGGCAACTGGTTCATGGTTTATTTTTTGTGCCACAAGTAACATCAAGCATGGTACACCCAACATAATCACAATTTGCGGCAAGACACTACCCACCACTTCTAACGCTTCGTCGGACAACTGATTAAAACAACCTAACGATACTAAAACTTGCAATCCCATTAATAACAAAATGGCGGTTCCATAAATAATTAAAGTTACTAAATAACGCTTATTTTTCATAGTTAGGAATTCCTTTTTTGATTAAGAAAAACACAGCCACCGAGGTTACGACGGCTAAACTTACCGACAAGATAATCTTTCCTGCACTTAAAGTAAACACATCGTTACCACTACCAGCAAAATATGTATATGTTACGATAAAGGCATTATTGATAAAATGGATTAACATCGTCCAACCAATGTGGTGCGTTTTCATAAAAATCCATGCCAACCAGATCCCCATCAAGAATTGGTAAATCAACTGTGACCATGCTTGGTGATAGATAGCAAAGATTGCCGCACTAAGCACAATGACGCACCAGTCAGGTAGTTTAGTTAATTTTAACAATTTACATCCCAACAAACGGAAAATTAATTCCTCAAAGACTGGTGGAATGATTGCCACTATTAAAAATGCCAAACCGAAGCCATGTTGAAACAAATCCAAATCCTTGCGTGTTTCCAAGCCCCAGCGTATAAATAATTCCGCACATAAATTTTGCAACATTAAATAGCCAAATAAACAGACGAAAGCGGTTACTACACAAACAACTGCGATGCGCAAATTATCCTTAACTTTTAGCATTAAACCTAGTATATTATTAAAGTGTTAAAAATCCAAACATTAAGTAGCGGCAGTGCCGGCAATATTACCTACATTGGCAGTTCGACAACTGGCATCTTGGTTGATGACGGTTTATC
>JAFZSF010000018.1 GCA_017619495.1 Clostridia bacterium | reverse complement strand
AGCAGCCGGAGTAATAACGCTAGGAGTAACGTTAGCGATCTACAAAGTGATGTGCAGGAGGAAGAAGGGAGTAAAGATAAAAAGGTTCAAAGAAGAGAGAGCCAAGGGGTAGGTGGCAGTAAAGAAATAGTATTTGATTTTAACTGCAACTTTAATTTGGATTTTCAAGTACCCGCATAAGCTGGCAATCAAGTCGTCACACTACAGCTAATCTAAATTCTAGTTGTCAGTAATGCGTAACAGTAGTGAAATGGATCATGAAGAAATAATAGTCTTTTTTGTTTTACATAAATTGAATTTTGTGTTAAATAATAGTGTTAATTGGGGGATTGAATTAGACCGTGAACAAAAGAGCCAAAGCGTCCATTATAATCATGTCGGTACTGGTTGCCGCGTGTGCGCTGTTTTCGGCGGTCTTTAAGTTCCGCGGACTATCTAATTCCGATAACCCCGCAATTGAGGCAGCGGCAGAAACGAAAAATTTTACGGGGCAAACAACATTTGATCTTACTGGCCCTTCAAAGAACTGTGATAAAAGTTACACATTAAATTTTGACAATGGAGTCTATGCAGTAAGATTCTGGGGTCAGGATGGTAATGGAAGTAAGCAAGGTTATGGGGCAGTATGTCTGGCGTTTTACAAAGGCAACAGTATGACCGTGAGAATAGGTCAGGGTGGGGGCAATCCTTATAGTTCCAGCTATGGTTCTAGAGGTGGCGGAAAAACCACAATCTCAACGAACTTCGGACGCCCCAATGGACAGACCGATACCTCTGCCGTGGCCGGTGGTGGTGGCGGCGGCGGTACCTCAGAAGCGGGTAGTGGCATTGGCTATACTAATTATAAGTTAATTGCTGATGCTACATGGGCTGGCGCCAATTATAGCAACTATGGTCAAGCAATGGCTGCAAAGTTTTCAGGTTGGGCGATTAGCAAATCCATGTCAAATGGTAGTGGTTCTTACTATTGGATGCCGGGAACCCCGGCTTCGCAATCATCGGGCGGTTTTCAGGGGCCCAATTCTTATTCCAGTACGAGTAAAACAAAGAGCCCGAATGGGAGCTATTATTATGTTGGTGTGTATGGTGGATCTACGATGGTGTCCGGCTCAGGTGGTGGTGCGGGGTACAACGACGGTGGTGGTGGCAGTGCTTTTGCGTATGTTGATGGTGGGGGTAGTCTAAGGAATAGCGGCCCAGCCCAGGGTGGTGGCGGTTCATGTTCGCCGAACTGCTATCCGCTGTGTACCAGTGATATAACGGGCTATACGAGAAATCCATATAATGGAAATGGTGGAGTTAGCTTTTATCGCATCGACCCAACGACATTGCCAGAGGGTGCCAGTAAAACATATGATGGAACGGCTCTAACTTTAAAAAACACGGGAAATACTGGTGCGTATGTTCCGGAGAGTGTGGAATATGTTAGTGGTATCAAAACTGCTTGGGTGTACCAATATACTAACAATAACGGTAATACGTGGTTTGGTTCGACAATGTCGAAGGGACTGTACGGTAATGGAATTTGGGGTCAAGATGTCCCGCAATTGACAAATATCGGAACCATTGGTGTGCGTGCGCGCTATGTAATGTATGCCGCAAGCGGGACGGATACGCTCGGTTCTACCTATCATATGAAATACACTTCGCCTGAGGCTGCGGCTGGCGATAGCGAATATATTATAAAAGAGGTGACCGGTCTTAACTTGACAATTAATACCAATGGTACCGCCGCGGTATCGACCGACCCAACTTTTATGAGTTCTTATTATGGTTCTGACCGCTATTTTTACCGCGAGGTAGATTCCAGCGGTACGAACCAAGATGTCGCGTTTATTTACGATGCTGGTACCGCCACCCATGGTACCATGCAATATATTCTGTATAAAAGTGACGCCTATTGGACACAGGGGGCTGTGGAAGTCAATTGGACCACTGATAAGGCTGCCATCAAGGCCAAGGCACCGGGTTATTATTTGGTCAAATGGTATGCAAAGGGTGACGCAGGTTATAATGACAGTGGGCAAGGCAGTAAATCGGTTCAAATTCTGACACAGGCTAAACTGAAAAAACCCAAAGCACCGACGGTCACGGCGACCAGTACACCATACACGGGTAATGCCATCAAACTGCTGAGCGCTGCGGCGACCAATGATGGTAACCCCAGTGGTTCATACACGATTAAGTATAAAGTTGATTCGGGTAGTTGGGTTACCGATATTAATAGCGTCACGGCGACCAATGCGGGAACTTATACCGTTTATTATTATGCAGCATCGACCAATACTACTAACTATATTGACAGTGATCAGGGTTATGTTACTGTGACCATTACCAAGGTTAATGGTTCAATTTCAAAAAATACTTTGGCGGCTGTGACGGGATTAAAATATAATAACGGTGACCAATCTTTGTTTACAGGGACACCGACCAGGTCAGGTGACGGAACCATTTATTATCGTGTCATTAAGAGTACCGCGACATCTGCACCTACCGCATCAACTGGTTCTGGGGAAAATTCAACTTTGTCTAACATGAAGGGTAAAGACGCCTACACGGGCACAACCCAATACCGTTATTATTTGTATTATCGTGTGGCGGCGGGTACCAACCACAATGCAGTCGATTGGACTTATTCAGGGGTGTATGGTTACATTGCCAAAGGTGAATTTACTTGTTCAGGCACGGCGGCAACTGCAGTAACATATGACGGCGCGACGCATTGTCCCTTGACCACAACCACGGCGCCCACTTTGTCGGCTACTGGTTTAACCACATCCATGGTGACTACTACATACAGCATGACGCAAACATCCAGTGGCTGGAGTACATCATATAATAATCAGACTTGGGACACACTAAAAGTCAAACCCAAAAATGCAGGGACATATGAGTTGACGGTTAAATGGACACCGACATCAAGTTATACCGATAATATTGCCGGTGGTTCCAAGAGTTTTACTTTTACGATTAATAAAACATCGGTTAGTAGTAAGGTATCGGTGACCAGTTTGTCGGTTGCGTCGTCAGTTAATGTTGGTACTAACGGTGTTTGGACGGCGCCGTTTGCCAGTACATCAAAGATTGATTTACAGTACAGCGGTAATTCCGATGCTGGTTGGAATGGTCTCTCTTCGGAAACTGGAACCACATACAATAATTGTTATTATGCTTTCGTAGCGGAAAACACTCAACCGGCGGCCAGTGCCACTTCGTGGGTAGAAACGGCATCTACCACTGCATTAATTAATGGTATCAAGGCCTTAAAACCGACCGCCAGTGGAACTTGGACCTTGTGGTTAAAGGTCAAAACGCACTATAACTTTGCGACAAATATGATTATCAAAGCAGCACAAATTACCGCCAATGGGTACAATGCTGCCACGATTCCGTTGACGGGTGTGACGATGACGGGGGCCAGTACTTATGGTGCTAACGGTTTGATTCCTTATGATGGAGCAGCGCATAGTGTCATTGCGGCGGGTACATTAGCATCGAGTCATACAGCCTTAACTTTGGGAACGGTTTCGTATGCGGTTGGCGATAGCGCGACAGTTGCACCGACGACAGGTTGGCAAACGAGTACAAGTTCATTGCCGACATTTACGAATATATGTACCAAATATTTATGGGTAAAATGGACGGCCAGTACCAATGTGGCGGCGTCTGATGGTCGCATGTATGCCAAGTTTGAGATTCAACAATTTTCGTTAGATACTGCCAATTGCAATATATATTTTGCTGGGGTGACCTTTAATGGTGGTACGCCAGAGCGTAGTGTGGAAGATGACATCGCATTTGATAATTACAACTTACCATTTAACAATGGCAATCAACGCATGATTGCGGGTGATTCTGCGCCGACGATTAAGGCGTATTATAAGTCAGGTTCCAAGACTACTGGTGATTTGGCGACTGACTTTGGCACTTTTGAAATTGGTGTCAGTGAAGCATTA
This sequence comes from Clostridia bacterium, assembly GCA_017619495.1. GTDB lineage: Bacteria > Bacillota > Clostridia > Christensenellales > UBA1242 > RGIG8050. The sequence goes on along the minus strand of JAFZSF010000018.1, from coordinate 50,124 downwards.
GATGCGATGACGGGTAATTACTATGGGTTGACGGGAACCAATTATAGGAATGTGGTTGCCAAAAACGGCAGCCATTATGTGTGGATTCGTTGGTCGGGTAGTGACAATGTAAAAGCAGGTGCGATGGCTTATCGTATTTACGACAGCAGTCGTGCGGTATACGCGACGCCGAAGATGAATATTGTTAGTTTGACATCTTTAACCGACAGTAACTTCGCAGTAACCAATACTTTCTTAGAGGAAACCAACGGTGGTTCGCATCAATTTAGGTATTTATTTGAGGATAACACCTATGTGCCGCAAGGACAACCGTTGTTCCAAGTTAAATCGGCGGTAAGTTTCACGATTAACGGTAGTGCATATAGTTCGACTGGGGTAAGTTCAGAGTATTTATTAATTACAAGTAACGACAAATCGGTGGCGACATCGTCGAATTTTGCCAGCCAATGGAAGAGTGAAATTGGTGCCGCACAACAGTCTGATTTAGGTAGTTATTATATGTTTGTTCGTATTACCATTAACGATGACTATGTAAATGCCAGTTATGTTTATATGCACCCGACCGCAGCCAGCATAACATCTACAACCTCGTTTGTCCAGGTGGCACCGACGCCGATTGATGGTATTGTGTTTACGGCTGATAATGATAAACATCAATTGATTACAGCCAGTGCGCAATTAGCACCAAAAGTGGAATATTCATTAGGACAATTAACGGCCAATGCAAGTGGCCAATGGGTTTGGACACAAGATGTTACTGCGGAAAGCTTAAAATGGGCACAGGCCGGTTCGTTTAAGGTTTATTACCGTGGTGCTAGTTATACCAGTGGTGGTAAAACAATCTTTACTACGCAAGTAAAGGAAGATACAACCAAGGCGTTGACCGATATCAACCGCTATAATTACAGTTATGTAACCGTATCCATTAACAAAGCGTCGGCTATGTTTGATCCTGCGGCGATGCCACAGGCGAAGTCGGGTGTTTATTACACTGGTAGTAATATACCTTGCACGCAGTTATTTACTGATGGTAAAGCAAAATTGCAGAGTAGTAGTACGGAAATTCCATTAGTATACAGTTGGTCGGGTTCAGCTTCGGGGTGGTATGATTACGGAGCAAACGAATTGTCAATTAAAGATGCTGGTGTTAAAACCCTGTTCTTTAAGGCTAAGCCCGGTGCAAATAGTAGTGTTGACGATGCTAACGAAATCATGTCCATTGCGGTGACGATTAATAAGGTGGAAGTTGAAATTTCAGCGCCGGTTATAGCCAATGGTGGTGTGTTAACATATAAAGGTGGCGACTATCAAATTCTTTTACAATCGGGGAATTATTTCTTGCAGCATAATGGTACACGCTTGACTGTTAGTGGTGCTAATATTGCGTATAGTTTTTATAAAAATGGAACTTATCTTATAAACGGTGTGCAAAGGCACGGTAATTTTGGTGCAATTTCCTATGCAGTTTCTAATAGTACGGATGTCAACAGTTTAACCGTGGAATCTTGGAAATCTAACTATCAAGATCTTAAAGTAAGTCGTGTTGGTACATATTATATTTGGATGAAAGTTGATGCAGGTGATAACCATATTGCACATAATCCTGTTTGCTTTTCGAGTAGTCCGATTACAATTACGCGTGCTAGTGCTAGTGATATTCGTTTGAACCAATCGAGTTATACGGTTCAAAAAGAAGCTAACGGTGACGATTTACGCTTTAATGGTTTGGCGCGTAATTTGATTAGTGATTTGCAATTGTCAATTCAAATTTTGGATCGCGACGAGAATGGTAATGCTAAAATATCAGGAACTGATAATGTTTATCGAACAATTCCAAGTGGTGAAAACATTGGTGAAATTTTCTATGCAATTACCGATGTGAGTGAAACTGCGCCGGCGATTACTGACCGTACGGCAACGGGTTGGCGTTCGATGTGGCAAAACCTGTCGCGTGTCCATTATGGTAACTATAAATTGTGGGTCATGCTTTATGTAAGTGACACAAACACGGAAAGTAATATTTCGACGGTAGTTGAATGCTTGTCAACATTGGCAGTGGACGGTGATGCTCCAGTTCGTCAGGCGATTAGTATTGGTAAAGCGATTAAGTCAGATTTGTCCGTTTCCGGACTTTACGGCATGACGGAAATGTTTACCGGTGCCAATATTATGGTTAAAGATCAGAAATTAGTTGGCGGTAACTTGTCGGTTCGTATCACGGGGTCGAACTACAATTTAAGTGACGAAATTAACAATGCTGCCAATACTTATGTATTGTGGAATGTTACTGAACATGGCAGTGCGCAACCAACGGCTAGTCAATATACTGTTTGGGCTGATACTGGTGCTGTGGGAATTGGGCAATATCAATTGTACTTTAAAATTGCCATCAAGGACGGTGTAAACGACATCGCTGTTGACGACTTAATTTTTGAATTGTTTTCTAATAATACTTATGCGCAAATTATTCCCACAAATGAATTATCGATGAAAATTAATGTGCCAAGTTTGAACAGAAATTTGGCTTATGATGGAACCGAACAGTGCTTAATTGCCGGTGCAGCTAGTTTGGAAATGAAGAACGGTAATAATTCGTTTATTGTACCTGCGAACAATACTCAACCGAAATTTGGTCAAGCTAGTTATTATATTAGTGGCAGTCCGGAAACACTAACCAAGACCGGTACTTTTGATAATACTGGCGCTGGTGAAGATGGTTGGTATACTGACATTACAGTAAATGGCAAATTAAAACAGGCCAATACAGGTACCTATTATATTTGGATTAAGTTCGGTGCTGGTTACAGTCATACAGAGATTGAACCGCGTTATATTGGTTCAGTAACGATTGGTCAAGCTGCTGAAAATGATATTGTTTTAAGTGGTATTACATTTGTTCCTAGGTTGTCATATGATGGTAGCGAAAAACAATTAATTAGTACAGGTGTGACACAAAGATTTAAAACCAGTGGAATTTTACTGTCGAATATTAACGACTACTCAAAGATTGAATACGCTTACTCTAACGATCCATTAGTTGCACCGGTTGCTAGCGTATCTGCATGGTTGGAAAATATTAATGATCTGAAAGCAAGCAACGCAGGTCAATATTACATTTGGGTTAAAGTGACCAGTATTGTTAATCCAGCGACAGGAGCGCGTAATATTGCCGATTATTATAAATGCTACTGTATTGATCCAGAAAGGGATTTCACAGAAATTGCTGCGGCTGATTTGGAATATAGCTATTTTAATAATAGTATTACTCCGCGTACCGAAGGTTTACGCTATATTGGTCAAGATCAACAGCAAATTTTGGCGACGGTGACCTTGAACAGTGAAGCTAAATTACCGATTGTGATAAATGGTAATGATGTTAACACTACCGCTTACAACAATAACATAGATGTTAAATGGGGTTTGGGTGATAGTGCAACCCTTGCTGGAAAACCGATAACTTGGTATGAAGATATTAACGAATTGAAGGGTACGAATGCTGGTAATTATTATTTATGGGTATGGGTTAAAACCAATGGTGATAACGAAAACTTGAATGAATACCTTAAATGTTTTGCGGTTGTAAATATTGCTCCGGCTCAAATTATCCTAACCGCTCCCAGTTATTATGGCGATGACAGTGATGGATTAATTTATAACGGAGAATCGCAAAATTTATTAAAAGGTGTGGCGAGTGCTAAGTTCCTTGCTACTGGTATTTACTACGGTGCGGGGCAATATTACGATGTTGATGACGATTTGCAAATCAAATACAGTGTAAACACCGTCTTAAAAACATCTGATTCTGCTGATATTCAAGCATTGACTGGTGTTAATGCTGGTAATTATACGGTTAATTATGGTGTTTTTGCCGGTGAGAATTGGAACCAATCAGTTGGCTCGGTGATAGTGTCAATTGCGCAATGTAATGCTGCGCTTGGTTTAAATGAAGTTCCGTATGCCTTAGATTCAGTCGTGTATACAGATTATTACGACTCCGTAGCCAAAGAAAGAAAGGGAAGCGTGCAAAACTTAATTGCTTATGGCAGTTTAACTTCATTAGCTTTGCACCATTGTGCGATTGAATTCTGGTACGAAGGTGAAACACAACATTATCGTTATTATTACGATGCAGTTAAGGGAGGTTATACTTGGTTAAATGATGCTGAACTGCCGGGACGCATAAATGCTGCGAATGACTATAAAATTAATTACCAAGTTATTGCTTTGGATGCAAGTGGTAATTACTGTAATTCAGCGGTCGAATATTTGAATGCACAAATTAATCCTCGTCCCATTAGATGGGAAACTAAGCCGGAAGCTATTTCTGGTTTGAAATACAGTGGTAAGCCACAAAGAGCGTTAGAAGAAGGTCGTCTGAATGTAAATGCTGATGCTTTGGGCGTGACAATATATTATTCGAAGGTAGCACCCGGTGTAGATGCAGAACATCGCTTATGGAATCAAGCAGTTCCAGAAGTAGACTCAATTGGTCTTTGGGATATTTATTACTATGTTGAACTTGACAGTAATAATGTATTTGTTGGTGATGCAGCCGACGAAAATGATCCGCTAAAAGGTACCTTGGTGCAAGTTTTAGTTGAGCGATATATTTTGAATATTCGTACTGCACCTGAATCTAGTTCGATTATGTACACAGCGGTAAGCCAAAATTTAATTACTTATTCGTCATTGTCAGTTGAAACCAGGAAGTTTGCAATTAAAGAATACTTTATTGGTAAAAGCATTGAAGATAATAGTGTAGTTATTACTGATCAAATGGCAACCGAAATTCAAAATTACTTACTTGGTAACAACTACATTGACGAAATTACTTTCAAGTTAAGTAGCGCATACTTTGCCGCGTTAGAAAATGGAACACTGGAGGTATTGCCGGCATTGTTAGTAAATCACGCAGATAGTATCTACGAATTAATAGATAATACACTTAATACACAAAATGTATATGGGGCGCAATTTAGCAACTTGGATTTGCCATATTTTGAGTATCGTTTCAATCCTGATGCGCAGATTACCCAAGAAAGGGGACTTTCGACCAGGTGGCAACAAGGTAATATAACTGCCATGAACCAAGGTGAATATGTAATTGATTGTCGATTGGTGTATAAAAAATCGATCTTTACATTGGCGGGATATTTGCCGTCAGGTTATGAGCTTAAAACCTTTGATGATCGTGCAGAGTACGGAAATTTACCATATGGTACTTTGACTGCAAGAATTCAAGCCATGTCTTTCCCCGTTGATTCTGTTCGTGCGGTGATTAAAAAGAAAACCAATGGCGAAATTACGGCAAATGATGAAATTGTATCTGGTGGAACCTTTACTCGTGAACAGGCCAAAAATTTATATCTTGATTTTGAATGTAACTTTCAAAACGAACTACTTAATGACGGAAATGTTAGGTACTACTATCGTGTCTATGATGAATATAACAAACACGAAGATTTTGACCGCCAATGGACTCCTGATACGGAATTTAATTTAGGGACCTATCAATTCATGGTTTCGGTTTTGCGCGACGAAGAAAATAAGAACTTTGAAGAATATAACCAGACGAGAGCATTTAGTCAGATTACAATTGCTGAAGATCGTGCGGTATTGATTGAAATGCCGTTAGGTACTTATAGTGATGTGGCATATGTGCGTGCATGGATTGACTTTACTGGCGAAATGGCATACGAAGATTCACCATTCAAATACCAACACGAAGTGAATACGATGAATTCATTGTTCCATGTCTTTGAAAATGTAAATTCAGTTGGTAAAGATGGCCGTGCGGTAGTTCGCATAAAAACGATAAACAATGAGAATTATTTCCGCACATGGAATGATTATTATAAAAAAGAAATTAACCGTAAAACAAATTCTGTTGATATGGCAGAAGATGAACAATATTATTTGGGAAAGAATAACGAATATATTGGTTTGTCAGTTCCGGAAATTAAATTCTATCTGTACCAAGTGTATGCGATTCAGTATGATAAGAATGGAGCCGAACCACTGAGTGAGGGTGTAGCGCCGCAACAAGGTTGGAAATGGCACGGAATTCCTTATAAGCTTGACGAAAACATATACAAAAAGAAATCCGAAGATGGTTCATTGTTAAATCCGAATGGTTGGACGATTACACGAGCAGGCGATGGCAAAATATATCCCAAGGGCTCGCACTATGAAGGAAATGTTTCACAAATTTTCTATGCTAATTTCTTTAATGCCGAAGATGAAAAATATAAAATTGAATGGATAATAACCGCAGGTAATACAACCTACCAGTTGTCAAGTACGGGAAAGTGGTTCAAAGTAGAAGAAAACGATTCGCGAGATACCGGAATCTTTGTAGCGGAAGGCGAAATCATTCCATTACCGCAAATTATTACAGATGAGGACGGTAACAAATTCTGGTCAGGTTTATTGTTTGGTGGTTATCATATATTAGGTTGGAAAGATGAAGATGGTGCTATTTACAATGTAGACACGATGCATGCTACGCGAGATGTAACATATACGGCCAGTGTAGATAACGAGATGTTAGTTTATAATGCGAAGACAGTGCGCTATGTATTTACGAATGAAAAAGATGAAGTGATAAACGATTCAGGAGATTTTGCGAGTGGAGCTTCGGCCTGTATGTCGTTGTCAGGGATGAGTTTAGAAAAGATAAAAGCGTACTACGAAGGATATGATGAATGGATAAAAAAGTATGGAAACGAACAAATAAAGACCAAAGAGAACGAAGATAGTAGCTACTATGAACACAATTTAGGTGCCGCGGCGGTTGTAGAGAAGCCGGGGAAAGAAGAAACAGAAGAAGAAGGAAGAGAAGGTATGGACGAATACTTTGTAATGTTTATAATCATAGCAGCCGGAGTAATAACGCTAGGAGTAACGTTAGCGATCTACAAAGTGATGTGCAGGAGGAAGAAGGGAGTAAAGATAAAAAGGTTCAAAGAAGAGAGAGCCAAGGGGTAGGTGGCAGTAAAGAAATAGTATTTGACAAAATGCGCGCGAGTGACTATACTTATCAAATATGATAACACAAAAAACTTTTTTTGCGGACAAACAAAATACTAAGCGCGAATGGTTGCTGGTAGACGCTACCGGTCTTCCTGTTGGTCGCCTTTGCAGCCGTGTTGCATTGATTTTACGCGGTAAACATAAACCAACCTATACACCACACAGTGATGCTGGTGATTATGTAATCGTTGTTAATGCGGAAAAGGCCATCTTTACCGGTAAGAAAATGACCGATAAATACTATTTCCGTTACAGTGGTTATGTCGGTGGTGATAAATACACGCAAGCTAAAGATGCAATGCAAAAGAACCCAGCATGGGTCATCGAACATGCCATTAAGGGGATGTTACCAAAGAATTCTTTGGGTCGCGAAATGTTCAAAAAATTAAAGGTTTATAACCAGGCGGAACACCCGCATGAAGCACAAAAACCGCGTAAAATTGATATTAAAGGGAAGGCAAACTAATCATGGCAGTTAAGAAAAATGCAGTAGCACAAACTTTGGGTACTGGTCGTCGTAAATCCAGTGTTGCCCGTGTGCGTTTAATTAAAGGAACCGGTAAAGTTGTTATCAACGATAAGTCTTTGGAAGACTATTTCGGTGATGGCTTTATGCGTTTAACCGTTAACCAACCTTTTGCTTTGTTAGATGTTAACACCTTTGACGCAATCGTTAATGTTAATGGTGGTGGTTTATCAGGTCAAGCTGGTGCGATCCGCCATGGTATTGCACGCGCTTTGGTAAAAGAAGATGCAAATTTCAAAGCAGAATTGAAGAAGGCTGGTTTCTTAACCCGTGATCCGCGTATGAAAGAACGCAAAAAATACGGTTTGAAAAAAGCTCGTCGCGCTCCGCAATTTTCGAAAAGATAATTTGCTTTTTATTACAAATGCATATATAATAGATTCGTGCCAATCGAAATTGTTGCGGATTTTAATCAAGATAATCTTCGGCTTTATAAACGCGGGCTGGGGATTATTTTTAATGAAGAAATTGACGACACATTGCGTAAAAAGGTTAAAAGGATTCTAAGCGACCAAGAACAAAAGAAAATTGCAGTAGTTGGTACTCCCGGCGAAACCGAAGAACGGGTTGCTTGTGAAAAAGCCATTCTTTATGATGTCGGATTTTCAGATTTGGTTTATATTCAACCGACTATCGCTTTGGCATCATATTTTGGTTATCCTTTTACTGAACAAGTTCCAGTTATGGCGGTTGTGATTGGTGACTCGGCAACCGACTTGGCAATTATATTAGGTGAAAAAATTTTATATAGTGGAATTCTTGATGTCGGCGTTGATTCGTGTGTTGAAGCAATTAAAGACTTGGTCGCGGAAAAGTACCAAGTCGAAATCAGTTATGAAACCGCACATGGCATTTTTAATGATGTGGCATCATTGTTGAAAAATGATACACGCTTTGTTAAATTCCCTGAATTTATTTTAAAAGCTGAGCAGGTGCGTGAGGTAATTTATCCGCTTTATGCACAAATTATTGGTGCGATTAACCATTTGCTACCGCAAGCTAGCGCCGAAGTTATGCGTCAAATTTTGAATACTGGTGTCGTTTTTGGTGGTCCTGGTGCTAAAATTCGTGGCTTGTCCGAAGCAGTGTATTGGAGTTTGCAATTACAAACTATGATCGCCGTAGACGAAAATAATGCCACCTTGATCGGGGCGGGAAGTTTGCTGGAACAATCACAACTATTTCTAAATTTAACGCACAACGCATAAATTTGGCTGTGCGTTTGTTAATTCACCCTTTGTTTATATTAACTGCTGTCGTAGCGATTATTTTTACGGCGACGGATTTTTTTATCGCTTTAATCATCGCTGTTGTTCTGCACGAATTAGCCCATGCTTTAATGGCCAAATACTTTGGTGCCGTGGTAGCACGCATTACTTTGACCCCTTTTGGTGGGGCGTTAAATTTACAAGCTAAAATTTTGACTGCGCAACAGAAATGTTGGATTTATCTGGCAGGCCCAATTGCCAGTTTATTGTTTAGTTTGCTGTTTGGTGTCATGGTTTGGCTTTTCCCGGTCCTTTTTATCTATCTCGAATATTTAGTGGTTGCTAATTTTATGGTCGGTATAATCAATTTGCTACCCATTTATCCGCTTGATGGTGGAAAAATTTTGTCACAGTATGTACCATCTAAGTTTATTTGTCTCTGGTCAAATTTGTTTTTCGTGGTCATGATAATTGTTGGGCTGTTGGGGCAATATTGGTGGTGGCTATTTTTTGCTATTATCATGTTATTGCAAATCAATTGGGACTTCAAACAGTCGCTTTATGCTGATAAATTTAATTACGCCGGTAAAACTAAGTTGGGTTTTTTTGTTCGTTGTGCCGTTTTAACTAATTTAACTTTATTCACTATTTATAAAATGATTAATCAAAAGCACCCCACCGAATTCGTAGTTGTTGATGATCATAATACTGTCTTTTACGAAAATGATTTAGAGCAGTGGCTTTTGCGTTTTCCACCAAATACAAGGTTAAGTCAGTGCCTAACAAATAAAAAAGCGTAAAATCAATTTACGCTTAATTTGGTGGCGATGGCTGGAATCGAACCAGCGATACCCGGGGTATGAACTCGGTGCATTAACCGCTGTGCTACATCGCCGTATAGTTACTATAACAAATATCTAAAAATAACGCAAGATATTTATGGTTGCATTTTTCAGCTGAATGTTGTATTATGTAATGTATCTTTTTCCTACGGTAACACCGTAGGCGTTAGACCATAAAAGGAGGTAAAACATGGAAAACAAGAAATCGTACGAATGTATGATCGTTGTGGACGCAAAACTTAACGAAGCGAAACGCGAGGAGATCATCGCCAATTTCAAAAAAATGGCAGGTGAACAAACAACCGTAGAAAAGTTAGGACAAAAGAAATATGGTTTCTACTACTTGTTGAATTTCAGCGCCGCGCCGGAAGTTCCAGCCAAAATGACAGCTTTAATGAATATTACCGAAGGTGTCAATCGTCACTTGTTCGTTGCTAAGACCGATGTTATGTTGGCGCAAGATGTAATCCGCAAACAAAATCGTGCCAAAGCGCGTGAAGAATACTTGGCTAAGAAAGAAAAAGAAATGCGTGAAAAAGAAGCCAAAGAAGTTAAAGAAGGAGAATAATTTACCATGAACAAAGTTTTTTTAATTGGTAACTTGACCCGTGATCCAGAATTGTCAACGGTTGGTGCTAATAATACCAGTGTTTGCCGTTTCTCGATCGCTGTAAATCGTCGTGCTGGTGGAAATCAAGAAACAGATTTTTACAATGTAACAGTATGGCGTGCTTTGGGTGAAAATTGCGCCAAGTTTATTAAGAAAGGTAGTAAAGTTGCCATCAGTGGCGAAATTCAAATCCGCAATTACGAAGATAAAGAAGGCAATAAACGCACCTCGGTTGATGTTGTTGCCGATGCTGTTGAGTTTTTGAATCGCAAAGATGAAAATCCAAGCAGTTCATATGACCAAACTAACAATGTGGAAATGAAACCAATTGCTGATGATTCATTACCGTTTTAATTAAAAGGAGAAATTATGGGAGAAAATTTATCGACTCGCGAAGTTATTGAAGAATTAAGTCGTCAAGAAAATAAAGCCAACAAAAAGAACGCTAGCGAAAATACCGAAGAACGCAAAGAAAAACGCGCTCCTCGTCAAAAACGCCGTGTTTGCGCTTTCTGTATGGAAAAAGACGAAGCTAAACGCCCGTTGTATATTGATTACAAAGATCCACGCTTGAAGAAGTACATTTCCGAAGGCGGAAAAATCTTCCCACGCCGTCAAACCGGTTTATGTGCTGCTCACCAACGCGAATTAGCACGCGCGGTTAAGGTCGCGAAGAATATGGGTTTGTTGTAATCACAACCGTTAATATTAAATAACAGTCTTAAAAAATAACGCATATATAAAACGGTGCGTTATTTTTTTGTGGGCATCGGTGGCGTTTCTATGTCAGCGTTGGCTAAATTATTAAAAGTCCAAGGTAAGCAAGTCGCTGGCAGTGATGTGGTCGCTTCAAAAAATACTCATGAATTGTCGTCCTTAGGCATTCCAGTTTATATTGGTCATACAAGCAAGAATTTACAACAAGATCCCGTCGACTGTTTGGTGATAAATGGCGCAATCGCCGATGATAATCCAGAACTCCTTTACGCTCGACGGCAGGGTATAAAAATTGTTTATCGTGAAAATTTATTGGCCCAAATTGCGCGACATTATGCGCGTGTTATTGCGGTGGCGGGGTGCCATGGTAAAAGTTCAACGACTGCCATGATTGGAACTATTTTTCGTCAGGGTGGTCGTCAACCCACTGTGCATATTGGGGCGCAGGATAATTTGCACTTAGGTGGTAAACAATGGTTTATTACCGAAGCGTGCGAATTTCGCAAAAGTTTTTTGAAGTTAAAACCGTATATCGCTGTGATTACCAATGTCGATGCTGACCATTTGGATTGTTATCGTGATTTGTCAGAAATTAAACAATGCTTTGCACAATTTGCTGCTCAAAGTGAAATCGTAATTAAAAATGCCAGTGACCCTAACAGTGCGCTACTGTTTGGCAAACAGCGTACCATCACTTTTGGTATCAATTATGGTGATGTTCATGCTAATAATTTGCAAACTTTGCCCCAAGGTGGACATAGTTTTGATGTAGTTATTAACTCCCAAATCTTCGGTATGATTTATCAATTACCACGCTTTACTGTGCATGTACCGGGTTTGCATAATGTCGCAAACGCCTTGGCAGCCATTACCTGCGCTTTGGTGTGTCAAATCGGTTTAGACTCAACCCGCCACGCCATCGCTAATTACCGCGGTATTGCGCGCCGATTTCAACGCTTTGCCAGGTTAGGGCACACTCCGGTAATTTTAGACTATGCACATCACCCGCGTGAGATTGCCACTACGATTCAAACCGCGCAAAGTTTATTCAAAAAATACCTTTTAGTTTTTCAACCACATACTTATACGCGTACACTATCTTTATGGGACGATTTTGTGAAAGTATTGTCAACCGTACCACATCTGGTAATTTACAAAACCTATGCTGCGCGTGGTAAAACGATAGTCGGTGGTCGTGGATTAGATTTAAGTCGCTATCTTAAAGTAAAATATTTGGCGACAATAGAAAAATTAACGGACTATCTGCATGAACACGCCGCGGAATATGATGCTATCATTCTTTGTGGTGCAGGCGATGTGGTAAGTGGCGAATTTCTGCGTAAAAGTAGTTTTGCGACATTTGATTGACAAGATTTATTTGCCATGGTAATATAATCGTTATGAAAGAAAATATTCATCCAAATTATCACGAAGCCGAATTTGAATGCGCTTGCGGTAACAAATTCACCTGCGGAACTACCAAAGAAGGTGATGTCGTAAAAATTGATATTTGCTCAAAATGTCACCCATTTTATACTGGCAAACAAAAAATTGTTGATACTGCTGGTCGTGTTGACAAATTTAATAAACGCTACGCAAAATCAAAATGAAATTAGCACAATTGATTGCACAGACTGGTGAGCACGAAGCGACAATCCAAGTTTTGTGCCATTTACTAGAAGCTAAACGCACCAATGTTTTTTTAATTAAAGACATCAGTGAACCAATTGCTAAGCAAGCGATTAAAATTATTGAACAATATAAAAAAGGCACTCCTTTGGCGTATTTGCTGGGGAGTACTTATTTTTATAACCGTAAATTTATTGTCACACCCAGCGTTTTGGTGCCGCGTCATGATACTGAAATTTTGGTTGAGTTAGCAGAAAAGAAAATCATTGCGGATTCTTTGATTGGTAACGAAAATTCGCCATATCGCATTTTGGATTTATGTTGTGGGTCTGGTATTATTGGAATTTCATTAGCGTATTTGTGTGATTGGTTACACCAACAAAACCATGTGTTACGCTATGAAATTACTGCGGTTGATTATAGTGCTGATGCATTGGCGGTGGCAGCACAAAATGCATCGTTGCATCATGCTGATATTAATTTAATATACAGTGATTTGTTGACAGATGTGCATGGTAAATTTGATTTAATAGTTTGCAATCCGCCTTATGTGCGTACCACAGATATTGGGGTCGAAGATCCGTGGGTTTTGCAAGAACCACATATGGCGTTAGATGGTGGTATTGATGGCTTGTTTTTTTATCGTCGAATATTATCGACTGCACGACCGCATCTGTCAACATATGGTATGATTATGTTTGAAATTGGTTATGACCAAGCGGCAGCCGTGGAAAAAATTGCCTTAGAATCAGGGTATAGTAGTGTGAAGGCGTATAAAGATTTGGCAAATCGCGACCGAGTGGTTACAATAAGGGTATAATGTTTGAAGAAGTAAGTGCATTGGAGGCAAAGTACGAGCAGTTACTACAACAGTTAACACTGCCGGAAATTTTTAATGATTTTACGCGTTATTCGCAAATTTCCAAGGAGGTGTCAAAATTGGCACCCATTGTAGCGACTTATCGTAAATATCAAAAAATCAACAATGATATTTTAGCGGCAGAAAAAATTACCGATCCTGAATTGGCGGAATTGGTCAAAGCAGAAATTACGGAAAACCAAACCTTGCTGGCACAAACGGAAGCAGAATTGCGCTTGTTATTGACGCCCAAAGATGAACGCGACGAAGCCAATGTCATTATTGAAATTCGTCCCGCCGCAGGTGGTGATGAAGCTTGTTTATTCGCGGCAGTTTTACTGCGCATGTATACACTATACGCCAATGCGAATGGATTTACCGTGGAAATTACCGATATTGAAGAGAATGGTATCGGCGGTGTTAAAAATGTTACCTTTATGATTAAAGGTGAGGGCGCATATTCTAAATTCAAATATGAAAGCGGGGTACACCGTGTACAGCGCGTACCGGAAACCGAATCCCAAGGGCGAATTCATACTTCGACCGCCACCGTGGCTGTTTTGCCCGAAGCTACGACCGTGGATTTTCAAATTGACGAAAAAGATTTACGCATTGATGTTTATCGAGCATCGGGGGCTGGTGGTCAACATATTAATAAAACCGAAAGCGCTATTCGCATTACACATTTACCGACCAACACCGTCGTAACATGCCAAGACGGGCGCAGTCAACTTGCTAACCGTGAAAAAGCGATGACGGTTTTAGTGTCTAAATTAGCACATTATTATCAAAGTTTGGAAGACGAAAAATACGCTTCGGAACGCCATTCACAAGTCGGTACCGGCGACCGTAGCGAACGCATTCGTACTTATAATTATCCACAGGGGCGGGTTACTGACCATCGTATTAATCGCACAGAATATAATCTCACCAAGTTTGTTGATGGTGAGATTGCGGATATGGTTGAAGCCTTACGCTTGGCAGAAATTAAAACACAAGCTTAAATTTTCTTGGAAATTTCTTGTTCAAGATTTTTTACGAAATTAACAAAGGTAGAAACATCTTTGAATTGACGATAAACGGCCGCAAAACGAATATAAGCGACTTCATCAATCTTTTTCAATTCTTCCATGACCATATCGCCGATTACGCTGCTGGCAATTTCTTGTTGGTCACCAATCGCGGCGTTAGCAATTTGCATTTCAATACTTTCAACTATGCTGTCAATTTGTTTCATGGATACAGGGCGTTTGCCAGTTGCCGCGATAATACTGTTTTTGATTTTTTGCGCATCAAATGATTGACGGCTGCCATCACGCTTAATCACTAATAAAGATACGCGCTCAATGGTTTCATAACTGGTAAAACGCTTACCGCATTTTAAGCATTCGCGACGACGGCGAATCGAATTTGAATTGTCGTTGGTACGACTGTCAACAACCTTATTATCGTGTGAACCGCAGTTTGGACATCTCATGATTAAGTGCTCCTTTGTTCCTTAATTTTTCTATTACAGTTTATCATTTATCTGTTTCATATGACAAGCAACATTTTAAGCGCCCACAGATACCATTGATTTTTTCCGGTGTTAGTGACAGGTTTTGTTGCTTTGCCATCTTAATCGAAACTTCGGGGTAGTTATGGCAAAAACGTCTGCAACAACATTCTTGTCCACATGGTCCCAAAGCCCCTAAGGCTTTCACTTCGTCACGCGCACCAATTTGGCGTAGCTCAATGCGCGTGTGTAAGGCACTGGCTAAGTTACGCACTAATTCACGAAAATCAACGCGCTGTTCAGCGGAGAAGTCAATTATAACTTTACTGGCGTCAAAGGTGTAGTGTGCTGACATGATACGCATATCCAACTTCAATTGTTCGGACATGGTAATAGCTTTTTCCTTGGCGAATTCAGCCGACTTTAATAATAAATTAATTTGGCTTTGGTCTTTGGTGGTCGCGCGACGGAAAATTTGCGCATGATTGGCTTCGTGTTTTTTCTTATCAACACCTTCATCAGTAACTACGCCCCATTCAGCGCCCGTAGCAGTCTCAACAATAACATATTCGTTCGGTTTAAGGTCGACAATTTCGCTGTCGAACTTAGTCGTTTGTGTTTCGTTAAAAACTCTCACATTGTAAGTCTTCATAAGTAAATTATAACACTGCATTGTATTCAATGCAAACGCAGTTTGGAAATAAATATTCAATGCGCTCGACGAGATCGCGCGCTAACAACGAATCATTATGAATAAATATCTGCCGTGGCGCTACTTCAATTAAAGCATTAATAATATCTTCGTCGCCTTGGGGAAGCGGTTGTAATTTTTTATCGCAAATGATTGGTTGGTTATCGACAACCATAACATGAGCTTCGGAAACGCGATAATCCATGTTAAGGATTAAGAACCGTAACAGTTCGTTAAACAAAACAGTCTGAGTTAATTGAAAATAGTTTTCATTGACTAACTGGATTACTTCGTCCCAGCGGCATTTTAAGCGGGTTAGCGCGAAATCGTAGATTGAATCTAATAATAATTGGGGTGTTAATTGAAATAATGAACCAGCAATTACGGTGTCAGATTTTTTATCGTAGTTGATTAACACCTTGATTAAAGTTTTGTTTTTAATTCGCATTTTACTTTGTAAATAATAACCTTTCATAGTGGTAACTATTTGATTAACAATACTGTCAAACAGTCGAAAATTATCTACGCCGGTATTCAGTATTAAATTGTACCGCATATCTGTGCGTTTAATTTGACCATGGAATTTTTGCGCCAAATGTTCTAAGCAGAATACAAAGCGTTCATCAGTAGAAATTTCCATATCCTTAGTCTATGTTAAAGGACATAATTTAATTATTTTTGATATTTGCATTATTTAGATTTAGTGCTATACTAAAACCCATGGATAAAATTTTGAATCATACGGCCGCTCATGTCTTGGCGTATGCCGTAAAAAACATCTACCCAAATACTAAATTGGCGATCGGCCCAGCCACAGAATCGGGCTTCTATTACGACTTTGATTTTGCAACACCAATCAAAGATGAAGACTTGCCAAAAATTGAAGCTGAAATGGCTCGCATCATCAAAGAGGATTTTGTGGTAGAACGCAAAGAAGTTACGCGCACCGAAGCATCGCGTATCATTAATAAAAACAAAGAAATTTATAAAGTCGAATTATTACACGACATTCCGCGTGGTGAAAGTATTTCCATGTATACTATCGGCAATTTTACTGATTTGTGTGCTGGTCCGCATGTGGATCGTTTAAGTAAAATTAAGGCGTTCAAATTAACCCAGATTACGGGTGCCTACTGGCGTGGCGATGAAAAGAATAAAATGTTGACCCGTATCTATGGTGTTGCCTTCGCTAAAAAAAGCGAATTAGAAGCTTACAACCTTTGGCAGGAAGAAGTTAAAAAACGCGACCACAATAAAATTTGCCGTGAATTAGGCTATTACACTTCGTCCGAATTAGTTGGTCAAGGATTGCCATTGTTTACACCGGAAGGTGCAACCATTTTGCGTATTATGCAACGCTTTGTAGAAGATGAAGAAATCCGCCGTGGTTATTTACATGTTAAGACTCCGTCGTTCGCGAAGAGTGATTTGTACAAGGTTAGTGGTCACTGGCAACACTATAAAGATTCGATGTTCTTAATCGGTGATGAAGTATTGAATGACAATGTTATGGCTCTGCGCCCGATGACCTGTCCAATGCATATTTTGTTATACCGTAGTGAGTTGCGTTCCTATAAAGATTTACCCATGCGCTTTGCTGAAACGGCAAAACAATTTCGCAATGAAAACAGTGGTGAAATGCATGGGCTGATTCGTTTGCGTGAGTACACTTTGAGTGATGGTCACATTATTGTGCGTCCCGATCAAATCCAACAAGTTATTGATGAATGTATGGATTTAACCAAATACTTCTTACGCGTATTAAACATGGAAAACGATGTTTCGATTCGTTTGTCGAAATGGGATCCAAATAATAAAGAAAAATACATTGATATGCCCGATGCTTGGGAATGGAGTCAAAACGAAATCCGTAATGCTTTGAAAGCACACAATTTGAAATTTACCGAAGCTGATGGCGAAGCTGCCTTCTATGGCCCGAAAATTGATATCCAAGCTAAGAATACTTATGGTAAAGAAGACACTTTATTTACCATTCAGTTAGACTTCGCTTTATCAGAACGCTTTGGCTTGACATACATTGACGAAAACGGTAAAAAAGCGAAACCGTTCTTAATTCACCGTTCTTCGATCGGTTGTTATGAACGCACTTTGGCGATGTTGATTGAAAAGACGATGGGGGCTTTGCCTGTTTGGTTATCGCCAACCCAAGTGCGCGTCTTGAATATTACTAACGCCCAAGACGAATATTGTGAACAAATCAAACGCGCTTTATTGGCAGCTGATATTCGTGCGGTAACCGATTTGCGTAACGAAAAAATTGGTTTGAAAATTCGTGAAGCAACTTTGAAAAAAATTCCATACTGCTTAATTATTGGCGCGAAAGAACAGGAAGCTAATAAAGTGGCGGTGCGTACACGCGAAGGACAAGATTTGGGTCAAATGACGGTAGAAGAGTTTATCGCCATGGTTAGACAACAAGTTAAGGAATTCAAATAATGCTGGTAGCCATTGGCACAGTTTTGAAACCACGGGGTCTGCAAGGCGAGTTAAAGATTGATATTACTTACAATCGCCCCGCGGTTTTTAATGACTTAAAATCAGTTTCGTTACATGAACAAACTTACCAAGTAGTGCGTAGCAGTGTGCAAAATGGTTTTGCCTATTTGCGTTTAACTGGCGTTGATAGTATTGAGCAAGCCGAAAAGTTGCGCAACCAAATCGTCAAGGTGGATGCCAGCGCTTTGCATTTAGCACCCGATGAAGTTTTATCCAGTGATTTAATTGGTTTTGAAGTTGTACATAATGGACAAAAAATTGGTACCGTGGCCTCGATTGAAAATTATGGTGCCGGTGATTTCTTTGAAATTGCGGTTGACGGTCAGGGGTTTGTCCTGTTGCCGAATGAAGATGAGTTTATTGCTGAAACTAATATGACGACGCACACTTTGGTATTAACACCAAATGCGTTAGAAGCGGAGCTAGTATAATGCGTTGGACGATTTTGACTTTATTTCCGGAAATGTTTATTCCCTTGCAAACCAGTATTTTGGGTCGCGCCACGAAAGCAGGTAAGTTGCAAATTCAAATGGTAAATTTCCGCGACTACACAACCGACAAGCACCGTAAAGTTGATGACCATTCATATTCGCCGGGTGCTGGTCTGGTTTTGGCATGTCAACCCATTGCTGATTGCTTAAAGGCCATTGATCCAGAACACAAAGCACATCGTATTTTTATGACCCCAGCCGCGCCAATTTTAACACAAGATAAAGTTGTTGCTTTGTCACATTATGAACATATTATTGTTTTGTGCGGTCATTATGAAGGCGTGGATCAACGCGTAATTGATGCTTGTTTTGATGAAGTGATTTCTATCGGTGAATTTGTTTTAACTGGTGGTGAAATTCCCGCCATGGTTTTGGTTGATGCTGTGTCGCGTTATGTTGATGGTGTCATTAATAAAGATAGTTTAATTAGTGAAAGTTATGTCGATGGTAAATTAGAATATCCGCAGTACACCCGCCCGCGTGTTTGGAATGGTGTGGCGGTGCCAGAAATTCTATTTTCGGGCAACCACGCGGCAATTCAAAAATGGAAAGATGAAGCCAGCGCTGCGGTTACTAAAAAATATCGTCCTAATGACAAAGCGTAATTACTTTGCCTAAGTTTTTAATTTTGTGTTATGCTAAAATGGTATAGGTGCAGGAGAAGAAATGAGTAATACTAAACGCATAGAAACTGCGCGCTTGATTTTGCGCGAATATAGAATTGAAGATGTGGAACAGGTTTTTATAAACTGGGCATCTGATCCACTATGCTGTCAGTTTTTAAGTTTTGAACCACACAAAGACCTTACCGAAACCAAAAAAAATGTGCAAAATTGGATTGATAATTATGACAATGGCAGTTTCGATTGGGTAATTGAAACTAAAGACAACCACGAAATTGTTGGCAGTATTTCGGTTACTAACGGACACTGTGCGCTTGACTTGCAAAATGGTATTGCTGAAATCGGCTATTGTTTTGGTTCTAAATTTTGGGGGTGTGGGTATGCTACCGAAGCACTACGGGCGGTCATCGAATACTTACTTACTGAAGCTGGTATGTATTTAGTTGAAGCGCGTCATATTAGTGGTAACCCCGCCAGTGGTCGTGTGATGCAAAAGGCTGGTATGAAGAAAGAAGCCGTCTTGCGTGGTCGTCGCATTAACAAGGTAACCAAAGAGCGTAACGACTTATATGTTTATTCAATCACAAAGGATGAATTATGAACGATGATGAATTAAATTGTTTTGAACGAGGTATTTATTTGTGAAAGATCAACGCGAAAAAATTATTGTTAAAACCAGCGCAATTAGTATTTTAGCTAACTTTGTGCTGGCTGGATTCAAGGCCTTGGTTGGTTTATTAGCGCATTCAATTGCAGTTATATCTGATGCGGTTAACAATTTTACTGATGCATTGTCGAGTATTATTACAATTATTGGAACAAAACTGGCGGGTAAGGCACCCGACAAAAAACACCCGTATGGACATGGTCGAGTTGAATATGTGACGACATTTATCGTTGCGGGTTTGGTATTGTATGCTGGTATTACCGCACTGGTTGAATCTATTAAAAAAATGATTCACCCAGAAGCGGCGGATTATTCGGTAATCACCTTAGTGATTTTAATTGTGGCAATTGTGATTAAGTTTATCTTGGGAATTTATGTTAAGTATAAAGGGAAAAAGGTCAAATCAGATTCATTAGTCGCCAGTGGTTCAGATGCGTTTAACGATGCCATACTTTCAATTTCGGTTTTGGCTTCGGCGGTAATTTATTTAGTGTTCAAAGTTAGTTTGGAAGCCTATGTTGGCCTGATTTTATCATGCTTCATTATTAAAACTGGGGTTGAGTTGATTAAGACTGCGGTCAATAATCTCATTGGTGTGCGAGTGGAAAGTCATTTAGCGCGTGCAATTAAAAAGGAGATTATTAAAGAAAAGTCTATACAAGGTGCCTATGATTTAGTCTTAAATGACTATGGTCCGGATAAGTATTTAGGGTCAGTGCATATTGAAGTGGCAGATATGCTTACTGTCGCTGAAATCGATAAATTGTCGCGTCAAATTACAAAAAACATTGCGGAAAAGTATGGTGTGTTTTTACATACGATTGGTGTATATTCCATTAATACACAAGATCAGTCGGTAATTGAAACTAAAAAACAAATTACCAAAATAGTCTTTGCACATGCTGGTGTATTACAAATGCACGGGTTCTATTTAGATGAAAGTTCAAAGACAATTAGCTTCGACATCATTTTAGATTTTAATTTAAAAGATCGCGAAGCTGTCTATCGTGCGATTTACGACAAGGTTCAAAACCAATTCCCAGCTTATAAAATCGAAATTACATTAGATGTTGATGTTAGTGATTGAGGTCTATAATAGTTTGAAGAAATTTTGATCATATTGTAAAATAAAACCATGAAGCAAAATATGGTTGATAAAATTGAAACTAATTATATTATTCTACACGGTAGTTTTGGTTCACCAGATGGCAACTGGTTTCTGTGGTTGAAAACTGAATTGGAAAAACGCGGATATGATGTTATAGTACCACAGATGCCAGTTGGTGTTGGTAATCAAACATTTGAAAACTGGTCGCAGGTGTTAAAACAATTAAAGATTAATGAAAACACCATTTTTGTAGCGCATAGTATTGCACCTGTTTTTGTTTGTAAATATTTAATTACAAATCAAATAAAAGCAAAGCGACTTGTCTTTGTGTGTGGATTTAATAATTACTTAGGGATTAGTCCGGAATATGATGCCGTGAATAAACCCATGTTCATTAATAATTTGGCTGATGTAAATAAATACAGTAGAGATATTATATGTTATTATTCAGATAATGACCCATATGTTAGTTATACTGCTGAGAAAAAATTTGCTGATACGATTGCTAATCAACAATATGTAATCAAAAGTGGTGGACATATTAATGCTGAAAGTGGTTATACAAAGTTTGATGAAATATTAAAGGTGTTGTAAACTGAAGGTGGTTATGGAAAAAAATATAATTAGAAAAATTAAAGAAGCAGTTATTGAAGTAGGTAATCTAGTTTTGAATGCAAATTATGATGATTTGGAAATCAAAAATAAAGCTGGAAATAATAACATTGCAACCAATTATGATATTTTAGTTCAGAAAAAATTAAAGCAATCACTACTTGAACTAATTCCTAGCGCTATATTTACTGGTGAAGAAGGTAACACAATTAATTATTCAGATAGTGAGTATAGGTTTATCGTTGACCCGATTGATGGAACAACTAATTTTTCTCGTAATTTAAAATTGAGCGCAATTTCGGTAGCACTTCTGAAAGAAGAAACCCCAATTGTTGGTATCTGCTATAATCCATACACAAAAGAACTATTTGAAGCAGAAAAAGGTAAAGGAGCTTTCTTGAACGGTAAACGAATTTATGTTTCAGATAAAAAATTAAAAAACGGAATTGTGTTCTGTGGATGTGCGCCTTATTACGATAATTTAAGAAAACGGTCCTTAGATATACAGAGAAAATTTGCTTTGGTTGCTAGTGATTTTAGAAGGTTTGGAAGTAGTGTTATTGAGTTGTGTAATATTGCATGTGGTAGGGCTGAGCTTTTTTTTGAATTAAAATTAATGCCATGGGATTATGCAGCAGCAAGTTTGATTATCCAAGAAGCTGGTGGTTGTATAAAAACAATTGATGGAGAGGATATTCAATATTCTAAACCTACTTCAATTATTGCGACAAATAATACAGAAGATTATTTTAAATATATTAAAGGCGAGTAAATTAAATGAACGAAAATAAAATTAACATTAACTGGTTTCCTGGGCATATGGCGCAGACGCTGAAAATGATTGATGGCGAATTGAAAATTTGCGATGCCATTGTGTATGTGGTTGATGCACGATGTCCGCAATCTTGTATTAATCCGCAGTTCGATGACTTTATTGGACGCAAACCAGTTCTGTTTGTGTTAAATAAAATTGATTTAGCGTCAAGTGGCGTTAAGGAACAATTTATTCAATCCTTGCAAATCAAGACACCTTATATGGTGATTACGCGTAATTCGGTAAAAAGCGGCGGTACGGAAGCTGTGGTTAAAGCTTTGCAAAAACTATTGGCTGAACGCATTCAAGCTAAGATGTCACACGGAATTGTTAAGACTTTGCGGGTGGCAGTAATCGGTGTGACAAATTGCGGTAAATCGACTTTTATTAACAACATGACCAATAAGGGTAAGACGCAAACCGGTAATCGCCCTGGTGTTACACGTACTAAACAATGGGTGCCAATTACGGATAATTTGTGGTTGCTGGATACACCGGGAACTTTGTGGCCAGCATTTACTAATCAACAAGTGGCGCGTAATTTAGCCTATGTGGGCTCAATTAATGATGAGATTTTGGACACGGTTGCGTTAAGTCAAGCGTTACTGGAAGATTTAACCAAACTACAACCCGCAGCGGTACAAGCCCGTTTCGGTGTGACCAGCTTTGCCGAAATTGCCAAAAAGCGTGGTTGTATTTTGCGTGGTGGCGTGTTAGATACGCGTCGTGCTGCTAAAATGATTTTGTCTGAATTCCGTGAAGGCAAAATCGGTAAATTTAATTTGGATAATTTGTTATGAGTAATCACCAAACCTTAAATCAAGCATTCGGTCAGTACGGGGAAGACCAAGCCAGCCGCTTTTGTCGTAAACAGCAGATGAAAATAATTAAGCGTAATTACCGCTGTCGCTTCGGTGAAATTGATATTATTGCTGAACGCGACGGTGTGTTGCACTTTATTGAAGTAAAGAACCGTACACATGATTTAATTTTAGGGCGGTATGCGGTTAACGCTAATAAGCAGCGCCATATTCGTCATGCCGCACAAAACTATCTTTTACAACATCACTTAATGCACGATTGCATGGTGTCGTTTGATGTGATTGAAATTACTGATGGTAATTTAGAATTTTTAGAAAATTGTTTCTATTAAAAGCGCGCTAGTAACAATAAATCAAATGCGTTAGTAGCGTTACAATTGGCGTCAATGTTGCGTGAAATTTTAGCTAAGGCTTGATAGATGGATAATTTCTTAGTGGGTTCAAAATTAGCTGCGGACAGAGCGCGACTTAATTCATTCAGCGCCAGAGTTAAATTCTCGGGTTTGCTTAATATTGGCAAGCAGGTCATCGCCGTATCAATACTGCTGGCAGTCATGAATTGTTGGGCGGCTTGTTTAATTGCAGGGTAGTCCGGATTGTTAGCTGCTAACTGTTTTAAGGTTTGGTTTTCGGTGGATTGGTGATATTGAATTATGCAACGGCTGCGTATGGTGGGTAAAATGCGTTCTAGGTTTTGGCATAAGAACAAAACGGTGGTGTTACTGGCTTCCTCAATCGTTTTCAGTAATTTGTTTTGTGCGTTGGTGTTCATCAATTCGGCTTGAAATACAATGAACAGTTTTTTATCTGATACTGCCGATAAGTTAAATTGATTAATCATGTCATTAATGACATCAACGGTAATTTCTTTTTTATCAGGACTCTTTTTTACCCAGAAGACATCGCTGGAATTATAGGATTTAGCATACTCCAAAGCGTCATGTTCTGCACTTATGGGATCCGTGGTTACAATTAAATAATTCATTAAATCTCCAAAACGGCTTTAATTTTTTCGTGAATTTCGTCTGGGGTTAAAATTTCTCCGAAGTCATTGACGCATTGAACCTTTGACCAGCCAAACATTTCACAAGCTTCCAAGCCTGCATTGTAAGCGTTTGATAAGTGGTTGTAGTTTGCTTCGTGGATATCTTTGGTGAATTCGTCGCCAATTTTTAATTGTTCACGCTTACTAATTAATTCCATCGCTTTGTCAGTAGGTAAGTCTAAGAAAATAACTTTGTCGGTGCGTGGTAATTTCAAGACATTGAATTCAAAATCATCGAGCCAACGCACAAAATTTTCGCGTTCTTTATGACCTTGAATTTTACCAGCTTGGTGTAACATGTTCGATTGCACATAGCGGTCGAATAAAATAATCGCATCTGGTTTAAGACTTGGTAATAATTTAGTCATTTTGCAAATACGGTCAGTCGCAAACAGTGTACTGGCTTGATAGGCGTCCAAAACATTTGGGTCATCGCCGAATTCACCCGAAAGGTACATTTTAACTGGCGCCGAACTGGGACTATCGTAATCGGGGAAAGACACAATGTGTACATCGGCTCCCTTAGTTTTTAGATAGTCATACAACTTTTTGATTTGGGTTTTTTTACCAGAACCATCGGTTCCTTCAATCGCATAAAATTTCATAACTCAATTATTATAAAGCATAATCATGGAAAATGGCACTCATTTTTTTAGTAATGATGATTGCATCTTGTGTTTGGCTTTTGTTTTCAAGGCCGGACGCTATCTTGGCAACTTCATTGAATGCGGTGCAAGAGTCCTTATTGTTGGCAGTTACGTTGGCGGGGATTTATATTTTTTGGATGGCGGTGGCCGAAATTGCGACGCGGGCGGGACTAATTGATAAAATTGCTAAATTATTAAAAAAGCCAATTGAATTTTTGTTTGGTAAACAGACGGACACTGTTAATGGGCATGTTGCTACTAATATTGCTGCTAATATGATTGGTGCTTCGGGGGCAGCCACACCTGCGGCCATCGCGGCGATTGAACACATGGCTAAGCCCGAACAAACCAAAGCGTCGCCACCTATGATTATGTTGTTTATTTTGGCGGCTACTTCATTGCAGTTAATCCCGACGACGATTATTGGTATTTTACAAGCCAATGGTAGCGCAGACCCCGCGCGTATTATTTTACCAACTTTTATCGTGTCATTATGTGCTACAGTTTTAGGTGTAGTCTTGGTAAAAATATTTTGTCGTGAGCGCAAGAAGGACGATTATTGATGGCGTTATACATTATTCCGCTCTTTATCATTTTTATTTTTGTATACGCTGGATTTAAGGGAACCGATACTTATGGGGCGTTTGTGAAAGGTGCTAAGGACGCCATCGCTTTAATTTGGGATATCTTACCATACATCGTCGCGATTTTAGTGGCGGTTAAATTGTTTGAAGCCTCGGGACTGTTAATGATTGTCTGTAATTTTGTGGCACCAGTGTTTGAATTCCTTGGAATTCCGCGTGAGTTGGCACATTTTGTTTTCCTGAAACCTTTTAGCGGGGCGGGGTCGATTGCATTGTATAATGAAATCATTGTTCTGTACGGACCTGACAGTTATATTTCCCGTGTGGCTAGTATTATTGCTGGCAGCAGTGATACAGTTTTTTACATTGCGACGATTTATTTTTCTAAAACCAATGTTAAAAAACTAGGTTTAGCCATTCCCATTGCCTTGTTTTGTACCTTTTTTTCTGCGGTTTTGGCGTCGTGGGTTTGTCGCATCTTTTAAGTAATAAAAATTCTTATTTGCAATTTTCAGTGGCATGTGTTATGCTAATCAAGTTAAGCCTTCGTAGCTCAGTCGGTAGAGCAAGAGACTGAAAATCTCTGTGTCCGTGGTTCGATTCCGCGCGAAGGCACCAAATAAAAAAATAATACCTTACAAAAAATCGCCAATTCGTTTTGGCGATTTATATTGCGTTCCGTTGTAGCTTGTGATAAGCTTATCTTATGGCGGAACGAGAAACACTAATTCAAAAATTTGCGAAGAAGTATTTTACTAACACTCCGGCGAATATGTTGCGTTCGATTAATGCTGGTAAATTTTTGTATCGGTACTTTGTACCTGATAAAGAGGTGCCCGAAGATCCGGTAACCTTGTTAAATATAACACACACTGTTATGTTGTCCGATGAACAAAATCTTTCCGATGAAAACTTTGTTCGTGCCATGTTGAATTATTTTAATAGTGACCCGTCTTTGATTACTTTTGATATTGTTGCTGATTTATTAGAAAGTGACGCTTATAAACGCTTTGGTCGTACATCAGAGGATAATCTTCTAAAAACACAATTTGAAAACTGGCTGGTTAATGAATCCATGCTAGCATATATCAATTCACATCCTAGTTTTGATGTGGTTATGAATCTTAATAGTATTAAGCGTACCGCTACGGCTCTTGGACATGGTAATTTACTTGAACACGGTACAATTGTTAATCGCATCGACCAACAACTGATGACCAAGCAAAATGAATTTGACGATGATTTTGTTAGTCACGCCGACGAAAATGCTTTTGACAAATTGGTCGCGATTGTACATGACCGCAATCTTAGTTATACAGATAAAATTAAAAAAATTTATGGCGTTTTGTGTGATGAAGATCGTGCAGCTTTCTTTACCAATAACTTGGACGCCATTACCATGGGTGCTGAAAACTCACAGGCGCGTAACGCTATGCTGGAAGGCGCAGGGCTAACCATTAATAAAATTTTATTTGCTTTCGCTAAACGCCAAGGTTGGACAAAAGAAAAGTACCAACAGGTTGTTTTGAAATTTCCAGTGGAAGAACGCGCCCAACAATTTGAAGAACACGCAGCGCAATTAGGTACAACCCAAGCAGTATCTACTACATCTACCCAAGCGAATCATGAACCAACCGAAAATATTGTGACAACACAATCCGAAGCGAATGCTACACAAGCAGTGAATGATGCACAAAATGAAGTTAGTGATGATTTGGTTTCCGAACCTAACCGCGGTAACCGTCCACAAGTTAAATTTAATCCCGTCTTCGATGTCGTAAAAACCTTTGGTATTACCTTGGGTGGCGCGACAGCAATTTCGACGATTACTGCCATTCCGGGGGTCGGTTCAATCGTCGGTCCAGTTTTAGGTATAACCACCATAGTTGGTGCTGGTGTTGTCGCAGGTCTGTCCAATTTGCGTAAGGCTAAACTTGAAGCCCAAGAGCATGGCGAAAAATTAAAAAAGAGTGATGCAGCTAAAATTGCTTTGAAAGCTGGTATTGCCATGATGGGGAAGGCAGTGCCATATGCTATGGCAATGGCACTCGGTCCTAAGTGGCGTGCGGTTGGTGCTGGCTTAATGATGGTTAAGGCTACTTTCCATGATTTAGAACGCCGTGTCAATTTACAACGCGACGCCGTTGCACAAGCCGAAACACAAACCGCAGAGCAACCCAAGGGCATTCGCGCTCACTTGGAGCATTTCGTCGATCGCGTTAAAAACATTGTACATAATGTAAAAGGTGCTGATGTTGCCAAGGCTGTTGCCTATGGTGCTGCCAAAGGCGCTGCAGTTTATCTTGGTGGCCAAATCGGTAGTGACT
Source organism: Clostridia bacterium (assembly GCA_017619495.1). GTDB lineage: Bacteria > Bacillota > Clostridia > Christensenellales > UBA1242 > RGIG8050. The sequence goes on along the minus strand of JAFZSF010000018.1, from coordinate 22,259 downwards.
TCGGCTCAGCTGTTGGTCGTAATATTTCATTTAATCATCAAGATGGCATAAACATGCATGTTGATACTGCTCAAATGAAAGAAGACCTTTCTGCAACCAAACTTGGTAAACTGGTTGGTAGCTTTGGACATAAAACGACTGAATCACTTGAAAACCTCGGTCACGATGTAACTAAACTATCACCAATGCAGGCTGATGCTAATGAGGATCTTCCACAAGAAACTGGTTATGAACAGTATAAGCGTGAACAATTAGAAGCGTATCAAAAATACTTGCATGATCAACATTTAACTGAAGAAAACTTAAATCGCCTTGATAACCTCGGCAAAGTTGAATTAACTGATAATGCGCGCTTGACTGCGTATTCAGCTAATAATAAACAATTTTTCAATGGTAAGAGGGAACTTCTGTATAACGAGCAACAGGAAAAAGCCATGATTGAAACCATGGAAAAACTTGGTGTTAAAGATCCTTATGGCCTTTTGCGTAAACTTTATAGCACGGTTCAATTTGAGCGTTCTGGTGAAATTGAGAATAATGGCTTTAGTGAAACCATGAATCATCTGGAAAATGGTTTTGCAAATAACCATGATGTTGATAATTTGATTAAATCCGACGAAATTATCAACAAGGAAGGTGGGCTTAATATTACTCTTGGGGGTAATGAACAGAGCGTGGTTCATCAAAACCCTGTTTCGATGTCGCATGTTGGTAATGATCGTTTTGATGACCAAATTACCGAAACCGTTAAAACTGAACCGAAGATTGACCCAGTTGCGGTTTCAGATGTTGGGAATGATCGTTTAAATGGACATACGGCTGAACCAGTAATTGATAATGATGTTCCGACCGATGCCCCTGCTGTTGAAGAACAACCTAGACAGTCCGAACCAGTTGCAACATCAAGGGTTGATAATGGACGAATTGGTGCGCACGCGGTGACAGTGTTAGACGATGAGGTCGAATTAGGTGACAATATTACAACCAATGAAAATGAAACCGTAAAGTTGAGTAGTGTTAGTGGTGACCGTTTTGAAAATGGTGTTAAAGAAGCAATTATCACTAACGAGTCTATAGAGAACGAGTCCATGGAGCCAGCTGAACCCGTTGATACATCACGCGTTGATAATAATCGTTTCAAATCATCGGATACTTCGCCTGTAGATACTGACAATAGTTCCGCAGTCGACGATGTAACTGCGCTTAGTGGTAGTACTGAAATTCCCACATGGAATAATGACGGCAGTTACGCTGCCACCGTTTACCAAGATCTGGTGAATAAATGTAATTATAGTGGCACCAGTGTCGATGGTAGTTACTGCTTTACTGATAAAGATGGTACCTATTATGAAATTAATCCGGTCACTCATCAAATGCATGTCGGCCGTATTACAGCTTATGGTAGGGTTGCCAATGTTGACATCGATCTGACAAATAATCAAATGATTGAAGGTAATTTGACTGAACACGCACATGCCGCAGAAGTTATTAGCCAAAATCTCGCCCATTCGACCGGATACAGTGCAGAAGAAATTGAAGCCTTAAAATTAACAAAATCTGCACACGAAATTTTGGCCGATGAAAATAGTTCCTTTGTTGATCGTCAACGCGCCACGGTACAGCTTGAAAAATTAGGTGCCTCGATGCAAGATAGTGAAGTAGGAAAGGTGGATTCGGTTGTCGAGTCTAACGATGTGGTTAAAAATTCTTCCGTGACAGAATCAGCAAATGAAGCACAAGGCAATAAATTATTTGAATTTGCGCCAAAGGATTTAGGGGTTAAAAATATCGTTAAACCCGGTGTGATCACAGGACTTCCGAATAAAAATTCGATTATCAATGTACCTAATATTTACGGCTGGGATTTGTAATTAAAACTAAACCGCCTTCACATTTAAAGCAAGGCGGTTTTTGCTTGTCCGCTTTTGAAAAAGTGTTTGACATTAGTATGAAAATATGATATTTTTTCTCATTGTGTAATTTTGACTGGGCGGATTGAAATAAAGCCCGGCAAAAAATATATTATAAGGAAGGTAAAAATGGCTGTTAATCTTAAAAAGACGGGACTTTTTAAGGACACCTACGGAAAAACGGAGCGTATGACATTCCGCAGAGTTCCGGAGTTGCTTCCGGTCCCCTATCTTTTAGACATTCAAAAGGAGAGTTTTAAGCGTTTCATTAACCAAGGCATTCGCGAAGTGTTAGATGAATTTAATCCCATTACTGATTACTCTGGTAAATGTGAAGTGTACTTCTTGGATTATTACATCAGTGATGATGCGAAATATAACGAAAGTGAATGTTTGCGTCGTGGTCAAATGTATGTAAAACCATTGCGTGTAAAAGTGCGTGTAGTATTTAAAGAAGACGCCGAAGGGCACAAAACTAACGAAGTCATCGAACAAGATGTTTTCTTGGGTGATGTTCCGCAAATGACCGACAGCGGTTATTTCATTGTTAATGGGGTAGCGCGTGTTATCGTTAACCAAATTATCAAGAGTCCAAGTGTCTATTTCAATCGTTCTAAGGACCATAAAACTGGCAAAGAAATTATCGAATGCACGATGAGCCCAACGCATGGTGCTTATATTGAAATGACCAAAGATGTTAACAATATTATTTCGGTTAGTCCGAACAAGGCTAACAAGGTTAATTTGGTAACTTTCTTGCGTGCTTTGGACTTAGGGAATGATCAAGAATTATTAGAAACTTTTGCTCATCACCCAGTTTTAAAAGCGACAATTGATAAATTGAATGACGGCGGCGAACAAGTATCTAAGGAAAAAGCCTTGTTGGAATTGTCACGCAAAATGCGTCCATCAGAATTACCAAACGCCGATGTTATGGAAAGCAGCTTGAACAGCATGTTCTTTACCTTCCCGAATTATGACTTGGCAGTTGTTGGTCGTTATAAATTCAACAAAAAACTTTGCATCAGTACACGTATTTTGAAACACATTGCTGCCGAAGATATTAAAATCAACGGTAAAATTGTTGTACCTCATGATACCGAAATTGATAAGCAAACGGCTGATAAAATTCAAAATGCCGGTATTAATGTTGTTACAATTAAGAATGAACTTGGCGATGCTGTTCAAGTAATTGGTAATAACCGTGTTAATGTCAACGCATATTTGGATTGCACCGAACACGATACTGGTATTAAAGAATTGGTTCACTATCCAACTTTGTTAAAAGTTTTGGAAGGTAAAAACACCAAGGCAGAAAAGATTAAAGCCGTTAAAGAAAATGCCAAAGAATTGGTAATGCGTCACTTACACCGCGATGATATTATTGCTTCGGTTTCTTATTTGTTGAATATGTGTGACGGCGTTGGCTACGAGGATAACATTGACCACTTGGGTAACCGTCGCTTAAATACGGTTGGTGACTTGATGGCGCGTCACTTTAAAGATGGTATGTTGAAATTACGCAATAGCATGCGTGAAACTATGCAAACCATGGAAATCAACAGCAAGTCAATCAATCCGTTAAATATTATTAATGCGAAAGCGATTACGCGTGCTTTGCGTGACTTCTGTGCCGTATCGCAATTGTCCCATGTGATGGATACCAATAACCCTTTAACCGAAATTACTCAAAAGCGTAAAATTACAGCCGTTGGTCCAGGTGGTATCGTAAAGGAACGCGCTACCAGTGAAGTCCGTGACTTGCACTATACCCATAATGGTCGTCTTTGTGCGGTTGAAACTCCCGAAGGTCAATCGATTGGTTTGGTTAACAGTTTGGCTATGTTCGCACAAATTAACGAATATGGTTTCATTACTGCGCCGTTGCGTCGTATTGACAAGGCTACTGGTAAAGTTACCGATATCGTAGATTATTTAACCGCTGATGAAGAAGACGCTTTCTATGTGGCCCAAGCAACCGAACCATTGGACGAAGAAGGTCGCTTGTTACATGAATTTGTTACTTGCCGTCACCGCGATATTATCTTGGATATGCCGCGCGAAAGCGTTGATTATATTGATGCCAGCCCGCGTCAATTCGTTTCTTTGGCAACCGCTTTAATTCCTTTCCTGAGTAATGATGATACGGGTCGTGCTTTGTTGGGTTCTAACATGCAACGCCAAGCGGTATCTTTAATCAAGACCGAAGTTCCATTGGTTGCAACCGGTTTGGAACACCGTGCTGCGTTGGATAGTAATGTTATGTTGACCGCTAAGGCCGCTGGTACTGTTATTTCGGTAACTGGTGACCAAATTGTAATTGAGCGCGACGATAACCATGAACACGATTTCTATAAATTGACTAAATTTACTCGTTACAACGAAGAAGCTTGTATTAACCAAAAACCGATTGTGCGTAAAGGTGATAAAGTTAAGGCTGGCGAAATTATTACCGATGGTTACGCTACCTGCAATGGGGAATTGGCAATCGGAAAAAACATGTGCGTCGCCTATATGAACTGGGAAGGTTACAACTTTGAGGACGCGATCTTGATTTCTGAACGCGTTGTTAAAGAAGATAAGTTTACTTCAATTGCTTTACACTTGAAAGAATGTAAAGTGCGTACTACCAAATTGGGTGATGAGGAAATTACGCGTGATATTCCGAATTTAAGTGAAGATGCCTTGGCGAACCTTGACGAACGCGGTATTGTGCGTGTGGGTTCATTCGTTCGTACTGGTGATATCTTGGTTGGTAAGGTTACTCCGAAAGGTGAGTCTGAGTTAACACCAGAAGAACGCTTGTTGCGCGCCATCTTTGGTGAAAAATCGCGTGAAGTGCGTGATTCGTCAATGCGTGTTGAAAATGGTAAAGATGGTGTCGTTGTTGCCGTAGAATGTTTCAGTCGTAAGAACCACGATGAAATGGATGTTGGCGTTAATGAAATTATTAAAGTTACCATCGCACAAAAACGCAACATTAAAGTTGGTGATAAGATGACCGGTCGTCATGGTAACAAGGGTATTGTTTCTAAGATTTTGCCAGTTGAAGATATGCCGTACATGGCTGATGGAACTCCGGTTGATATTGTTTTGAACCCGTTGGGTGTTCCTTCGCGTTTGAATATTGGTCAGTTGTTGGAAGTTTCTTTGGGCTTAGTGGCTAAGACTTTAGGTTGGAAAGTTGCAACTCCGGTCTTCAATGGTGCTAATGAAAACGATATTCAAGAATTGTTACGCAAAAACGGTTTACCGGAAGATGGTAAGATGCAATTGTATGATGGTCGTACTGGTGAACCATTCCAAAACCGTACTACTGTCGGTTATATGTACATGTTGAAATTACACCACATGGTTGATACCAAGATTCACGCTCGTTCAACTGGTGCATATAGTTTGGTAACGCAACAGCCGTTGGGTGGTAAAGCCCAATTCGGTGGTCAGCGTATGGGTGAAATGGAGGTCTGGGCTTTGGAAGCTTATGGTGCCGCCCATATCTTACAAGAAATGTTGACCGTTAAATCTGATGATGTGCAAGGTCGTACCAAAACTTATGTTTCAATTGTTAATGGCACTAAATTGCCTGATCCAGGTATTCCAGAAGCAAGTAAAGTTATGATTCGTGAATTACAAGGTCTTGGCTTTGATGTTGGTATTTATACTGCCGACAAGAAAGAAGTCGAATTAGAAAAGATTGATGCGTTGGTTGATGATGCGGAAATGTTAGCTAATGTTGAAGCTGACGAAAAGCAAGAAACCGAAGCTGAAATCGAATTTGATCAAGAAAAAGTCGAAGAACCTGCTGCTGATGACTTAGAAATGTTCGATATTGAACAATTGTTTGATGAGGAATAATAAGGAGAAGGAAAAAGAAAATGTTTGAGTTAAATAATTTTGAAAGTTTGAAAATCAGTATTGCCAGCCCAGATAAAATCCGTGAATGGAGTCATGGTGAAGTTACTAAACCTGAAACGATTAACTATCGTACCCAAAAACCAGAAAAAGATGGCTTGTTTTGTGAACGCATCTTTGGACCTAAGAAAGATTGGCAATGTTCCTGCGGTAAATATAAATTAATCCGCTATAAAGGAACTGTTTGCGACAAGTGCGGTGTAGAAGTTACGCGTTCAATCGTGCGTCGCGAACGCATGGGCCACATTGAACTGGCGGCACCGGTTGTTCACATTTGGTATTTCAAAGGTGTTCCATCTAAGATTGGTACTTTGTTAAATATGACCATTAAAAACTTGGAACAAGTAATTTATTTTGTTTCCTTCGTTGTGATTGATCCTGGCAAAACCACTTTAACTTATGGTCAAATTTTGTCTGACCGTGAATTACATGAAGCATTAGAAAAATTTGGTGCCAATTCATTTAAATATGGTATGGGTGCCGAAGCAATTAAATCAATGCTAGCGGCTTTGGACTTAGATAAAGAAATTAAAGAATGTAACGAAATCATTGCATCTGGTAAAGGTGCCAAACGCGAAAAAGCCATTAAACGCTTAGATTTGTTGGAATCATTTAAGCAAAGTGGCAACCGTCCGGAATGGATGGTTATGGATGTTTTACCGGTAACTCCGCCGGAATTGCGTCCGATGGTACAAATTGATGGTGGTCGCTTCGCAACAACCGATGTTAATGACTTGTATCGTCGTGTTATTAACCGTAATAACCGTTTGAAAAAATTAATTTCATTGGGTGCACCCGAAGTTATTATTCGTAACGAAAAGCGTATGTTACAAGAAGCTGTTGATGCATTAATTGATAACGGTCGCCGTGGTAAAGCAGTGCAAGGTGCCAAAGGTCGTCCGTTAAAATCATTGGCCGAGGGTTTGCGTGGTAAACAAGGTCGTTTCCGTAATAATTTGTTAGGTAAGCGTGTTGACTATTCAGGTCGAACGGTTATTGTTGTTGGTCCGGAATTGAAGCACTATCAAGTTGGTTTACCTAAAGAAATGGCATTAGAATTATTCAAACCATTTGTTATGAAAAAATTGGTTGATATGGGCTTGGCTCATCACAGCCGTAGTGCTAAGCGTTTGATTGAACGCGAAAAACCACAAGTTTGGGATATTTTGGAAGAAGTCGTTCGTGACCATCCGGTTTTGTTGAACCGACAACCCACATTGCACAAATTATCAATTCAAGCTTTTGAACCAGTTTTGATTGATGGTCGTGCGATTCGTTTACACCCCTTGGTTTGTACTGCGTTTAACGCGGACTTTGATGGTGACCAAATGACCGTCCATGTTCCGTTGTCCCCAGAAGCCCAAGCCGAAGCCCGTATTTTGATGTTGGCTTCAAATAATATTTTGAAACCAAGTGATTCAAAATCCGTTGTTACTCCGACACAGGATATTATTTTGGGTTGCTACTATATGACCCAACAAATTGATGGTGCCAAAGGTGAGGGTAATATTTACAAAGACGAAAACGAAGCAATTTACGCCTATAATGTTGGCGAATTGGATTTGCATGCTAAAATTCAAGTGCGTCGTTCAAACTTTGAAATTGAAGGTAACATGGACGAAGTAGAAGAATTCGGTCGTGTGGAAACTACTGTTGGTCGTATCTTATTCAACCAATGTTTCCCGCAAGATATTGGTATTGTTGATCGTAGTAAGCCGGAAAATAAATTCGCTTATGAATATAACAAAGAAGTTGTCAAGAAAGATATCAACAATTTGATCGTTAAAATCTTTGAAGTTCATGGTGCTACTGTGACTAGTGAATCAATTGATAAGATTAAAACTGTTGGTTTCAAATATTCAACTTTGGGTTCAATTTCATTGTCAGTTTTCGATGCTACTATTCCTGCTGATCGTGAACAAATTATTAAGGATACCGAAGCAAAGGTTAAAAAGATTGAACAAGCTTATGCCGAAGGTGAGTTGAGCCTTGATGAAAAATTAGACCGCAATATCGCTTTGTGGAAAGAAGCTACCGATAAAATTCAAGATGATGTAATTAGTGTTTTGGGTAAAACAAATCCTATTCGTATGATGGCAACATCTGGTGCGCGTGGTTCAAACAAACAGATTATGCAGCTATCTGGTATGCGTGGTATTATCGCGAATGTTTCTGGACAAAAAGAAGATGTCCCAACGAAAGGTTGCTATCGTTTAGGTCTGTCTCCGTTAGAATACTTCTTATCATCGCGTGGTGGTCGTAAAGGTTTGGCTGATACAGCATTGAAGACCTCTGACGCTGGTTACTTGACGCGTCGTTTGGTCGATGTAGCACAAGATGTTATTGTTACCGAAGAAGACTGTTTCGCTACTCTGGGTGAAAAGCCGAAGGGTATGGTTATGACTGAATTGCGTATGGACGGTTATGTCAAACACTTGGCCAGCCGTATTAAAGGTCGTTTCGCCGTGCGTGATGTTGTTGATCCGAAGACCAAAGAAGTTTTGGTTCACGCTGATACTATGATTTCCGATGAAGCTGCTGATCGCATTGAAGCTGCTGGTATTAAAGAAGTTGAGATTCGTAGCGTATTGACTTGTAAATGTAAACACGGTGTCTGCGCTAAATGTTATGGTCGCGATATGAGTGGTCACGAAATCGTTAGCGTGGGTGAGCCAGTCGGTATTATTGCTGCTCAATCCATTGGTGAACCGGGTACTCAGTTAACCATGCGTACCAAGCACAGTGGTGGTATTGCGGTTTCAAACATTACCGAAGGTTTGCCGCGTGTTGAAGAAGTTTTGGAAGCGCGCGTTCCCAAGGGGGTGGTTTTGGTCAGCGATGTTGGTGGTACTGTTTCTGCTGTTAACCCAATTGAAAAGCGTGTTGAAGTCGTGATTAAGACTAACGAAGGTAAAGAAGTTCCGTACTTGATTCCAGCCAGTATGAAAGTGATCGTCAAGAAGGGCGATGTAGTGGAACCGGGTTCAGCTTTGACCGAAGGTGTCTTCAATCCGCACGATATTTTGCGTAACAAAGGTATTAAAGCGGTACAAGATTACTTGATTACTGAAATCATTAAAGTTTATAAAACACAAGATATTTCGATTAACAATAAGCATTTGGAAATAATTGTAAGACAGATGTTGAAGAAAGTTAAAATCGAAGATGCTGGCGACACTGATTTCCAAATTGGTTCAGTGGTCGATGTCATTGAATTTGAACACAAGAACTTGTTGGCAATTAACGACGGTAAAAAACCAGCGCGTGCAACTCGTGTCTTATTGCCAATTACCAAAGCTGCATTGCGCACAGATAGTTTCTTGTCGGCTGCGTCCTTCCAAGAAACCAGTTCTGTATTGGTCGACGCTGCAGTCAAAAATAAAGTTGACCACTTACAAGGTCTTAAAGAAAATGTTATCTTTGGTAAGCTGATTCCAGCTGGTACTGGTATGAAATTTTATCAAAATGTAGGGTACAAAAATGTTAAATAATTTGATTAATTTATTAATGGCTCCGTCGGAGCGCCCCAAGTGGATTGCGGACAGTTTTCCGGTTATGCAAGGTATTATCATTGGCTTGATCAGTTTGATAAGTATCATTATGATTGTGGCAATCTTGGTATCCCCGCCGGATAATGGCACTGGCACTAACGCCATTACTGGTGCCGCGGAAAGTTACTACACCAAAAATCGTAACAAAAATAATCTTGGTCGTATCCGCAATTTGATTATCATTTGTGCTTGCACGATTGCCGTTTTGACTATTGTTTTCTTTATCATGTTCGGTATCTTTAATATGAGTGGTGCAACAGAATAATCATCAAAGAAGTTTCGTCACTCGGCGAAACTTCTTTTTGTAAATTGGAAATTTAAAATTTGTATTTATTAACAAATAAAATATGCTTGTGTTAGCGTTTATAGTAATCTAAACTTTATTAAAAGGTAGGTAAAAATGTTATCAGTTAAAAACTTAACGAAGATCTACAAAATTAAAGGAAAAGATGTCAAGCAGGTTGTGGCACTTGATCGGGTTAGCATTGATTTTCCGGAAACCGGTATGGTTTTCTTACTTGGTAAAAGTGGTAGTGGTAAATCCACTCTCTTAAATTCTATTGGTGGTCTGGATACCTTTAATGATGGTGAAATTTTAATTAAAGGCAAATCATCTAAGGATTTCAAACAAAGCGATTTTGACGCTTATCGTAACACTTTTATCGGTTTTATCTTTCAGGAGTATAACATCTTGGAAGAATTTACGATTGGTAAGAACTTAGCATTGGCTTTGGAATTACAAGGTAAGAAAGCTGATAACGCCGCCGTCAATGCACTGTTAGATAAAGTCGATTTGTCTGGTTATTATAGACGCAAACCAAACCAACTTTCCGGTGGTCAAAAACAGCGTGTTGCGATTGCGCGTGCACTGATTAAAGATCCAGAGATTATTATGGCTGACGAACCGACGGGGGCGTTGGATAGTAACACTGGTAAGCAAGTTATGGACACTTTGAAAAAATTGTCCCAAGAAAAATTGGTGATTATCGTTTCGCACGACCGTGAATTTGCGGAAATTTATGGTGACCGCGTAATTGAATTGAAAGATGGTCATATTATCAGTGATAACACTAAGCACGAAGTAGCTGCCGATAAGAGTGCCTCTGGCGTTAGTTTTATTGATGACAAAATTATCCATATTAAAAAAGGTCAACAGTTGAACAAAGATGATTTGGTTAAAATCAACCAAATGATTATCGCCAACACTGACCACCAAGATACCATTATTTCGTTTGACGAAAAGCCGAATCGTGAAATTAAGAAAACGGCTTTTATTACCGATGATGGTAATCGCGAAGTGTTCAAAAGTACCACCAAAGAAGATGTGGCTCTGAAAAACTATGACCCAAAACAATTTAAGCTAATTCGTTCTAAGATGAAAATCAAAGATGCTTTCAAAATGGGTTCAAGTTCCTTAAAACATAAGCCTATTCGTTTGTTCTTTACCATTTTATTATCATTTGTAGCGTTTGCGCTGTTTGGTCTTGCTGATACAATGGCCAGTTTCAATGTTGCGACTTCGACTTATGAAAGTTTGAAAATGACCAATACGCACAACTTACCGATTTCCGCGGTGGAAATTGACCAAAATGGCTATAAATCAACCAATGGTATGACCAAGGACGCTGCTGCCAAAATTAAGGCAAGGCATACTGATTACAATTTTTTTGAAGTTATTAACCCGGGTAAGGATTCCTATTATTCTTCCGGTGCTTCATATTCGTTGAACAATGCCGAACCCAAAGACCAATCCAGCAGTAGTTATTCCTATGGACCTTCAATTTACGGTATGACATTATCCGGGGTTTTACCTTTGGACGCAACCGTGGCTACGGATCTTAAATTGCAATTAATTGACGGAAGCTATCCGACTGCTGATGATGAAGTGGTAATTTCCGAACACATGTTTAATTGTATTAAACGCAATTATAAGAACATTGAAAAATTTAGTGACCTTAGCGGAAAAACTTTTAATGGTGCTGGTTTGTCTAAATATATTGACACTTACTATGATGATGAACATGATGTTTGGGTTTCAGGGCACAATGAGGGCGCTAAAATCGTCGGTATCGTGCGCGACGACACTGATGTTTCAAAATATACTGCGGAAGCCGATGCAACTAACAGTTCCAATGGTAGTATGCAGAGTTTTATCTCTTATTATGAAATTCAAAGCCTTACCAGCTATGGTCTTTTGAATATGTGCTATGTTGCACCCAGTAAATATAATAGTTTAGCAGACGGTTACACTATGTCGCGTGAATTAAAATACTACCTCGGTGACGAAAAACCAGATTGGAGTAGTTCGCTTTATAAAAATTATATTTATACCCTTGAACAAATCCAAAAGGAATACGACATTCACAAGGTGACAAGAACTGTAACCGACTACTGGGGTAACCATACCGCCGAAACACTATATTATAACCCCAGTAAAGGCGATAACAAGCCTGCTGATGCTGAAACCGACGAACAGTACTGGAACTTTGTTGATAATGGTCTGGAATATATTAAAGCTGGTGTTGATATTAATCATTTGCAAGATAATCAAGTCATTATTACCCAAAATTTCCCCAGTTATTTAGACGATACTTCGGATCCGCAAGCTTTGTTGGATGGTGGACTGAAATATACCATTGAAAATCGTAATGGCGATACCTTGTACGAATTTGAAGTTGTTGCCATTACAAATGGTTACTATGATATCCATTACAGTAACTCTTATTCGCAATGGAATAATGAACCTGGTTATTATTCAAATGGTGACATGGTCATTATGACCAGTAACCGCTACCAAGAAATGTTCACTGGTTGTGACTATTTAATTACGCGTTTAAAAGGTAATAACTCGGATTATGCGTTGGTTAAAGATTTGGTAACCTACAACAATAATGGTAATGGTTATAATGTTCAATTCTCGGCTTCGTTCCAAATTGATAATTTCGCTAGCATGATTGTCAACATGAAACAAGTTTTCTTGTATGTTGGTATTGGCTTTGCCGTCTTTGCCAGCTTCTTGTTAATGAACTTTATTTCAATTAGTATTAACTACAAAAAACGCGAAATTGGTGTTTTGCGTGCGATTGGTGCCGGCAAGAAAGATGTCTTCTCAATTTTCTTTTCGGAAAGTTTTGTGATTGCGATAATTAACTTCGCTTTGGCAACAATTGCGACTTTTGTGGCGGCGTTCTTTATCAACCGCAGTTTGTACCAAGAACTCGGGTTCCAAATTACTTTATTAACGGTTGGTATCCGACAAATTGGTTTGTTGATTGCGGTCAGCTTGGGGGTTGCCTTTATCTCAACTTTATTACCAGTTTACAGAATTGCCCGCAAAAACCCGATTGACAGTATCAATAATCGCTAACCATGAACCAAAAAAATAAAAGGCTTCGTCGTGAAGCCTTTTTTCGTTATCATTAAAAGTTCGCGGAAAATTCAATTTTAGATTTGTGCAAGTTTACGCCGATGACCTTGACTTTGATTGGGTCGCCCATGCGAATTTTGGACTTTTTACCAATCATTTGCATCGTGTCATCGTGGTATAAATAATGATCGTCCGGTAAATTTTCTATGCGTACCAAACCTTCGGCGGTGTTAGCGGGCAAATAGACAAAGACACCGAAATCGGTAATACCATTAACGATACCGTCAAATGTTTCGCCAATATGGACTTGCATATATTCGGCACATTTCAAAGCGTCCACTTCGCGTTCAGCAGCGACAGCGTCTAATTCGGTTTGGGACGATTGTTGGCTGGCGGCAGTAACAAACGCTTGCAAGCGTCCAACTTGGGGAGCCGATAATTGATTATCTAAATACATTTTGATAATGCGGTGTATGGTTAAATCGGGGTAGCGTCGAATGGGGGAAGTGAAGTGGCAATAATATGTTGACCCCAATGCGTAATGACCGACACAGTGCGGATCATATTTAGCTTTCTGCATAGAACGCAATGCTAAACCAGATACGACAATTTTGACATTTTCGTCTTTAATGTTGTTTAACATGTCTTGATATTGAAAGCCGGTCGGGTTTTCAAAGTCAATATGGTGTTGTACTTGAAAGGGCGTTAAGGCACTTAAAAAGCGAATTACTTTTAAGGCGTCGGGTTTTTCGTGGATACGGTATATGAATGGTAAGTGTAATTTATAACAATGTTCAGCCACAACTTCGTTGGTCATGACCATAAAAGTTTCAATAATACGGTGGCTTAAATTGTGTGGTTGAGAATAAACTGAAGCAATTTGTCCGTTTTCGTCCAAAACAATTTTAGGTTCTGGAACATTGAAAGTAATCTCACCACGGGCCTGGCGGTCGCGTTCAAACTTTTTGGTGATTTCTGCCATGCGTAGTAACATACCACGGTGTTGATGATCAACTTGACCGTCTAAAATAGCTTGGACTTCGTCATATGAAAAACGGGTTACTGACTGAATCAGTGACTTTTGAATTTTGTGGCTAATTAGATTGTAATGTTGATCCAAGTTCATTAAAACCGACAAAGCTAGACGCGGTTCGTTGGGATTCAAAGAACAAACACCATTGGATAATTGGGTGGGTAACATCGGCAAAACGCGGTCGGGAAAGTAGACACTGGTGCCACGGCGATAAGCTTCTTTGTCAAGCGCGCTGTCCGCAGTAACATATTCGGAAACATCGGCAATATGCACGCCTAGGGTTATGGTACCGTCGGCATTATCAACTAAACTGACCGCATCATCTAAATCGCGGGCGTCGGCTGGGTCAATCGTGATAATCGGTAAACCCCGCAAATCAACACGATTTTGCATGCAATCACTAAGCTTTTTATGACTAACTTTTTCGGCTTCTTGTAAAACGACATCAGGAAAATTGGGTAACAATTTATATTTTTTCATGATGCTTTCAATCGTTACCGGTTGGTCTTGGTGGGCAATGACGCGTACTACTTCGGCATCAGGGCGGTCATTGTGTTTTTTCTTTTTATAACGGATTTCAACAATATCACCATCAACGGCGCCATGTAAATTGTCTTTGGCAATAAAAATATCTTCGTCGCGATTAGGTAACTCGACGAAACCATAGCCTTTTAGTGTAACAGATAATTCACCGGTAATCCGATTTTCTATTTTGCTCACAGCAAATTATAAGTGTATAATACCAATATGTCAAACATGTCGAATTCAGCAGGAAAGTCATTGGGCGCCCGTTTTTTGGACGCTTATAACGCGATTGATAAAGCCTTACGCGTGCAATACAACTTCAAAACCACTATTTCATTTTCAGATTTAATTCGTCGCTGTGCGGATTTGAATTCGGTAATCCGTGGTCACGAAAATGATTTAATCAACTTCGCGCGTTTGCGTAACGCCATTGTACATAGTAGTGATAATAACAAGGTTATTGCCGAACCGCATTTAGAAGTGGTGGAATTAATGGAAAAAATTGCTACTTTAATTACGACACCACCATTAGTGGTTGATGTTTTGCGCCAGCGTCCAGTTACCACGATTGATGCGGGGCGTAGTTTATATGACTTGATTAAGGAAACGGGCATTACTGGACACGGCATGATTCCAGCCTATAAAGGAAATCATTTGGTTGGCATTGTGCGTTGGCGAAAACTAATTGAAGACTTGGCGACGATTTTAGATACTAACGATTTAGACGATTTTATTCGCAAAACTTCCATTGAAAATTATTTGCGTATGTACCCACAATCAGGACATTTTACTATTGTCAGAAGGGATATAACTATTGAACAAGCGTTAACTATTTTTAACAATAACCGTAAGATTGCCGCAATATTGATTACGGAAAAGGGTACTGCTATGGAACGACCGATTGCTTTCTTGACTAATGCAGATATCATTGATTTGGTAAAAGTCATTGAAAGTTATTAAAAATCATGTTAATTTATAACCATAAATAAAAGGATATTAGAATGAAAAAAGAAACCTCTGTATTTGATTTTGGTCATAATTATGAACCAGCCGATATTCTTGTCAAAGTAAAGGCAAAAAACAAAGGCAAACCTAAATTTAATTTTTTAGATGGTCCGGTTACCGCAAATGCACCCTTGTGTTTGCACCACGGCTGGGGTCGTACATTGAAAGATGCTTATAACCGTTATAATTCTTTAATCGGCAAAGAAGTTGATTATGTTTGGGGTTTTGACGCACAAGGTATGTGGGTTGAAGTCGAAGTCGAAAAATTGTTAGGCTTGAACAATAAACAAGAAATTACGCAGTACGGCGTTGATAAATTTACCGAAAAATGTATTGAGCGTGTTAACTTTTTCAAAAATCATCAAACGGAACAAAGTAAGTTATTTGAACAGTTGGGTGATTGGGAACATAGTTACATCACTAATTCTGATCAAAACATCACTTCGATCTGGCATTTTTTGAAAGTTTGCCACGATAAAAAAATGCTGAAGCAGAGCTACAAGACCATGCCATGGTGTCCGCGCTGTGGAACCAGTTTGAGTGAACATGAAATGAGTGGCAGTTATAAAGAACGCACGCACAAGGCTGTTTTTGTTAAAGCCAAATTGGTTGGACGCGATGAACGCATCTTGGTTTGGACAACCACGCCGTGGACTTTGGCTGCCAACATGGCGATTGCAGTAAACCCTGAATTTACTTATTGTAAGTGTCAAGTTAAGAGCGACAAAAATTTATTGATTGTTTGTGAAAAACAATTGAAAGTTTTGCGCGATGACTTGGTTAAAGTGGTGGAAAAAGTTAAAGGTGCCGATTTGGTTGGTTTAGTTTATGAACCATTCTTGCCATTACAAAAACAACAATTTGAACATAAAATTGTGCCGTGGGATCAAGTTGATGAAATTGATGGTTCAGGTGCTGTACATATTGCGCCAGGTTGCGGTGCGGAAGACTTTGCGTTGGGTACAAAGTTAAACATGGCACCATTCATTATTCCAGTCGCGGAGAATGGTACTTTCTATGAAGATTTTGAATGGTTGGCAGGTTTGTCAACTGTTGCTTGTGAACCAGCTGTTTTTGAACATTTAACGCAAAATCAAACTTTATATTATCATCATGATCACACGCATAACTATCCGTTCTGCTGGCGTTGTAAAACTGATGTTATTTTCCGTTTAGTTGAAGGATATGATATTGCAACCGATGGTATTCGTAAGGATTTATTAAAGGCTGCCGATACAGTTCACTGGACACCAGACTTCATGGGTAAGTCAATGCGTCAATGGTTGACTGACATGGGTGATTGGAATATCAGTCGACGCCGTTTCTATGGTTTACCTTTGCCGTTTTATCCGTGTAAAAAATGTGGTCATTTGAATGTCATTGACAGTAAAGAAGAACTGCGTGCGCGCGCGATTGACCCCAGTAAAGTTGATGCTTTGCCACATTTACATCGTCCTTATATCGATGAAATTCAAATTACTTGTGAAAAATGCCATGAACCAGTGTCGCGTGTTACCGAGGTAGGTGATTGTTGGTTAGACGCTGGTATTGCGCCGTTCTCAACTAAACCTAAGGGGCAGTTTAAGGCCGATATGGTTTTGGAAATGAAAGAACAAATTCGTTTATGGTTCTATGCTCAACTATTTATGTCTGTGGTTTTGACAGGGGAAGCACCATACAAAAATGTTGTTGGCCATTCTACTATTGTTGACGAGGATGGTAAAAAGTTTTCCAAAACTGGTCCGCGTAAAATTTACATTGAAGATGTAGCTAAACAGTATGGCACCGATGTTTTGCGTTATGCTTTCGCTAGCGCAAATCCGACTTTGGATATGCGTTTTGGGGACAGTATCGCAGAAGATGCTAAACGCCGTTTGTTGGCACTGTGGAACGCCTATGTATTCTATACGACCTATGCCTTGGTCGATAAACCAGATGTGAAAAACTATCAACCAGAGAATTTGGCCCCCATCGATATGTGGCTGGTACAATTAACTAACCAATATATTCAAGCCACCCGTGAAGCATATGACCAATTCAAAATTCATAATGTAGTCAAATTAACTGATGACTTCGTGGAAAATATTTCTAATTTCTATATTCGTGTTAATCGTCGTCGTTATTGGAAGAATGGCGAAGATCAAGACAAAATGAATGCATATTGGTGTTTGTTTCAGGCGTTGCGTAGTGTAACCATTGTTTTAACTCCGTTAGTCCCTAGTTATGCTCAATATTTATGGGAAAATTGTTTTGGTGAAGGCGAAGCACCGGTCATGCTAGCTAATTATCCGACACCGTTAAAAATTAAAAGCAAAACCGATTTATTACAACCAATTGAATTAGTCAAACAAATTATCAGCTTAGGACTATCGTTGCGTGCCGAGAATCAAATTGCCATTAAACAACCATTATCCAAAGTCTATGTTAAAACCAATCAAATTGATACAGTCACAATGTTTGCCGCAATTATCCAAGAACAACTAAATGTCAAACAGATTGAAATTGTGACCGATGACGAAAAGTTTAATGTCGCATATTTAACTGTTAATTTCAAAAAAGCCGGTGCGATTTTGAAAAACCGTGTACAAGAACTAAAAAATGCTCTACAAAACTCACAACAGATGACGCAATATATTGCTGCTTTTGACGCGGGCGAAAAAATTAATATCGCGGGCTTTGATGCTTTAACCCCAGATTTATTTGAACGCAAATTGGCTCCGCGTGCTGGTTTTGTCATTACAGCGGTAAATGATATTACCGTAGTATTGGATACACAAATTACCGACGATTTAATGTTGGAAGGTATTGCGCGTGAACTGATTCGTAGTATTCAATTAGAGCGTATGAATCAGAAAATGGAAATCACCGACCGTATCGTGGTTGATTTTAAGGCGGGAAACGCCAAAATGTACGCAGCTGCTTGTGCACATCAACCGCGTATTATGCGCGAAGTCTTAGCTACTGAAATGCACATTACGGGAGGAAAAGGAAAACATGAAATACACATCAGATTGGCGTGATTTTGAAATCATTGCCACTGGTGATGGCGAAAAATTAGAGCGCTGGGGTAAAATCGTCTTGTTACGCCCAGACCCACAGGCGATATGGAGCGCTTCTGTTGATTATCAACATTATCCACATATTTCCGGTCATTACCATCGTTCGGCGACAGGTGGTGGTGCATGGGAATGGTTGAAACCAACTCCTGATGAGTGGACCATTAAATATAAAAATCTATCTTTTATTATTAGTCCTATGAATTTCAAACACACCGGATTGTTTCCAGAACAAGCGGTAAACTGGGATATGGTCATGGAAGTTTTAGGTAAACACCCGCACGCTAAGGTCTTAAATTTATTTGCTTATACTGGTGGTGCGACTGTAGCCTGTGCTAAGGCTGGTGCTACCGTGACCCATGTTGATGCCAGCCGTGGTATGACTGATGTAGCTAAACGCAATATTGCTTTGAACCAAATTCCTTATGAAAGTGTGCGCTACATTGTTGATGACTGTCAAAAATTTGTGGCGCGCGAAATTCGTCGTGGACACAAATACGATGCCATTATTATGGATCCGCCTAATTTTGGTCGTGGTGCTAATGGTGAAATTTGGAAATTGACCGATAATTTGAATGATTTAATTGCCAATTGCGTGCAGTTATTATCGGAAAAACCGCTATTCATGTTGGTTAATAATTATACATCTGCGGTGCAACCAGCAGTCATAGAAAATGTTTTACGAAAAAATTTGCATGGGTTACACTACGATATCCAAACTTACGAGATTGGATTACCGACAAAAGAAAATTTGATTTTGCCGTGTGGGGGAGCGTCATATGTGTCTTTTTTGTGATTTAGCTAAAAATTGCGTTGCAGAAAATGAATTGTGTTATATGTTGTATGATAAATTTCCGGTGGCAGCCGGTCATAGCTTGATTATTCCTAAACGCCATATGACCACAGTCTTTGATATGACTGCGGCTGAATGGGCAGCGGTAGGGGCTTTGATTAATGTTGCCAAAACTAAAATTGAAAAAACGCACCAGCCTGTGGGCTATAACATCAAAGTGAATTGCGGTAAGGCGGCTGGTCAAGAAATTATGCACGCCCATATTCATTTAATCCCCAAATATTAATCAAAAGTGAGAATTACGATGAAACAAAATGATCGCGAAAAAGTAAAAACCGGTATTAGCGATTTCTTAATCGCTTATGACTGTCCATCAGGTTATGTTGGTTTTCCAATTTTGTGTGATTTGTTAAAGGCCGCACTGGAAAATTACACGGAATTAGCATCAAATTTGAAATCAATTTATTTATCGGTCGCACACAAACGCAAAATTACGCGCTTATGTGTTGAACGCAATTTACATACTTTGGTGGAAAAGTGGTTGCCACAACCGAAGTTTGGTTTACTGTTCGATCAAGAACCGACTAATGCTGAATTGCTGTATCTACTTGCTAAAAAGTTGCGTTATCTGAATTGCAGTGTTTACGACACTTTATTGATGCCATAATTGCTAAAAAGCATTTTACTTGACAAAATGGCAAAAATCAGCATATTATATAAAACCATAATCATGGTAAGAGGAGAAAATTATTGATGACTACAAGATATGTAACTGTGGTTGGTAAAAAGAAACTTGAAGATGAATTAGAAGTTTTAAGAGCGAAACGCGAAGATATTGCCGCGCAAATTCGTGAGGCGCGTGAATTTGGTGATTTGAAAGAAAATGCTGAATATGCTGCGGCGCGCGAAGCCCAAAATAATTTAGAAATCCGTGTTAAAGAAGTAGAAGCAACTTTGCAAAATTTATCTGTCTTCTCATATAAAACTGCCAAAACAAGTGAGGTTAACTTGGGTACAGCTGTTTTAGTTGAAAATGTGCGTACTAAAAAACAAGAAACTTATGTTGTTACTGGTTTTATGGAATTTGATATTGAAAAGAACTACATTTCCAATGAAAGTCCGAAAGGTAAAGCGTTATTAGGCAAAAAAGTTGGTGAAATCGCAATTATTAAAACTCCGGTAAGCCAAATTGAATTAAAGATTTTGAAAATTTCTCGTGCGGAGTAATCGTGTTTGATTCACATTTTCATACAACTGACCCACGCTTAAACAGTCTTCCAGAAGTGGTGCAAGGTAAAAATCATGGTGTTGAAATTGGGGCGGACTTTGCAAGTCTGCCCACTGTTTTTGCGTACGCGCGTGAACATGAACATATTTATTGTACTGCCGGCGTTCACCCCGAATATGCTGATACATATTCTGCTAATGATTTTGAACATTTCGTGGTGGAACATCTACATGAACCCAAGTTCGTCGCGATTGGTGAATGTGGTTTGGACTATCACCGCGCTGATTTACCATCGCGGGCAGAGCAAATTGCGGCTTTTGAGCATCAAATTTATATGGCTGACCGTTACCGAAAACCTTTGGTTGTACATAGCCGTGATGCCTGGGAAGATACAGCCAATGTTTTAATTGCTAACCGTGCCAAACTAAAAAACGGTGTACTGATTCATTGTATGAGTTATACCGCCGAGCAAGCAAAGTTTTTAATGAGTCAACTGTCTGGTATTGAGGTATATTTTGCCTTTGGTGGGCACATTACTTATAAAAGTAAAGCATACTTGCATGATACTTTACGCGCAATTCCATTGAATCGTATTTTAATAGAAACGGACGCACCTTATTTGGCGCCCGTTCCTAAACGCGGTGAAATTAACCTGCCACAATATATTCAGTATACAGCGGAAACCATGGCTCGGGTCTTGGGTAAAACGCCGTTAGCAGTTGAAACATTAACTGCGGAAAACGCTTATCGTTTTTACAAAATAAAAGCAGCCCGTTAATCCGTGCTGCTTTGTTTTTCTTTGGTAAAAAGTGTTTCATTGGTATGAGTTTATCTTGTGCAAAATAAACTATCATATACTAACATAATGTGTTAAACTGTTCAAGTGGAATTCGAGTACAAAAAATCATTGGGACAAAATTTTATCTATGATATTAGCTTTTTGCGTACTCTCGTTAAAAAATTAAATGTACAAGCCACTGATGTGATTGTTGAGGTCGGCGCTGGTGCTGGAACTTTATCACAAGCCTTAGCCGAAACCGGCTGCCAATTACATTGCTTGGAAATTGACAAGCGGTTGCAACCTATCTTAGAGCAACGCTTGCAAGCATATAATAATGTTACCTTAACTTTTGTTGATGCTTTGGAGTTTGATTATCGAAATTTACCGCCATTCCGTTTGATTGCCAATGTCCCTTATTATATTACGACGCCCCTGATTATGCAGTTTTTATCTTTACCAAATTGCCGTGAATTGAATGTTCTAGTAGCAGACGAAGTAGCCGAACGCATTGTTGCGCCACATGGTAATACACTATATGGTGCCTTGTCGGTTACTTGCCAATTACAATCCGATTGTAAAATTTTAACAACTGTACCGCGTACGATGTTTACACCACAACCCAAGATTGACAGCGCTTTTATTTGTTTGAAAAAGAATGGACAACTAGTTGATAAAAACATGGCAACTATGCTGAAAGGTGTTTTTGCGGCGCGTCGTAAAACCATGCTGAATGCTTTGTCGAGTGCGCTTAAAACTAACAAGACTACTGCGGAACAAATTCTTGGGGCTGCTGGAATTGATGCAACTTTACGCCCAGAACAAATAACTCCGACACAATACGCCAATATCAGTGCTATTTCGCGCAAATTTTACTAAGGTAATTTAGTATCTTGTCTTAATGGCTAATTACATTAAAAACATTATTTTATACGACCGCACGGGAGCCGTGGCAGGGTATGTGGAAATTCATCAGTTGGAACACGGCACACATTTGCGCTTAAAGCATTCGTTAAACAATAAAAATTTAATGCTGTCATTGGTAATTGACGGTGTGAATAAAGTACTAAAAATAACGGGTAATTTAGTTGAATATACTTT
>JAFZSF010000017.1 GCA_017619495.1 Clostridia bacterium | reverse complement strand
TTTCAGCTTGTGTTCCACATTTAGTATCAATTTGTAAAGTTAACATATCCCAGTTGGCACTGGTTGGGTCATTAGGATTGGTTAAAAATTCAACCAAATTACCATTAATCAACATACAGCTGATATTACGAGCGTTATCAGTAATCATCAATTGATAAACATTATCACCGGTGTCAAGATCACCCAAGTGCACATCAATTTTACCCGACCCTAAATCGACCGTGCGTTCTGCATTAACATAACTGAAACGCGGTGCCAACGCAGGGAAACTAAATTGGGTTTTCGGGTTAGAAACATCATTAGCCCGATAAGCCAAATAGTTAGAATACTCTAAACTGGTACCAACATTATATTCAATACTATCTCTTTTATGGAGTTCTTGTGAGTCATCGTCGAAATAAGTGTAAGTATATTTACTGTTATAACCTTGAATCCAAGCAACACGGTTACTGCTTAAATTATTATCATTTAAATTAATCGATGCAGCGTTAGCTACCTTAGCATTGACCGCATTTTTAGTATCCGCAAAAGTTATGGTCAATGGTGTTTCGTAAAAGACATTATCAGTCTTTTTCGGATCATATACTCGGTAAGTATATGGTTGTTCTTGATTGTTATCGGTCGATTTAACAAAATATCCCGCGTCATTGCGTTGATAACTCAACATACCTTGGTTATCGACAATGAAATAATAATCGCGTCCTTTGGTATCAGTTGGGCTATCCCCAAGGCGTTCATAAACACGCGTGATAATATACATGCCGGCTGGCGTCTTTGCATCGCTATTAGCATTAAACAACGCCAAACGAATGGTACCCATGTTACTATCAGTAATAATCCCATTGCTATCTTCAAAGTATTCATAAATTAAACCGGTGTTTGGATTTTGGTTGGCAAAAATATGTACCGTTTCGTTTTGTTTATTTTTATAAGTAGGGTCATTCAATGGTTTTTCCGCAAATGGATAATTTTTTGATGTGGGATCAAAAGTCAAAGGATAATATTGTAAGTATACTTTTTGCACACGATCAATTGTAGTTTCTGATTGCATAAATGAGAATGTCACATAGGGACGATTAG
Organism: Clostridia bacterium; assembly: GCA_017619495.1. Classification (GTDB taxonomy): domain Bacteria; phylum Bacillota; class Clostridia; order Christensenellales; family UBA1242; genus RGIG8050. Next base: position 3,583 of record JAFZSF010000017.1, on the reverse strand, counting down.
TGACACCACCTTTAATACTGACAATACTAGTTTTATCGCTGGGTTCTTCTTGATTTGCCACGATCATACCACGACCTTGGTTGTTGCCCATTGAAATAATATTCAATGGACTAGCTTCGGCGTAGACAGTACCCAGACAAGCATCATTTGTCAAACTAATATAAAATTCGCCCACATTACCCAAAACATCAACAGCGCGGAAATAATATGTGCCTTCATTGTTTAAATTAAGATACCCCTTCACCAAAGGATCAGCCACATTATCAAAGGCATCGTCAGCAGCGGTAACGCGATGGTAAGCTCCTCCATCAACACTGATTTCTACATAATCCAATGGAACTTTTAAGAATGGGTGGTGATTCTTTTGCGTAATATAATCTGCATTTTCTAAACCAGTAAAGATGTTTTCTAAGTCAGAATATTGTTTTCTCATTGCGGAATTTTCGGCAAACATGACACCTTGGAAAACATTACTATCTTGACGGCTAATCAATTTATGCGTACCAAAACCGACTTTAACACCATTATTCCCCAAAACAACCATATTTGCTCCCGTCGGTTTGTCCGTATCTTGGGTAAAAGTCGGCTTACTATCATCAATAATTAAAACGAAGGGAGTTTCGTTACCAAGTGTATCAACAATAATCAAACGATACACACCTGATTTTTCAAATTTCAACGGTTGTACTCCATCTTTTGAAACAGTCCACGCTTGATCATCAGCGGTTGGAATTGCACGATAGTTACCATAATCTGCGGTTTTTGCCAAAGTATAGGCGCTATACAAAGCAGCAACATTACCGTTCTCCATAGCAGAATTAAAATAATCAAAATTCAATAAACGATCTTCGTCACTAATAATACCGTTGTACATTTTATAATAATTGGGGTCATCGCTCAAATTTTCTAAATCCATCTCGTAAAACTCGTAAAGGACTTTTTCAAACGCAATACCACTAAGCTTCTTATCCCAAATTAGATCAACCGCACCAGCCCCCACCACAGCGATATTTTCCGGCAAGTTGGGCAACGCTTTGACAGCAGTTTTCGCCTTAATGGCCTTAATACCAGTAGCGTGGTCTTTATCCACAATAATATTAAAAATTGTGCTTGCATTATTATGTGCACCATATTGAACTGTTAAAAGGTGACGCCCTTTTTGTAAAGTAAACTTAAAAGCACCTTCGTCATTTGGTGTGATTCTTTGTTTTTTATAATAATTACTTTCCCCAAAATTATACGATTTCAATTCAAACAGCGGTAGCACTTCAAATTTTCCTAGTGTTTTACGACCGTTGAATTGAATCGTTACTTCGTTACCCTCTACCTCAAAATCTTGATTTAGTACCAAGTCATCGCCATACAATATTTTTTGCTCGCCATTAATTGTTACTTCAAAAACAATTTGCGCACTGTTAATGATTTCAAAATAGAAGACTTGTTGACACATTTTATTATTAACAGAGAAATAAGTTGATACGATATATTCACCAGCTTCTTCAAATGGTGCACCAACCTCCAAGATAGTACTGTTCCATGAAGCATAGTTACCTACACCATATGCCGGTCGAAAAGCCACCGTAGACAAGATAGCACCATTCGTCACCCCATCTAAGCTGGTACCAGTCGCATGTGGTACATTACCCGAAAGTCTTACCGGTGGAAAATTGGTCCGCACTGGTTCCCGTCCGTTTTCATCAATAAACAATGCCAAAGCGTCCGCATAATTCAATGCTTCACCAACACTCATCTGATTAAAATCGACCACGGTGCTGTGATTTTGTGCTAACATCTGCGGGGCTTCGTTACGCAACCAAGTGGTAATATCACTGCTGTTATTTGCATCTTGATTATCATAAAATGGTTGAGGGCCGCTGTAAGCACTATTTTCATGACGACCGCCGTAGTACGCCTGAAAGCCCAAAATCTTCAAGAAACTTTTGTATTCGGTATAATGTTTCAAATCAAGATACCCGCCACGGGTTACACCACGATTAGCAAAATTTTCATAATTATCAGCAAGATACTTACTTTGATAACGCAGCACGGAAGTCATTTCGTACTCACCAATATTATAGAATGTCAATTTGCGCTCATCGGCTTCATTGTCGTCGTAGTCCGGACTAGGTTGTTTAATTTGTACATCAAAAAAATCTTTGTGATAGCTAACTGCCGGATATTCGCCTTCATATAAATAACTGTAAGTTTCGTTATCAATGCCAGATTCACGCTTCGTTGGATCAAAATGCGGGTAGTTATTGCGATAGTTTAATTTGTCAGCAATAACAAACGCGAACGAAAGATTATTTTCGCTGGTTATACTATCATTTTTAACTCCCAAGCGTATGGCAACTTCGTACACCCCTTGGTCACGGAACATACCACGCAAAGTATTACGGCTATATGCCACTGCTCCAATATCATAAGACACAATTTGGTTATCCGTCGCCGGATCAAAATTTAGGGCCACCAATGGGTTTGCCAAATTATTATCTTTACTATCATAAATTATCATTGGATTTTCAAAGCCCACATCAGAACTTTCGTATACACTTACTTTATATCCTTCGCGTTTAACATTATACAAGTGGTGATGATTTAAATCATAAAGCGCTGTTACGCCGATGCCAATCGTTTGCGCCGGTACGAAATTATCACCTTGATAGACATAAAAACCGTGAGCAATTTCTAAATTATAACCACCGTTTCCATTAGTGGCATAATTTAATTCCAAAAGCGTAATTTTGCTATTAGCAGTACTACCAGGGGCATAAACAATTCCCCCCTTACCACCTGAAATACTTGTTTCTACACCAGCATAAACTTGTTCAGCTACAACCTGCTCGCCAAACGAATAATTATCTTCATCTTTAACAAATTTGGCAATTTGATAGCTATTAGCATCGTCATGCCGTTTAATATCGACACTTAACAAATCGTCCATATTTGTCAATTCAAGCAATACGATATCGTCATTAGCGCTGGGATCCAATAACACAACCGGAATCTCTAAACTATTCCCTGCCCCGTTAATAATTGAACGCATTTCACTATTATTAAATACTGGGTACGGATCTTCCCGACGATTGTTTTTCATTATAGCATAAGATTCGCGTTCTATCTGGTCTGGGCGGTTGCGCTTCAAAAATTCTTTCAGCGTACCGGTCCGATAACTTTCTTCCAATAGCGTAAATACAGTTTTTTGTCCAATTGTTACACTACCAGTATCAGCCTTACCAAATGGTATGCGGCGATATGAACTGTCAAAGGTTGGTGTATAATTAGGGTCAAAATTTATTGATTCACTGATGGCACTAGAATTAAAATTGCGGGAATTATAAAAGATGCTTGCACCCAATAAGGCCAACATAATGGTTACGCTTAATATTGTCAGCGCAATAATCCTACCACGGCTAAACCTCATTAGTTTTCCCCCAACATAGTATGTTTAATTATAGGTTTTATATTTGATATCGTCAATCAAATCACAAAGGCTTACCATTCAAACAAATCACGACGCTGAGCGTTGTTAACACGGCGAATCACAATATCATTACGGCGATGAATATCATAATAGATAGCC
>JAFZSF010000016.1 GCA_017619495.1 Clostridia bacterium | reverse complement strand
CCGAACGCTTTGCCGGTGCACAAATGAGTAATGCCAGTTATTCCCGTATGGACAAAGATGGGAAGACCGGCAAGTTTTATTTAGAAGGTTTAACCGCCTCTGCTGCCCCTGTACCATTTATTGTAACTAATTATAAAGAAGGCACTAAACAAACCACCTTTGATATTGAATACTTAATTGACAATGGCGACAAAACCAGTCTGCAATGCTTAACCGCGGTTAGCACTAACGACCACAATCATTACAAAATTTGTCTGCGTGCGGTTGAATCACACGCAGTACGCATTATTCAACAAAATCATGATAATACCAACAGCTTAGAGTATCCAGTCGATATTTTAATTTTCACTTTTGATCGGGAGGTAGCATAATGCGACGCGGTGTCAAAATTGGTTTAACCATTGCGATAATTGTCATTATTATAATTGGAATTGCCATTCCACTTTACTTTAATTTAGTCAACAAAACTGTCTACCATGTAACTGGCGTAGAAAAAACCGAATTTACCGTTGCCGACTTTGCCGACAAGTCCAAATTACAATTTTATAAAAACGGCACTTTCGACATTACTATTGAACATCAAAACAAAGGTTTATCTTTAACCGCAATTGGCACCTATCAGTTAGAAGGTAAAAACTATCAATTAAAATTTGAAAAACTTTTTGCCCGCAACAACGATGGTAACATTGTTGATTACACTACCGACGAAGCCTACAAAAGCCAACGCGCAGCCATTTCCTGCACCCGTCGTGGCAACCAGATTGAGTTCGTTGACCACAAAGCACAAACTTTTTATTTTGGATAAGTAATTACCTTACAACGCACAGGAGTAGACACAGGGACGACAATCGTCCCTTTTAATTCGCTTTCATTACGACAATGATTAGCAAGAATAATGGTACACGGTGCTACCCCACATTCACGGGCGATTTCAAACAATTTTCCTTTTACATATTTAACTTTAACAAACATATTCATGTGTATGCGCGCGTTTACCAAATCAGTGCTTACGATTACCGCGTTTGCCGTTTTAACACGCTTAATCGGTTTTATTTTTCGGATCTTCTTATCCCGTCTTTTAGGTGCCGAAATGCTGGGCGTCTACCAAATGGCACTCAACATTTTTATGATTTTGTTAACAGTAGTCTGCACCGGTTTACCCTTAGTGCTTTCGCGTGAAGTTGCCAAAGACCCTACTAATCAAACCCGTACGCGTGCCATAACCAGCGCCGGACTGTTAATTGGTGTTACCACCGCAGTAATTCTTTGTGGTGCCGTTTTACTGGGGCATCGCTTTTTTAATTTAATTTTTACCGACCAACGGTGTTTAGCCATTTTAATTATTACACTTCCCGCGCTGATTGCCAGTAGTGTTTACAGCGTCTTGCGAGCCATTTGGTGGGGCGAAAAGAAATTTCTGTTACTAGGCTTAACCGAACTAATCGAGCAAGTTGCCCGCGTTGCACTGTTCGTTCCATTGCTTGGTTTTGCCTTTTACTTTGCCGACATGGCACATATTGCCGCTTGGTCATTTTCGGCAGCCTGCATCGTATCTGCCACCGTCGTAGTAGTTATTTTTCGTTGCACGCGTCATCACACCGGCGCACCCGCACAGCCACAACAATTCATTCGACCGATTATCAAGGCTGCTACTCCCATTACTGGGGTACGGCTTTTTTCCAGTTTGACCATTCCGCTGGTTACAATTTTACTGCCACTGCGTTTAATGGCCGCTGGCTGGGAAAACAATCTTGCCATTGCCCACCTTGGTATCATTAGTGGTATGACACTCCCACTATTAACCATTCCCTCAACTGTAATTTCCGCACTGGCCACAGCACTGGTTCCCGAACTATCCAACCTGATTAATCAACAACAATGGACCGCGGTACGCCGCCAAATTCGCACTGTATTGCGTTTTACCATCTTTATCAATTTCTGCTTTATCCCCGTTTATTTAGCACTGGGCAGCCCTATTGGACGCTTTTTATACGCAGATTCGTTTAGCGGTATTTATTTAATGCGCTCCGCTTGGGTCATGTTACCCATGTCACTAGCACAAATTACCAACACTACGCTTAACGCAATGAACCATGAAAATCTTACCATCCGCAACTACGCCATCGGAACTTTGTTTTTGTTACCCATTATTTGGTTTATGCCCGCTGTAATTGGTGCTGACGCCGTTTTATTAGGCATGGGTGTCGCAATGACGATTAGCACGGCTCTGAACCTTTTGGCGATTCGACGGGCAACTAATTGGCGTAGTAACCCAACTACTTTACCCACCATTATGATTTATTTAATCATTGGTATACCAGTTTTAGCCTTAGGCCATTTTCTGTTCCAGCTATGTAGCAAACTACCTTTAAGCTTAAACTTAATACTCGCCGGAACACTGTCCGAATTGGCTTTCCTTGGTCTTTGTTGGGCAACCAATATGATTACAATTCCCATTAAGCGTCAATAAATTAACCGATGCTAACCATTGTGATACGCGTAATTATTATCTATATTGTCACCATCGTGGTCATGCGTGTTATGGGCAAACGCCAAATTGGCGACATGGAACCATTTGAACTGGTCATTACTTTGATTATTGCTGACCTGGCCACTATTCCGATGGCAGACCCTACTATTCCCATTTGGTACGGCATACTACCACTACTGGTAATGCAAGTCCTACATTTTTTCGTGGTCAAACTGCAATACAAAAGCAAGACCGTCCGGAAGATATTATCCGGTTCACCCGTGATTGTCGTTTCACCCCAAGGTATTGACTACCAAAAATTAAAGGCACTGGACATTTGCACTGATGAATTGATGGAACTGTTACGCAGTAAAGATATTTATGACATTAAGGATATTGATTACGCCATTTTAGAAAGCAACGGTAAATTATCCGTCGTACCCAAAGGCGAAGGTGGGAAACTATCATTATGAAGCGTTGGATTGCAACTATCTGTATTATAATATTAATTACAGTGGCGGTTATTTGGGAACAAACCTATGTTAACCAAACTTTTAACACACTGCAAAATAAAGTCGACGCGTTAATCGTCTCGGTTGAAGCCTGTGGCGATGACAGCGTAGATACCGACGCCAACAAAGCCCAAATTGCCGAAATTGAGGACTATTGGCTCAAACACGAAAAAGTATTGTGCTATTTAGTCAAACACACCGAAACCTTTCAAATCAGCGACGCTATCAGCTACGCTAAAAATTTTATTGAGTTTGGTAATAAAGAAGAAGTAATGTCCGCATTACATAAGTTAGTTTACCTGGGCAAAGTACATAGTTACAACATGGGCACTAGTTTGGAAAATATTATTTAACCGACGGTAAAATTGCTTTCAAAAACTGACCAGTGAAACTATCCGCAACTTGACTTACCGCTTCCGGAGTTCCCTGAGCGATGACCTGTCCCCCACCGTTACCACCTTCGGGGCCCATATCGATGATATAGTCCGCGATTTTAATTACATCAAGATTATGTTCAATTACCACCATGGTGTTACCCGCATCAACTAGGCGGTTCAAAACCTCAATTAAATTTTTAACATCGTATGTCGATAGTCCAGTAGTCGGTTCGTCCAGTATGTACATCGTTTGTCCTGTCATCGGACGCGCCAGTTCAGTCGCCAATTTCACGCGTTGCGCTTCACCACCCGATAATTCCGTAGCAGGTTGTCCCAATTTAATGTAGCCTAAGCCGACATCTTGCAAGGTTTGTAAGCGTTTCAAAATTTTCGGTTGATGCGCAAAAAACTCGCAAGCTTCATCTACCGTCATTTCCAAAATATCCCAAATATTTTTGCCCTTATAGGTAACTGATAAAGTTTCACGGTTAAAGCGTTTACCGTCACAAACATCACAAGTTACATAAATATCGGGTAAGAAATGCATTTCAATTTTTTTGGTACCGTCACCTTCACAATTTTCACAGCGTCCACCGGGTACATTAAACGAAAAGCGCCCTGGTAAAAAACCACGCTCTTTCGCATCTTTGGTCGACGCAAATAACTCGCGCACGAGCGTCCACAACCCCGTATAAGTGGCAGGATTACTGCGTGGTGTGCGCCCGATGGGACTTTGGTCGATACGAATGATTTTATCAATATAGGGCTTGCCAATGCCGTTTTGTAACCCTTGGTATAGTTCATAATTAACTAAACTGCTTTTGCCACTACCTGATACACCTGTTACTACGGTCAACACCCCCACAGGGAAAGCCACATCAATATTGCGTAAATTATTGGTTTTGGCGTTACGCACCCAAATCATTTGATCTGATAACGGACGGCGCTTCTCCGGTACGGCAATTTTTTCCCGTCCCGATAAAAACCGACCAGTCACTGAGTCTTGACAGTTAATCACATCTTGCACTGGACCGGCTACGACAATTTGTCCCCCATGGACACCAGCATATGGTCCTACATCAACAATAAAGTCCGCACTACGAATAGTTTCTTCATCGTGTTCAACTACTACCAAGGTATTGCCTAAGTCGCGTAAATGCATCAATGCCGATAATAATTTCTGATTATCGCGTTGGTGTAACCCAATACTAGGTTCATCTAAGATGTATAACACACCAACCAAGCCCGCGCCAATTTGCGTTGCCAAACGAATGCGTTGACTTTCTCCACCCGACAGTGTACCCGCACTGCGCGACAAACTCAAATAATGTAAACCAACATCAACCAAGAATTGACAACGCGCCAAAACCTCTTTAACAATGGGTTGCGCGGTTACTGCGGCTGAGCCCGTTAATTTAAGTTGGCGAATTACTTGCATCATACCAGTAATTGGTAAATCAGTTAATTGTGCAATATTGTAATCACCCACCGTTACCGCCAAAACTTCGGGTTTCAATTTTTGACGGTGACAAACTGGGCATTCATCTTCAATAATCATTTTACCCAAAGCATTACGCACATATTCACTACTAGTCTCACGATAACGCACCATCGCTTCTTCTGGTGTCATATAGCGAATTGATTCAAACTGACAATGACGCAATTTTTCTGGATCAATACGCGCCACAAATCCCAAGCCGTTACAATGTTCACACGCTCCAAACGGACTGTTGAACGAAAAACTGCGCGGCTCTAATTCAGAAATCGAAATACCACAATCCACGCATGCCAATTTGTCAGAAAAAGTCCGTACCGTATCCCCACACACAATCGTAACTAAGCCGTTAGTTAGTTTCAAAGCAATCTCAATTCCATCAACCAAACGCGTACGCTCCTCGTCTAACGCCTTCAAACGGTCAATAACGACATTTATGTCATGTTTTAGGTTTTTATCCAGCTTGATTTCTTCGTCCAATGTCCACATGTTTCCATCGATTTTAATGCGTACATATCCGCTCTTACGGAGCTCTTCAAACTTCTTTTCAAAACTTCCCTTCGCGCCACGGACAATCGGCGCTTCAATATGAATTTGTTGTCCCATAAAGTGTTGATAAATTTGGTCAATAATTTGGTCAACTGTTTGGAGTTCTACCACTTTACCACAATGGGGACAATGTGGAATACCAATCCGCGCATATAACAAACGCAAATAGTCGTAAATTTCGGTTACTGTGCCCACCGTCGAACGCGGGTTATTATTGGTCGTCTTTTGATCAATCGCAATCGCCGGCGACAAACCAGTAATTTTATCCACATCGGGCTTGTGCATTTGACCAAGGAACATGCGCGCATACGAACTCAAACTTTCCATAAAACGGCGTTGTCCTTCGGCATACAAAGTGCCAAAAGCCAAACTACTTTTACCACTACCCGATACCCCCGTAAAAACTACTAACTTATTACGCGGAATCGTTACATCAATATTTTTCAAATTATTTTCACGCGCCCCGGTAATTACAATTTCATCTAACATAATGTTTATTATATCCTATTTTAAAACTAATTTCAATTGGCTAATCCGCATAAATTGAGCGCGCATAGCGGTAAATTTTTTGAATTGTGTTATCTACCTTCTTTTTGTTAATTTCAAAAATCTCGCAAATTTCTTGGTATGAATATCCCTTGTAGTAGGCATTAAAAATTGATTGTTCCAATTTATCGCAATAATCCTGTAAAACACGGTTCAAAATCTCCCACAAAGCGGGATCAGGATCCAATTTACCGGGCAAAGTCGGGTCTTCCGGCGGTAAAGGAGCTTTAATTTGCTCGCGGATATAATCCACCACATGGTTTCGGATTACAATACTCGCGTAAGTTTCAAATTTAGCTTTACTTTGTTCGCGATAAGTCATTTTAGCTTTCATGAAGCCCAATACACCTTCTTGAAATAAATCTTCTTCATCAATATCAAAAATTCCGTATTTACGGATTAACGACCGAATTACCATACGCACTAGGCGTTCGTCTTTTTGGTCGAATTCAAAATTCATTTATAAACTCCGTTGACGATTGACTTCATATAAAGCAATCGCGGTCGCACTACCAACATTCAAACTGTTAACTTTACCATGCATTTGAATTGTTAAAATTCCGTCCACTAATTTACGCGTTAATTGATGAATGCCGTTTCCTTCACTGCCCATTACCAACGCGACTGGCCCCTTCAAATTAACTTTTGATATTTCCATACCACCTAATTCAATACCATAAACCCAAAAACCTTTATCTTTCAAATGCTGGATTTCGTGATTTATGTTTACCACCTTACAAATTTGTACATTTGATGCCGCACCTTGGCTAACCCGCATGGCTGTATCATTCACGGTGACACTACGATTTTTCGGCAAAATAATTCCATCTACGCCCATACACTCCGCAGTACGAATAATATTACCCAAATTATGTGGGTCTTCAATTCCATCTAGAATTAAAATCAAGGGCTGTTTACCTTGGGCATAAGCGTTATCAATCACTTCTTTCAAATCAAAGTACTGATAATTTGTCACATAAGCCACTACGCCTTGATGATTCTTGGATTTACTAATTTTGTCCAAAGTGATTTTATCGACTACTTGATAAGTTATCCCCGACGCCTTAATGCGTTCAAATAAGTGCTGGTCGCGCATCGTCGGCGCAACCAAAATTTTTTCAATGGTACCATTTCCGTCCAAAGCCTGATTCAGACTGTTACGCCCCTCAATTAACATTAGTATTGAATCTCCTTCATGCGTGCAATATTTAATGCGCTGTTAATTTTACCCAAATTACCGGTCAAATGCCAAAAGCCAATTAGCGCTTCAATCGCAGTCGCCCGCTTGTAATTCGCCAAAGTTGCTGATTTAGGTACATTGTTATTGTGCGCATTGCGTGCGCGTTTCACAATGTCCTTTTCAATTGTGGTAAAGGTCGGCTCTAATTGTTGATAGATTTCACTCTGAAAATTGGCACATTCATAACTGGTGGCGATGTTATGCATTTCGCCGGCTTTACTGTAATTAGCAACATTTTCCAGTAATAACACCGCGCGAATATTATAAGACCACACTGCATCGCCCACAAAGGCAAGATACAATGGATTCAATAAACTGGCGTCTTTTTCTGAAATTAAATTCATATATATAAGCATAGCATTAAACATGGAATCTGTACAATTTATTTTACAACATCATGGTCTTGTTACCGTCAACCACGAATACACAGTTGACCTTCAAGCTGGGCAAGCATTACAAATCAATTGGTTTCCAGACAACGACCTTTTTATCTCCACCGCTAACCACAGTGCATATTATAACGCCACCAATACCACCCAGATTGCACCAAACACTTATTTGATACAAATTATCAATAAAACTGATTTACGCGCTTTACCGGTCAAATTTGACCGTGAACCATACCTTATCGCCGGCAATGTCATCATTAATCAAGCTAAAAAAACCTACTTCACTGCTGACCAAATTGACATTCTTCCCGACGAAATTGTCGCCACCCACAGTAACCGCGTCACTCGCGTTTTATTTAGCGGTGACAAAGTCGCCACCGAACATTACATCAAAAAAAACAATATAAAACCCGTTCATTAAGAACGGGTTAGTAATTAAGTATTATATTTCATAACCATTAATATTTTCGGATTTGATGCTCTTCAATACTGTTTCATAAGTCCTCTTGGAATACTGTTCGGTTTTAGACACTATATAATTTGATTTATCCATAACAGAATTATTACTAAAACTACCTAATAAGTCATTTACTTCTTTAACCGTCATTCCTTGCGCTTTTTCTGGATTACACTTCAAATAATGTGCTAAATCACAATCATGACGAAATTGTTTTAATTTTTTAACAATATTTAACATAATCGCAATTATTACATAACTACTTTTGAAAGTCAAGCCTTCACTTTTCAGCATATTTACTGTTCACCATTATGTGTTTCAAGTACCGCATCTGCTT
>JAFZSF010000015.1 GCA_017619495.1 Clostridia bacterium | reverse complement strand
ACTAAAAACAATGAACAACATTATGCAATCTCAAAGACAAAACCGAAAATTGAAACCATGGGCTATCGCACTAATCATAATTGGCGCAACTTTGTTGGTTGGATTCATTGGTTCTTTAATTGGTGGCAAAATGGACGGTAGCTATCAACAACCCCCACTCCACCCCGCTGACTGGGTTTTTCCAGTAGTTTGGACAATCAACTATATTGCCATTGGTTTTGCAGCCTTTCTAACCTTCCAAGCTAATCAAGACCGTGCGCGTCGTCGTAATGACTTAATATGGTATGGTATCCATCTGGTTTTCAATATGCTGTGGCCATTATTCTTTTTCCGGTTGCATCTATTAGCATTTTCAATCTTTTGGTTAGTTTTCAACATTATTTCCGCAGTTATTGTAGCTTGTCGTTTCTATAAATCATTTATGGCAGCTGGAATTATAATTATTGTGTATGTCATGTGGCTATTTTACGCCTTCTACTTAAACTGTGGCGTTATGGTCTTAAATATTTAACAAACTTTTAAAAATGGCGCTTTTTTACTTTGTGAGCGAGAAATAATAACACACCAGAACCAGTAAATAAAATGACTGCAAAAACACTACCACCACCCCAAATCACATAGTTTAACCAATCATGATGCGATATTGATTTTTGCTTTGTGAACGCAACGACTAATTCACTGTTATCGTTAATGTCGTATACATTAACTGAATATACACCATCTCCAATTTCTGTTGGTTTAAGTTCAATTCCACCGCATGTAACTGATTTAATTCTGTATCCCGTATCCGCCTTTGCTTCAAATATCATAGCACTACCCGCTTTAACCCAAACTTCCTCTGGTGTTACCGAACCATTACCGGTTACTTTAACTGAAATCTGATAAATACCTTCTTGCGCATAAAGCGTCATTATTAAATCAGATGCTGGCATCGTAAATTCTTGCTGTATGGTGAGCGGATTAAAATTATTAGTAAAAGTCAAATCATTACATAAATCAAGCACCCAATGTCTTAGTCCAAAACCACTACGAAAAGTCGGTTTTAAAGCCACCTTAGCACCAAATAAATATTCGCTAGTACCGGTAATTTGTAAAACTCCTTTATCTTCATCGGCTTTCTGGGCAGTAACTTGATATTTGTTGCGTTTATAATAAATTTCAACGACAGCAGAACCATTCGCAGTGATGATTTGCTGTTCAAATGGTTGAGCAGTAAAGCCGGCGAATGGTTTGGCTACTACGGTGGTTAAAGCACCAATTTCGCCAGTAAATTTTTCAGTTTGTACGGTATAGTGGTGCGTCGTATTAGTATTCAGATCATAAAGATCTTCTAGATAATATTTAACAGTATAACCATTGGATTCAAAATCAACTTCAATGGTATGTGATGTAGTAAGATTTTCGAATTTGTATTGTGTCATACCCTTACTATTAGTAACTAAGTTACCATCAATGTGAATCGCACTGACATAGCAATCCTCATCGGGCGTAAATTCAAGCGTAACGCTACTACCTTTGGCGTATAAGTTATAACCAAGTGGCGCAACCTGGCCTAAATCCCCTGCTTTAATATCTAGCGTGACATAATTTGGGGTTGCCGTAGTTAAAATTGGCATACCATTTCCATATTCGGAATCTTTACCAATCAGTCCTAATTCCTGCAAATACGGCGAATTACTATCAGTTAAAATTTGATAAATATCATTTTGTGAATAGGTATGTAATTGATCAGATTCAAGTAAGGCAATATAAGCGGCGACATGTGGCGCAGCCAGCGAAGTACCGGATGGAGCGTTCTCCGAATTTGTAAAGTCACCCGTAATATCGGCACAGATAATTTTCGTTCCCGGAGCGCAGACATCTATGCCATTACCAAAATTAGAATATGAATTATCAAAAACCAATTCATTGGCATCAAGTTTTAATGCACTGACAGTGATAGCTCGGTTAACATTAGCAGGTGCATAGGTGGCGACATTTTGTCGATTATTACCAGCGGCGACAACCGAAAAAATTCCTTGGTTAAATGCTTGATTAATTTGATAGCTAAAATCATTTAACTTGTTAGTCGGGTCATCGACACCAAAACTCATATTCATAACGGCAATGTTATATTTTTTGCGCATGTTAACTACATATTCAACTCCGGCAATAGCGTTTGACATTTTTCCCGTCGCAAGTTGTGGGTTTTCTGGATCAGTATACATGAATTTTACAGGTAGAATTTTAACATTAGGTAAGGTTAAATCGCAGATAATCCCCGCACAGTATGTACCGTGACCTTGGTCATCTTCAAAAGCATACTGTGTTGCATCATTGACATGCGTAAAATCTTTACCAATAAAATTACTATTTTCATCAAGTAAAATGCGGTTAGCAAATAACGGATGATCCGTATCAATACCTGTGTCCAATACAGCAACAACAATTTCGGGTAAGTCGGAAACATTATTATTAGCGGCTTTGATTGTATCAACTAAGTATTTTTGGAATTCCGGCACTCCCATTTTGGCTGCACCCCAAGATCGATATGTCGCTGTATTTTCCGTAGTTATATCGATAAAATTTTGACTATCAACAGTTTCATTTTCGATCCAGCAATAAGCATCAGGCATGACGGATTGTACTGCGGGACAAGTTTGATAATATGCATATGCCGCCTGAGTGTCTGCCTCAGTTGCATATTGATGAATATGTAATGAATTGTAGCTGGCATGCGCTACTGCCCCATATATATCGAGTTCAGTACTGTCCGAGAAAATTATTAACCGTTTCAGTCCATAAGGACGCGTTAAAACTAAATTATAGTTGCCGGTAGTTACTTGGTACCCTGTTTCTGCTGCTAACTCTGTTAAACGGCGCATTGAATTTGATTTAGTACGCAAAAACGCATTAGCTGATAAACGCTTCGCCGATAAAACACCTGTTGCTTGTTGGTAAACTTGTTCAGATACTAAGTATTCACCATTTTCATCGGTAGTTATAGCAGTTGCTTTATCAAAGAATACTAATGAATTTTCTGTTGGTTCATGTGATTCATTCATCTCTGCCAGTGCGGTCGCAAAGTCATCAAAGGAAGTTGTAACTGTTTGATTAACAACGGTGGCAGATAATTGTTTTGATGGGATAGTCAAATTAACCGCAATCAAAAGGGCACATGCGACCAGCACCAACCCGCAGAATATTACTTTTAAATTTACCCCCAAGTTTTTCATTAATTATTACTACACAAATAATTGATTCGACCGTTTTTGTCAACGAATTTAGATTGACAAGTATAAAAGGATTATGTATAATCATAATGTTTGGCCCGCTAGCTCAGTTGGTTAGAGCGCATGCCTGTCACGCATGAGGTCGACAGTTCAAGTCTGTTGCGGGTCGCCAAAAATGGGAGTTCAATACTCCCTTTTTTTGTTTTATACCTAAACCTTTTGGTCTAATATAGTATGTGCATTTTTATATGCTTGATGCCAACCAGACGCTGGGCATCGTACGGTTAGATTTGAACCAAGCAGTATTCTTTAAAATTAGATTATTGTTGGAGCAATTTACAGTGGTTTTTTCATCTTTACAATAAAGGACGATGTTACCATTCATTGATTCAAATATACCTGCATCAAAATTAGTACACAAAGTTGTAACATAAACTTGATCGGTATATGGTGCTACGCGATTGATAAATTCCTGTGTAGGAAATTGATTTTCAGTATTATCGGTATACTGACTGCTACCCGCGCAGCAACACACACAAACATGTTTTGGTCGAATTTTGGACAGTAATTTACTGGAAGAACTGGTATTGGAACCGTGGTGTCCGGCTTTATATAGTTCAACTTGATGTAAACTATCTTGATTAAGGTCAACCAAGGAAGATTCGCCACCAGATTCTAAATCACCTGTAAATAAATAATACCGTTCATTGTTCTGAATAATTTGACAGCAAACCGAATTGTTATTTTCATTACTGGTAGTTTCGTGGTAATATTTTTGGTCTAAAATCTCTAATTTAACTCCTTTATCAAGTTCATAAATTTTTTGTGCACCATCAGTTGCGTTAATACATTGCAAAGCGTTATAAACCATCGTACCGCGAGATTTGGCTTCTTCAACTTCGCGGCAATAGTTTTGATAGACGACAGAATTACTATTGGTATGAACAAATTGTATCAAAGTGCCGACCTGATATAAATCCAAAAGACTGTCAACATTTTTTGCGGTACCAAAACCAGCGATATGGTCTTCGTGAGCATGGGTAGCAATTACATATTCCAATGTTCCATCGGTTACATACTGGTCAAGATAGGACTTAATGGTCGATACGGAACTAGATTTTGACCCCGCATCAATTAAGACTTCGGTATTACCAACTTTGATTAAGCTACAATCACCAGTGTATTGATTACCTAACTCAAGGAAGTGTATGGATAAATCTTGACTTACGCGATTACTAGGGGCTTTGTAAATATAATTGAAATAATAATAAATTGCAAATCCGCCAACCAAAACAATAACAAACAAAAACACTAAAATTAGCGCAGGCGAAAGATTTTTGGTTGGTATCACCTTACGGCGTCTTCTTTTGTACATCATTCAATTATAGCGTACAAATTGATTTGCGGCAAACTTTATCCAGTAAAGCAAAAAGCCGGCAAATCACCGGCTCTTTTTTTACTTGTCATTTACTTTTATTTGTGTCGCCTACGAACAATCACTGTGGCGGCAATCGCACTGATCGATCCTAAACCTGCTACCAATCCACCACCAATCGCAGCACCGATATTGAAACCGTTTTTTGAACCTGCGGTGACGGTTTCAGTATCTGTATCTGGTGTGGTTGGTTGTTCCGGGTTTTCCGGTGTGGTCGGTTGTTCTGGTTCTGGTTCAGGCGTAACCGGTTCCGGTATGGCTTCCCATTGCGCGGTTAAGGTCATATCTGCGGTGACTGGGGTTGCAAAATCATATTCATCGTCACCAATAAACCAACCTTTGAAGGTGTAACCATCTTTTGTTGGGTTGGTTGGTTTGGTGACCAAATTATCTACGCGTATAATTTGTTCGGCAATATTATTGCCACCGTCGGTATTAAATGTGACGGTATATTCGGGAATGACATAATTCCATTCGCACAAGTTTCTAAAGTCTCTCCAATCGCCATCATCTTCTTCATCCCAATGACCCCAATATTCACTCCAATTTTCTTCAGCATACGCTTGTGGACATTCACAATAAACGGTGTACAACTCCTTACAGCCAGAGAATACAGCACCCTCAACTCTTTCGACGCTGGCGGGAATTATAATACTGGTTAAACTTTCACAATTGTGGAATGCATAACTACCAATCGTTTTGACACCATTACCAAGCGTTACTCTGGTTAAATTGGTACAATTTTCAAACGCCTCTTCACCAATACTTTCGATATTATCTGATAATGTGATACTGGTCAAACTGGTACAACCTTCGAACATACAATCACCAATACTGGTGACACTGTCGGAAATCGTCACACTGGTCAAGCTGGTACAACCTCTGAATATAAAATTTTCAATTTCTGTTACACTGTCAGGGATCGTGATACTGGTCAAACTGGTACAACCATAAAACGCACCATCACCTATACTGGTGACACTGTCGGGAATCGTTACACTGGTTAAATTGGTACAATTGTAGAATGCACCATTATCAATACTGGTAACACTGTCGGGGATTACCACCCGATAGGCGGAAGATAATTCATAAATATAATCCAAACCTTCCACGGTAAACGCATCAGTTCCATCCCAGAAAGGGTTATCTCCCAAAACACCGTCATGAATGTTAAGGTATTCAACCGGAATTAACACCGGTTCGCTGTCCGCGCTGGCATTATGTCCCACTGCCAGAACCAAGCTGACGGACGCGACAATCATTAAGACAATCGCACTGAGTACTGCTATAAATCCTTTTTTCTGCATATATTTTCCTCCTCGGTTAATATGTGTAGTTTTACAAGATACTACCTACAGTTTACCCTCTACCCCGTGAAATTGTAAAGTGAATAATTAACACGGCATAATTTGAATAAAACGCAAAGAATTACTTACACGCAAAAAACACCGCACGAAAACGGTGTTGACAAAAAGCAATATATTAAATTACGAACCCTTTTTCGGTGTTTTGGCAACCATTTTAGCACCGGATACGCTTTTGTTAGGCTGTTGTTTTTTACCACTGAACCGTGCCCCGGTGTCATCAATCCAGCCGGCCAAACTGCTACTCATTTCAATAAAAGTATTTTTAATGGATTTACCGATTTTTTGCATCGGGTTAGTTTGCTTGCGTTTAGTTTTAACAGTTGTTGTTTCCATGACTTTATTATGTGGCGATTGTGTCAAAATATACGCACACAATCATAAAAGTACATATGACAACGGAATCCGATTTTTATGAAACACCGGCAGCAGGAAAATTAGCCGAAGCCTATACTCATAATCATCAATGTAATTGTGGTTGTGATTTATTTTTTTTGGTTTGCATATTTTTAGCACTAAATATATAATTGAATAATGAACAAAATTCAAAAACTCATTAAAGAAGAAAATAAACGCCAATGGAGTAAAATCAATTTAATTGCCAGCGAAAATATTGCCAGCAAAAATGTCATGGCGGCTATGGGTAGTTGCTTAACCAATAAATACGCCGAAGGTTACCCCAGTGCCCGCTATTATTCCGGCTGCGAAGTTGTTGATAAAGTCGAAAATTACTGTCGCGATTTAGCTTGCAAATTGTTTGCCGCCGACCATGCGAATGTACAACCACACTGTGGTTCAGCTGCCAACATGGCGGTTTACATGGCGGTCTTAAAACCTGGCGACACTATCTTGTCAATGTCCCTTGATGCCGGTGGTCATCTTTCACATGGTGCGAAAGTTTCATTTTCGGGTAAACTGTACAATGTAATTAACTATGGTTTGGATGAACACGGCATTTTGGATTATAAGAACTTGGAAAAATTAGCCAAAGAACATAAACCGCAATTAATTGTGGCTGGTTGCAGCGCGTATAGTTTAATCATTGATTTTGAACGCATTGCTAAGGTAGCCAAATCGATTGGCGCAATGTTTATGGTCGATATGGCACACTTTGCCGGTTTGGTGGCGGCTGGTCTATACCCCAACCCGATGAAATGGGCGGACATTGTTACCACTACCACCCATAAAACCTTACGCGGTCCACGCGGTGGTATGATTTTATGTAAAGAAGAATTTGCCAAGGCAATCGACAAAGCTGTTTTCCCCGGTTGTCAAGGTGGTCCATTGATGCATGTAATCGCCGCCAAAGCTGTATGCTTAGAGGAAGCTTTTACTAAGGAATACCGTCATTACATTGAACGCGTAGTACAAAATGCCAATTATTTATGCGAAGAATTGAAGAAAGCCGGTATCAAAATCATTTCTGGTAAAACGCAAACCCATATGTTCTTAATTGATTTGCGCGAAACCAGCAAATCAGGACGCCAAGTACAAGATGAATTGGAACAAAAGTTCGGCATTGTCACTAACAAAAACAAAATTCAAGGTGACCCCCGCACCGCAATTGAAACTAGCGGTGTTCGTATCGGATTACCATTTATTACTAATTTGAAAAAAGTTAACCGTAATGTTTTGGACGAAATTAAAGATTGTATCGTATCGGTAGTCTTGGATAAACCTGCCCCAGTCTTAAAGTATATCCCTAGAATCTTCAAATAATTGTGCACAGCCCAAAGGTCGCTCTGCGCGACCTTTTTTATTTTTTGTCAGATAATAATTGGTCAAAGTAATCCAACATTTCACGATTAGTGGCAGCGGCGTGATGTTTTGATGCATCTTGGGTGTAACCACCTGCCATTTTGACCAAATACATACCTGGAATATAATCCCATTTTTTATCCGAACATAAGCAATAACCATTTAAACGACCGGCTGCAACCCATGCATAAGCTACCGATGCCGAATTAATACAGCGGAAGTTGCGGTGGCTGATTTGACTGCCTTTTTGGAAAATAACTGGCAATGAATTACCCGAAATAGCGAAGACTTGTTTAGTGTATTTAATTTCCGGGGTTATTTCTAAACGCGTACCATTCAAATACGCACCGTCACAATCGGCATAATAAAATTCATTAACTTTGGGTAAATAAATGACACTGGCGACAACTTCCCCATTTTCAATTGCGGCAATTTGAATACCCCAAAGTGGAATACCACCCGCAAAATTCATCGAACCATCAATTGGGTCAATTACAAAGCAATGTGAAGTCAATGTTCGATCAGGGTTAAATTCTTCACTGACAATATCATATTCAGGATATTTATGCTCCAATTTATCAATTAAAAAAGTTTCAATAGCTTTATCAATGTCGGTAACAATATCACCGAATTCGTCTTTACTGTAAACCTTAAAAGTCTGATTAGTTATTTTTGCGGCTTGTTGAACGATTCCGCAGAGGTATTTGGTAATCTTTTGCATATAATAGCATTATAGCAATTGTCAACCAAAGTGTCAAAATCAAGTTTCTTTTCTTCTGCTAAAACAGCTGCTAAATTCGGTTTAATGGTTGGATGAGATGGCACAAAAACGGTACAACAATCTTCGTATGGTAAAATGCTGATTTCATAAGTACCAATCTGTTTGGCAAGATGAACAATTTCGTCTTTATCAAAACAAATCAATGGACGCAGAATTGGTAATTTTTGCGCAACAAAATTATTACTGGTAATGCCTTGGATTGTTTGACTGGCAACCTGCGCCAAGTTTTCACCAGTAAAAATACAGTCTGCCTGATGCGCTACCCCGATTTTTTCTGCCAAAGCAATCATAAAGCGGCGCATTAGAGTAATCGTGTATTGATCGTGACATTGTTTTTGAATTTGTGAACCAATTTCGGTAAATGGTACAACATACAAGTTGCCATGATTACCAAAGGTGTTAACCTGTTCACACAATGAGATAACTTTCTGCAAAGCCAATTCACTGGTATATGGTGGCGTCGTAAAATGAACGAAGTCAACCGCCAGCCCGCGTTTCATCGCCATAAACGCCGCAACTGGGCTATCAATACCACCGGAAATTAAACAAATAGCACGACCGGAAACACCAACTGGCAAACCGCCCAAACCGCGCTCACAACCTGTCGAAACAAAAGCCAAACCATTATGGCGAATTTCAACTTGAACCACCGTGTCTGGGTTTTGCACATCAACTTTGGCTTGCGGATTATTTTTCAAAATCACATCACCACATTGAGGAGCGAAGACCGGACTTTTTAACGGAAAATTTTTATCGGCACGATTGATGACAACCTTAAAAGTACCATTCAATTTAACTTGTCCCAAATAATTTAAGATATCGGCTGGCGTTTGATAATTAACCGATGCACAGACACGAATATGGGTCAAACCAAATACTTTTTTCAAGCAGTTAACTACCGGTTTTGCGTCGGTAAAATCGGTTACTAAAATTCGCGTATCTTTAACGGTAGCTTTAACACCTTCTGGTAACGCCTGACGAATATTTTGCATTAATGTACGCAAAAAGTAGCCACGGTTCGCGCCCTTCAAATGAATTTCCCCATAACTACAAACAATTACACTCATTTATTTTTACGCGCCTCAATCTTAGAAAGAATTTTTTCAGCTTTCTTTTTATAAGGATTATTCAAATAAAAATCGAAATCATCTAGTGCTTGATCTAAATTCATATTGTGTTCTTGATTTAATAACTGGAAAAAGTCATGTTGCATATCTTGGTCATCAGAAGACAAAATAAAATTTAACAAATTAGCTAAACAAACATCAGCATTATAATTAGGTCGATAACGCTCAGCCGAAATTTCAGTTGCTAAGGCTTCAATCCGATTTAATTTGTCCTGTGGATTAACTGCATTAACTGAATTTACTGCCACATCAGTGTTATCACAATTAGTATTTTCCTTGACCGAGGTAATCACATAAGT
This sequence comes from Clostridia bacterium, assembly GCA_017619495.1. Lineage (GTDB taxonomy): Bacteria > Bacillota > Clostridia > Christensenellales > UBA1242 > RGIG8050. Next base: position 12,218 of record JAFZSF010000015.1, on the reverse strand, counting down.
TTCCGGAAAAGGAATTACCAAAGATTCAAATTCTTCGTCAAATTCGTTAATTAGTTTGCTTAAATAATTGTTTGTCATTTTGTGATAATTTCCCCTTTTTATTCAAAAATAATAATACCACACCAAGCAGTACTAATGCAATACTTAAAACAAAAGAAATCCGATTAAATACAAAATCGGCACTGGTCCCAGGGATCAAAAGGCTATCTGTACGCAAAGGTTCAATTAAAGCGCGTACAATACCATACCATATTAAATATACCGCAGTGGCGGTACCATGTTTCCGCTGTCTTAGGTAAACCGTTAACAATACCCAGAAACCGACAAAATTCAAACAACTTTCATAAAAGAAGGTTGCCAAGTGATATTCTCCCAAAGCATCAATATACACAGCAAAAGGAAAGGTCGTCCAATTTGTGGCAATACCATATGCTTCTTGATTAAAATAATTACCCCAGCGTCCAATACACTGCCCTAAAATTAATGCCGGCACGATTAAATCAAGAATCGGAAAAACGCTACATTTCTTAATTGAACAATAAATTAAAACACCTAAGAAACCACCAATTTCGGCACCATAAATGGCTAAACCTTGGAAGCCACCATTAGATAAATTAAAAAAGTCGCGCATGGTTAATTGGTCAGAAAAAACAATGTAATACAACCGTGCACCCAAAATTGCTAACGGAACTAAAACTAATACTAATACATACGGGATATTACTATCGTAACCACGCTTACGACACAAAAAGTCACATAGCAAAATGCCAATTAAAACTCCACTGGCAATAATTACACCATAATAAGCAATGTGAATACCGAAGATTTCAAATCCCATATTTTAATTATACCACATAGAATAAAATATATGGAAGTTAAACGCGGCGAAATTTATTTCGCTAATCTTGGCGACGGAAATTGTAATCTTAACAGCGAACAAGAAGGTTTTCGCCCCGTTTTAATTTTGCAAAATGACATTGGTAACAAATATAGTCCAACCGTGGTTGTGGCGTGTTTGACTTCTAAAATATACAAAAATAAAATCCCTACCCATGTGTTTTTACGCGCCGAAGATTACAACTTAAATTGTGATAGTTTAGTTTTATGCGAACAAATTAAAACAATTGATAAATTGCGTTTGAAAAATAAAATAGCAACTATCAACTGGGACGATCAACAAAAGGTTAACCGTGCAGTAAAATTAAGTTTAGGTCTTACCAATTAAAACTGTGCTCGTGATACTCGCCGAAATAACCTAATTCCATTAAGAAACTACTGGGAATAGTACGGCTAATTTCTCCATTCAAAAAACGCGCACGGGCATATGAAATATTAAGATTGCGCATCGCTCGGGTAATTGCGACATAAAGTAAGCGGCGTTCCTCTTCTAAAACAGCATTGTTATATTGCGATTTATAAGATGGAAACAAGCCGTCTTCCATACCCACGATATAAACATTTTTGAATTCCAAGCCCTTGGCACTGTGAATCGTGGAAATAACCACACAATCAGTTGCATCAGGATTTTCGCCACCGGCCAAAGTCACACTTTGCAAATAACTACTTAAATCAGCGCTGGGATTAGCAGCGGCGTATTCACGAATTGACCCACACAACTGATAAATATTTTCTAGACGACTTTCACTGTCATCTTTTTCGTTTTCATAATAATTTTGTAAACCGGTTACATCAACTAATTCGTCCGCCAAAGCAATTAAACCTTGTTTTAATAATCCTTGCAACTTACGAATTACGGTAACAAAACCCTGCACTGCATTTTTAGTCTTAGTTGTTAGTCCTAAATCATGTTGGTCAATTTCCATAACAACTTGAAATGAAGTTAAGCCATGCTCGCGTGCATAGGTTTTAATTTTAGCATGACAGGCTTCACCGATACCACGCTTAGGGAAATTAATCACATTAAATAGCGATACATCATCGTCATGATTAACCAACAAGCGTAAATAATCCAGCACAATTTTAACTTCGGCTCGCTCATAGAATTTGAAACCACCCCACACAACATAAGGAATATTGTACATGCGTAACGCTTCTTCAAAGCGGCGAGACAAAGCATTAATCCGCATTAAAATCGCCGAATCTGACCAACTTCCCCCGTTTCGACGATTTTCCAGAATATGACTTATAATTCCTAAGGCCTCTTGCTTATCATCATAGAAATCTTCGTAATTAATTAAACCGTCATTAATATTACTGTACAAATTTTTGGAAATACGATTATTATTTTTAGCCACCAAAGAACTTGCTAATTTAACAATATTCCCTGAACTGCGGAAATTTTCTTCCAAACGGTAAATTTTTACCTCGGGAAAATCTGTCCGAAATCGGTTGATGTTTTCTACGCTGGCACCACGCCAAGAATAAATACATTGGTCTTCGTCACCCACCACCATGATGTTACGATGTTTTTGTGCTAATAAAGACACAATTTCATATTGAATTTCATTGGTATCCTGAAACTCATCAACCAAAATATATTGAAAATAGTTTTGCAGTTTATCGCAAACTACGGTATTAGTTTTTAACAACTTCAAAGTTTCAAGCAATAAATCGTCAAAGTCATAAGCGTTATTTTTTTTCAGTTGTTCACGATAGGTATTAAAAATTTTAACTAAAGCGTCATGATAACTGGTAAACTCAATAATCCCCGTGGTCTTCCAACGCGACAATCCTTCAATCGCTGATTTATATAAATCACTATCAATTTCTTTAAATTCTTCCTTGATAATATCTTTTAAGACTTTATTAGTATCTGCCGTCGCGTAAATTGAAAAATTTGGTCTACCACTATATTTACGCAAAAGTCGTACACAGAAGCTATGGAAAGTGCCAATAAAAGTATTAAACGGACGACCAAGCATTTTTTCCACGCGTTCACGCATTTCATTGCCTGCTTTATTGGTAAAGGTTAAAGCAACAATTGAATTTTCAGGAATACCTATTTGCAATAGATGCAAAAGACGCGTAGTTAAAACACGCGTTTTACCAGAACCAGCACCAGCCGTAACCAGCATGGGACCTAATGGAGCGTTAACAATTTCAGCTTGGGCAACGGTTAATCCCATAGATTTTATTATACTGACATTGACATTGTTTGACAATTAAACTGTTGCTCTTTTTCATAGCGCTCGCGGTATGCTTGCAACTTATTACTTAATCCGAAAATATAGCGTTGGCGCGCACCTTCGTCCATGGTCTGCATCAAATTTTTATCCATTAACACTGCTAAGGCATTTTCGCCATTACCGGATTCAAAAACGGCTTTCACTTGTGCATATTGCGCTTCTTCAACTGGGTTAGTAGCAGCAGCTAACTGTTGCTTAGTATGGTCAACTAAAAGTTTTTTAGCTATGTTTGTATCGGCACCTTGACTTTTAAGGATAGTCAATGTATTTCTGCGCCGCAGTTTTTCTTCCTGCCAAAATCCCGAAGATAATCTTTTGTAAGCTAATTTAGCCATATTTTTCATAGCAGAAATTTTCGCACTCATCTTTTATGCTCCCCCATTCATTATTTTTTTTGCGTGTTTCGGATGTTACTTAAATATTAAAAAATCTGTAATTATTTGTCTAATTAAATTGCTCGACATATTTCGACATAACAAAAAGCGACATGGTGATTCCAATGTCGCAATTTGTTTTTGTGTGGCTTTTCGTGGTTATTCAGCCATAGACGAATTTGCGCGTTTACTGCAATTTTTCGCCTTACTATTTCGTGCTGCCTTTGCCATTATTTGTCCACCTCCTTGATCCGATGTTTTTCTTTCGGACTGTAAATATGGTGTGCAGATTTGGTAATTTTATACAATTATTTTTTAATTACGGCTTTAATACGACGAATGCCCGCGCTGCTGCTTTCCTCTTTAACTATTTTGAAACTAACCAAATCAGCTGTGTTGTGTGCATGAGGACCACCGCAAATCTCCATCGATACATCACCAATGGTATAAACTTTTACGCGTTCACCGTATTTATTAGCGAACGATCCCTCAGCGCCCAAAGTTTGGGCTTCTTTTAATGACATTTCTTGCATGGTAACAGGAAGTTTGCGTTGAATGGCATCATTTACGAATTTTTCCAAGAATGCAATTTCATCAGAAGTTAATTTATGGTCGCAATTAAAATCAAAGCGTAAACGCTCGGGTGTAATGTTACTACCTTTTTGGCGTACTTCATTACCCAATAATTTTTTCAAACCAGCTAATAATAAATGAGTTGCTGTGTGTAAGCAGGCGGTTTCTTCGCTAGTATCGGCAAGACCACCCTTAAAGGTTCCCGCCGATGCAGTATGACTAAGTTCACTGTGTTTGTTTTTAGCGACTTCAAATTCTTCCATATTTATGGTTAAGCCATGTTCCGCTGCCAATTCTTGGGTCAATTCAATCGGAAAACCAAAAGTTTCGTACAGGCGGAAAGCCGTTTTGCCAGATAGTACTTTATCTTTCAAATAAGGTTTAATTTTATTAAACTCGCGAATTCCTTGTTCGATCGTTTTAGAAAATTTATCGACTTCGTCTAAATAAGTTTTGGTCACATTATCATCAATAGTGTAAATACCTTTAAAGAAATCACGGTAGAATTGAATTAAGCGCACATAAACATCACGCGTACAACACAATTGGTTCGCCATACGCACGGCACGACGAATTAAACGGCGTAAAACATAACCTTGTCCAGTAGGTGAAGGGACTACCCCATCGCTCAAAATCATTGTCGCAGCACGCGTATGTTCCACTAAGACGCGGAATTGTTTCAAATTATCTGCGTAAACCAAACCACAATCTTCACCAACAATTTTAATCGCTGGTGCAAACAATTCACTATCGTAAACAGTTTGGTAGCCATTAACAAAGCACAATAAACGCTCTAAACCCATACCTGTATCAACATTGCGTTGTTTAGCGGGCATGGCTTTACCATCTTTTTCGTAAATAACATATTGCATGTAAACATCGTTACCAATTTCTACATACTTGCCACAGTTGCAACTCGGATTGCATGTCGGCGAACACGGTGCTTTACCTGTATCATAGAACATTTCACTATCTGGACCACAAGGACCGGTACCACTGGCTAACTGCCACCAGTTTTCACTCTTCGGCAAAAACCAAATCCGATTTTCCGGAATACCAACTTGTTGCCAATACTCGGCAACTTCTTTATCACGAGGGGCAACTTCGTCCCCTTCAAAGGCTGTCACACCAATGCAGTTTTTGTCCAAACCTAAATATTTAGGATTAGTTAAAAAATCATACGACCAAGCGACTTTTTCTTTTTTGAAATAATCACCGAGCGACCAGTTTCCCATCATTTCAAAAAAAGTTAAATGACTACCATCGCCAACTTCGTCAATATCCCCTGTACGCACACACTTTTGAATGTCGCACAAGCGTTTTCCGGCGGGGTGTTTTTCGCCGAGCAAGAACGGAACTAAAGGTTGCATACCCGCAGTCGTAAACAAAACGCTGCCATCATTTTCTGGCACTAAAGATGCCGATGGAATTACTTTGTGGTCATGAGATTGATAAAAGTCAAACCACATTTTACGCAGTTCATGATATGAAATTTTTCTCATAATGCGATATTATATCACAGATCGCCAATTGTGTCTTCATATTTTAATGGTTTATCACGGTCAAGGTACTCATCGAAACCAGCTTGTTTCAACATACTCATAAACAGTTCCGAAGTCGAGGGTGCGTTGTCTACTGATTCACTACCTGCATTATCACCAGTTGGTATATCCAAATTTAATTTACGCGCAATTTCTTCCACCAAGGAACTTGACTGTGAATCTTCAACAGTAGGTTTTGTTTCGGATTCAGGTGCCATTTTAGGTGCGTTAGGATTTGAGCGTTCAAGGATTTGGCGACGCGGTAAAACTGGTGGTACAACGCCATCAATCATTACTGGTTGTGTCGGAGCAGTTTCTGTGTTGTTAGTAGGTTCTGATACTGGTTGAGTCGGCGCAGGCACTGCTGGTTGCGTTGGATTAGGAATCGATTCAAGATTGGTACTTGGTTCAATATTGGCTGGCTCATTTTTAATTTTGCCATAAGTAGATTGTTCTACCGTAAAATGATAAGGCGAATACAATTTGAAGGTTTGTGAAACAAATTTATTTTTACAATCAAAAATACTGTTGTCAATGGTAGCTGTATTAATGCCCAGATTAACAATCTTCTCAAACAAGTTTTCTAAATCACACGGATAACACCAAACAAAAATCGTATCGATTTTGTTTTTATTATTCAATGCACATTCATATGCATCAACCAACAAGCGTGAATCCAAACTGTTAATTCCTGCTTGTTTAAATTTCATTTTACCAATCGTGGTAACATTATATTCGGCAGCAAAGTCACGAATCCCCGGCAAAGTGTCATCACTGAAACCATATAATTTACAAAGTTCAATTTGAAATTTACCATTAGCGAAGAACAAAATTTCTAACAGGTTTTCACGCGTAATACCGGTGTTATCTACATCGATAAACATTGCTAAGCGTGGTTTAGTAGTTACTGATTTGCCTGCCATACGGGCAGTGGTTTGTTTTTTTTGTTCTTTTGGGGCGGTTGTTTTTCTAGTACGAGATAAAGTTTCCGTTGCAGAAGTTTCAGCTGCGGTTTTTACTGATGAAGTTCGTTTATAACCTTCGTAAACTTTCTTTTCCATGTTCCCCCAAATTTAATATAAAATAAAATCAGTAAATTGACAATTATTTTATACCAAGCACCGCAGCAGCAGCAATCATCGCCGCATTATCACCGCAAAGTTCCGACTTAGGTAAATACAATTTGACACCCAGTTCATCGCACATAACTTGAAACTGTTCGCGCAGGTATTGATTAGCCGATACACCACCACAAATTCCTAAGGTCTTGATACCAGTTGTCTGTAAATATTCGCGCGTGCGTGTTAATAATTGCAACACAGCACAATACTGAAAATTGGCACAAATCTCAGCAGTGTTCAAAGATGTGCCTTTTTGTTTCGCACGGTTTATATAATTCAAAACCGCAGTTTTTAACCCTGAATAAGAAAAAGTGTTTTTCGGGAATTTACTCAAAATCGGAGTAAAGCATAAATTCATATCCGCGTTTTGGGATACTTTAGGGCCACCCGGATAAGCCAACCCGAGCACACGGGCAACCTTATCGAACGCTTCGCCGACCGCATCGTCTGCGGTTGTACATAGTACCTTAGTTTCCCATCTTTCATTTACTTGATAAAGTATCGTATGTCCACCCGAGACCAATAAACATAACATGGGTGGTTTTATATCAGCATGCGACAAACGCAAACTAGCCATGTGTCCATGCAAGTGATTAACCGATACAAATGGAATATTTAAGGCGTTAGCCAAACTCTTACCGAATACGCGTCCAACCATAACCGCTCCCGGCAGTCCTGGTTCGGTTGTGGCAGCAATCTGGTCAGTTTGATCAAGCGTTAAATTGGCTTTGCGTAAAGCTTCATCTAAAACGGGTAAGATATTTTCGATATGATTACGCGCAGCAATTTCTGGCACTACACCACCAAAGGCTTGGTGAATTTCAATTTGCGAAATGATGACATTTGATAAAATTTGAAATTGGTCGTCAATTACAGCGACGCTAGTTTCGTCACACGAAGTTTCAATACCCAAGGTTAGCATGATTGATTTTCCTCGGCATTTTGTAACAAGAACGCATCAGAAAACATTTTCAAATCGCCGTCCATAACTTTTTCTACATTAGAAGTTTCAGCACCAGTACGATGATCTTTTACCATAGTGTAAGGACAGAAAACATAACTACGAATTTGACTACCCCACTCAATTTTCATTTGCACAGGTTGCAAATTTTTCAACTTACGGCGTTCATTTTCAAAATGGATATATTCTAATTTAGACAATAGGTTTTGCATACAGGTTTGACGATTTTGAATTTGACTGCGTCCATTTTGGCAAGTACAAACAATACCAGTGGGAATATGTGTAATACGCACCGCACTTTCGGTTTTGTTAATATGCTGTCCACCGGCGCCCGAAGCCCGATAAACATCAATACGCAAATCTTTTTCGTCAACCTTATATTCAGTCTTTTCAATTTGTGGAATTACTTCAACCGCCACAAAACTAGTGTGACGGCGCTTATTGGCATCAAAAGGGCTAATACGCACTAAGCGGTGAACACCGGCTTCGCTTTTGAAAATACCATAAGCGTTCACTCCGTTAACCGCAATGGAAGCACCTTTTACACCGGCGCCATCGCCTTCTTCCACATCAGTAATCTCGTAATCAAAATGCTGTTGTTCGGCAAAACGGCACATCATACGCATAACCATTTCCGCCCAATCTTGTGCTTCTGTACCACCGGCGCCGGCGGTAATATTTAATACACAGTTGCAGCTGTCATATTTACCAACTAATAAAGTCTTAACATAGAAATCATCAAATTGTTTTTTTACGCGCGCATATTCTTCCACTAATTCAGATTCGGAACAAACCGCAGTCAACTCCAAAAAATCGGTCAAATCATGTTCAACCGTATCAAATTCGTCAACAAATTCTTGTAGCGACTTAATTCGTTTATTTTGTTCAACATTATTCCAATCTTGTTCTTGCTTTTTTAATAAAGCTACCAACTCTTGCTTTTTGGACGCAACCAACTCATTAATTGCGTCGAGTTTCGACTTCGCTTTTTGTATAATACTGTAATCTAACATCGACAATCACTTCTTTGCTTTGGCGACATTAGTCTTCGCCAATCTTTCCTGTTTCTTATGATAATCTTCAATCGCGTCAGCAACAACTGATTGAGTCAATTCAGCAATGTGCATTTTATTGTCCGGTAAGCCTTTTAAAGCTTTGACAATAGCTTCGCCTTTAATCAAGAGAGCATTTTCAATAGTACAATTTTTTAACATATCACACAAAATATCGCTGGCAACTAAACAATAAACACTACCAAAAGTTTTAAACTTTGCGTCTTTAATTACACCATTAGTAATGCGCAGATAAATTCTTATCATATCACCAGACCCCACACTACCAACTTGTCCCACCGCGTCAGCCCCAGTAATCATACCAGCATTTTTTAAATTTTGAAATCGTTCAGAAATGACATCATTATACATTTTCTGTACCTCCTACTTTTAAATTAATGGGACTTAGTGTGCGTAATTTCTTTACAACCGTGATTAAACAATTAACGGTATAATCCAAATCTTCCTTGGTAGTTGCGCGTCCCAAAGTGAAACGCACCGAACCATTAATATAATCATCAGCCACACCAATGGCTTGCAAAACATAACTTTGGTTCAATGTTTCACTGGTACTAGCTGTCCCTGTCGAGGCGCGAATTCCCATAGTATCTAACATCGCGGTAATACTTTCGCCGATTACCCCTCGGAAAGCAAAGTTAACATTATTGCTTAGGCGTTGGTTACGGTGACCGTTTAATTTTACGCCCGAGATTTTGGTTTCAACTTCTTTAATGAAATAATCACGCAGTTGTTTCATGCGGACATTATTAGTATTACCATCACGCATGCAAATTTCTACGGCTTTACCTAAACCAACGATAGCTGGTAAATTATAAGTTCCACCACGCATACCTTTTTCTTGATGACCGCCGTGCATGAAAGTATCAATCTTGGTACCGCGTTTAATGTAAAGCGCACCAACCCCCTTTGGTCCATAAATTTTGTGACCAGATAGCGATAAAGCGGTAATATTCATTTCCTTAACATTAATACTTACGCTTTCCAAAGCCTGTGTAGCATCAGTATGAAAGTAAACATTATTTTTACTACAAATATTAGCAATCGTATTAATATATTGAACGGTACCAACTTCGTGATTTGCCGTCATAACCGAAACCAAACAAGCCGGTTTTGACAATTTAGCCAGTAAGTCCGGAATTGAAATAATACCGTTCTCATCAACTTTAATGTATTCGACTTCAACGCCCTGCTGTTCTAACCAGCGTGCTGCCTTAATAATACTCGGGTGTTCAATCGCACTAACCAAAACACGCTTTATGGGTGAAGCCCAAACAATACCTTTAATGGCCCAGTTATTAGCTTCGGTTGCACCTGATGTAAAATAAATTTCATCGGGGTCAGCATTGATAATTTTCGCCACTTCCGCACGAGCTTTTTCCACAGCTTCACGCGCAGCATAACCAGATTGGTGTACCGAATTGGGGTTGCCATAATTAGAGATGAAATAAGGTTGCATGGCATAAAAGACTTCACCATTACAATAGGTAGTCGCAGCGTTATCTAAATATATATCCCTATCTTGTGCCATATAGTTATTTTACTCCTTTCTGAACAACAAAATCAAGTAATTTAGGCATTTTAAATGCTTTCGCAACATTTGATAATCAGGAATGACATTACCAACTACACTCCAAAAAGCTGGCGTATGATTAAACTCTAAGAGGTGACATAGTTCATGGACAACAATATAATCTAACAAGTTAGGTGGCAAAAAGATGGCACGCCAATTAATCGCAATATTACCGTGATTATCACATACTCCCCAACGAGTTTTGTTATTATTAGTCGTGACCTCATTCGGACGCAATTTCAAACGCTCCGCCATATAATGCACGCGTTCAACCAAGACCTCATCAGCAACTTTACGATACCATTTTTCGACCCGACCAAGAACTTTTTCACTGGGGAATTTGGCTGGAATTAACAGTTTATTATCACTTATCATAATCTCTTTCACATCTTTAGTGATTAAAGGGGTCAGTTCTTTACCTAAAAACAAAAAAGCCGTATAGTTAACTACATTCGGATTGATATAGGAATTACTGCGAATTGCGCGTTGTTTTTTCAGAATCCAATCTTCTTTTTCCTTAATAAAGGCAAAGATTTTGTGCTCGGGGTAATTATACGGTGCATGGACGATTAATTCGCCCTTTGCGTTTACCATTAAAGATAAAGTACGCTTATTAGTACGAATAATGTTCCGCGGATCAAACATCTAAAAAGATGATACCGCAACCCAGTTTGACTTGACAAGAAGATTGTTTCGACATTAAAATTGTATTGTGGCACGCGGTAGAATGACAGAAGTTACCATTCTAAATTTACTCAGCAATCGTCCAATGTACGGTGCGGAGATGATTGACGAAATCAAACGATTATCGGGCAATACGGTGATTATGTCTTTACCGACCTTATATTCATCTTTACACCGTATGGCGGATAAAAAACTGGTTAACAGTTATCAAAAAGAATCCGCGATTGGTGGTCGTTGCCGTGTTTATAACATTACTAACACTGGACGCGATTATTTAGCCAAAAACCCAATCCAAATTGACTATCAACAAATCGCCGACAATTCGGTAAAAGCGCAGAAAACCTTTACTTCGTTAGAAGAAGCTTTTTCTTTACCATTAAATAAAAAACCTTTGGTACCGACCGAATTACCCGAAGATAAACGCGTTTTGCAAATTAATTCTACCCTGATACCAAATACTATGCCGACAGCAACAACTACGAACAAGAAAGAAGCCAAGCTTTCGCAGTATACACCTTACATTGCACCGAACGAAAAAATTACTGCTACTCCGGCGCCTCAATATCAACAAACCACAATTGGATTATCTGGCACAATGGGTGGCAATGATTTACGCCCATTATTAAAATTAAACAGCATTACGGTTGGTGGTGATTATGTAATGATCAATCGTCTCCGTATTGTTACCGTGGCATTAACTACCATCTTTTTCGTATTGGTCAATTTTATTTTCTCGTTAATCCACAATGTATATCAAGAGTGTTATAGTATAGTCTATATTTCCTTGGGTTTATATTGCTTAATTTGGTTGGCAATTTATATATTTTATCCTCGCATCAAAGCACCCTTTAGTTTAAAAACCACTGGACTTCGTCAAACACTCTTTACCCTAATTCTAATTGCAGTTGTTGTGATTGCCAGTTTTGCCACAACAACACCATGCGTTTTATGGTTATTGTTTTTTGCGCCATTCCCCTTGGTTCGCTATCTTTTAATGGTCATTTTATACAAAAGGAGTTGGTTCTCATGTTAACTGTAACCAACTTAGAAAAAGCTGATGCTAAAAAATTATTAGTGACCGATGTCAACATAACCTTACACGAAGGCGAGATTTTAGCCATAGTAGGCGAACATAACAGTGGCAAAAGTCTACTGTCTAAGTTAATTTTAACCTT
>JAFZSF010000014.1 GCA_017619495.1 Clostridia bacterium | reverse complement strand
GCTCGTGTCGTGAGATGTTCGGTTAAGTCCGTTAACGAGCGCAACCCTTATCGTTAGTTGCCATCATTAAGTTGGGAACCCTAGCGAGACTGCCGTAGTTAATACGGAGGAAGGTGGGGATGAGGTCAAGTCATCATGCCTCTTACGCCTTGGGCTACACACGTGCTACAATGGCTACTACAAAGAGCTGCAATATAGTAATATGGAGCGAATCTCAAAAAAGTAGTCTCAATTCGGATTGTGGGCTGCAACCCGCCCACATGAAATCGGAGTTGCTAGTAATGGCGAATCAGCATGTCGCCGTGAATGCGTTCCCGGGTCTTGTACACACCGCCCGCCAAGCTATGAGAGCTGAGGGCACCCAAAACCGCTGTGCCGACCGCAAGGAAGCAAGCGTCTAAGGTGAAATCGGTGATTGGAGTTAAGGCGTAACAAGGTAGCTGTAGGAGAACCTGCGGCTGGATCACCTCCTTTTAAGAGTATCGCACGGTAGGAATATCGTGCCAGCACAATTAAAAGTCGAATGCGCGAATGCGTAATGTGTATATTTAATCAAGTACAAAGTATTAAGTGCTCACGCAATGAATATGAAAAGACACCTTCGGGTGTCTTTTTTTAGTGAAGAATGAATAATGAATAATGCAGGATAGCCGGCGGTCGCCGGCTTTTTTGTCAGTAACTTAAATGCGGAGCGGTTCATTTTTCACTTTTCATTATTCACTTTACAATTTCACGGGGTAGAAGGTAAACTATAAGAAGTATCATGTAAAACTACACATATTAACCGAGGAGGAAAATATATGCAGAAAAAAGGATTTATAGCAGTACTCAGTGCGATTGTCGCGATGATTGTTTTATCGGTGTCATTGGTTTTTACCATTGGACCAAAGGTTAGTGCGTCGCACATTGAAGGACAAACATTAGTTTTCGACAGCTGGGATGATTTTGAAATTGACGAAACTGGGGTGTTAATCGGTTTGTCGAGTGCAGCTTGGAATGAGTTATATAATTATGGATCAATTGGATGTGGGAACTTTTTTTTAAACACTGATGAAATTTCCGCAATTCAAGTTTCAATTCCCGACGGTGTGAAAAGTATTGGAGATGGTGCTTTTTATGGATTGACTGTTCTAACAGATGTTACTATTCCCGTGGGCGTTGAAAGTATTGGTAATTCTGCATTTATGTGTTGCGGTTTAACGAATGTCATCATCCCGGATGGTGTTACTAATATTGACGAGCGTGCATTCTTTAGTTGTTATTACTTAACCAATATTACAATTCCTGATAGTGTGAACAATATCGGTAAAGAAGCATTTTGTAGATGTGAAAGTCTAGAAAGTGTAATTATTCCAGCCGGAGTTTTAAGTATCGGCAAGTGTGCATTTCAATATTGTTCCAATTTAACCGATGTTACAATTCCAGATAGTGTTGCTAAAATTGATTTTGAAGCATTTGCTGACTGTTACAGATTAACCAGTATCGTGCTGCCAGATATTACCAGTATGGATAGATATGTATTTTACAATTGTTCAAATTTAATTACAATTTATTGTGAAACAACAAATCCGGCACCCAATGCACAACCTGCTGGTTGGACAAGTGATTGGAAATCTGGGTGTGATGCCACAGTTGTTTGGGATTATGTACAGACATACACGGTTACATTTAATGTCGATGGTATTGATGACCAAATAGTTAACAAAAACAACTACGCCGTTGCGCCAGCTACACCGACCAAAGCCGGTTATGTTTTCAAAGGTTGGTTCATTGGTGATGATGAATACGATTTCGATACACCAGTAACCGGTGATATAACCTTAACCGCACAATGGGAAGCCATTCCGGAACCAGAACCCAGCAATCCAGAACAACCGACCACACCGGACAACCCGGAACAACCAACCACACCAGATACAGATACTGAAACCGTCACCGCAGGTTCAAAAAACGGTTTCAATATCGGTGCTGCGATTGGTAGTGGATTGGTAGCAGGTTTAGGATCGATCAGTGCGATTGCCGCCACAGTGATTGTTCGTAGGCGACATAAATAAAAGTAAATGACAAGTAAAAAAAGAGCCGGTGATTTGCCGGCTTTCTTTTTTTTGGTGGAGATAACGGGACTCGAACCCACGACCTATACGATGCGAACGTATCGCTCTACCAGCTGAGCTATATCCCCGTGTGATTGATTATAGCATATGATTTGGTGGTTGTCCATGGTAAAATAAAGTGTGAATAATGAATTGCTAAGCAGCGAATTTCGTAATAGACTGTAAGTATTATCATGAAACAAGTTTGGGCGTGCTTAAAAAAGTATTATGAAGTTATCGGTTATGGGGTGCTGACGCTGTTGTTATTAGGGGCTTGTTTCATGCCGGCGTTCGCGTGGATTGCCGCGGTTTATGCTTTCGTGTTCGCGGGAGTATTACACAATGAAACCAAAATTTTTGCGTTAATGTTGTATTTACATTGCTTTTTTGTGCTGTTTAATTATCAAAATTTGTGGGGCATTACTTTGGATATTGTGATTGCCGGTGTTTTGATTTTTGCAATTTTGGTTTTGTATGTGTACCGTTTAATTAAACGCGAGTACAAATTAAACTGGAAAACTTTGATACCAATCGGTTTGTTTTTAGTTTATTTGGTGTTGCCTTTCCATCAATGTTATTGGCAGGATTTTTTCGCGGAAGTATTCTTCTTTGTTTTAGTTTATATTATTTTCGAAGAACGCAAGGCGCTTGATTTTCGTTCAATCGTACGCGTGTTGGTTTTAGGGTTGTTAGTTTCGTGCGCTTTTGCATTGTTGCGTAAGGTTTCGCCTTTGCTGGAAGATAATATTCGAATTTGGGATTATTATGGATTTTTCCGCTTTAATGGTTTAACTTTCCACCCCAATACTTTATATCCGTTAATTGTGGTCGCAATTAGTGGCATGTTAATCCTGTTCTATAAAAATAAAATTTCCATGATTGAGTTAATTGCGTCTTATGTGTTATTATTCGGCTTTGGTTATTTTACTTTGTCGCGGGCGTTCTTAGTAACCAGTATCGCCGCGGTAGTCGTCTTTACCAGCGTTTACTTTGTCAAGGCACGCGGTAAGGCAATATTACTGGGCGGATTAATGCTGGCGCTTATGTGTTTAGTTGGTGGTGTGTTTTATGGTACGACCAAAGCCTACTTTAACCGCATTTCGCAGAGCACGGATTTGGTGGTTATTTCGCACGCGGTTAATGGCTTAACAATACAGGGCTTAGAAGATTGTTTTGATAACCAACCGGAGGAGTGGAAGCAGGCTGTTTGGGCGGGTGAAATTCATTTTGACCCCGGTCGTCCCGGCTTGCGCGGTTTGTATCTGCGCGACTGGTCATCTTCACCGAAAAATATGTTCCTTGGGCGTGGAATTTCGCGTCCACAAATTGGTCAAATGTCAGCACATAATCTTTTGATTCAAGAACTTTGGAAACACGGTTTAGTGGGGTATTGTTTCTACTTGGCAATGATTATCGGCGGAGTAAACTGGCGTAGTTTTAAGCAACGGTTTAAGGTCTATTTGCCGTTACTAATTGTTTTAATTCCGTACTTTTTAATAACGATGGTGGAACAATGTTTATTAGACTACATTCGTGTTGGTGTGATTCTCGCGGCAGTTGGATTTTTAGAAAAAATAGCTGAGGAAAAAGTCCCGAAACAACTATCAAGTCACAGTATGGATAAAATAACTGATAAATCAAACCATAATTAAGGAGTATCTAAGCATGGGTAAACTTGCAAAAAAACAAAGGTTTTGGCTGGCGTTGGCAGTCGTTTTATGCGTGGCGTTCGTGGTGTTTACTTTGATTGTGGCGTTGGTCGATGTGGATCGAGTTGGCTTGTCGCACGTGAATCAATTTTTTTGGCAACATTGTGGTAAAAATGTAGTTTGGGAACGCATTACCGATTGGCTTGGTTACTTGGTAATTTTGGCAATGATAAGTGTGGTCGTGTGGCAAATTGTGCAGTGGGTGCTTCGTAAAAGTTTGCGTCGCATTGATAGCAACCTTTTGTTGCTGGATTTAATGTTTGGTTGTTTGGTTGTTATTTATTTATTTTTTGAAATTGTGGTGATCAATTATCGTCCGGAATTAGAACATGGGGTAGCGAAAGCATCATACCCGTCTTCGCATACAATGTTGTTTATGACAGTGTTACCGCTGCTGGTTTGGCAAGTATGGCATTATGTAAAAAACAAACCACTGTGTGTGGTCTTAACGGGGGTGTTATCAATTTTATTAGTGATTGGTGTGGTGGGGCGTTTGCTAAGTGGTGTTCACTGGTTTACAGATATTGTGGCAGGTATCATGGTTGGTGGCTGCTTGGATAGTTGGTATTTAGCGTTGGCGAAACGGAAATAAAATAGGTTGATGTGTTTGGGTTTATACTATATTTATATTAGTTATTCCTTAAAAAAGGAGAAAACCAATGAGAAAAATATTACACAAAATTAAAAGGCAATATTTAGCTATATTCGCTGTATTACTTTGCGCAATTTTGCCATTGTTTTTAACCGGTTGTTCGCGTCAAAAAGTCATGGATAGTTTCGGTGATATAGTGGAAGAAATTAAAGAATCAGTGGAAGAAATTAAGGAACAACTTGAATTACCAAGTGAGCCCGAAGAAAATCAAGTGCCTTTTTATAATTTTGCTTCAAATACTGACAGCGGTGGCATGATTACTTTTAATTGGCAAACTGACTGTGAACTTGACGGGGTTGAAGTTGCTGTTACTGCCAATGATGATACGGGTTACTATCTTGTGGAAGATAATACTTGGCAATTGCAATTATCACCCAATATGCGCTACGATTTTGTTTTTAATGTGTGTCAGAATGGGGAAACTGTACATATGGAAGAATGTTCGCGTTATTATATTCCAGAAATAAATCATCATACGAATTTCCCGCGTATGGAAATTGTGACGCAGAACGAAATTTGGCCAACTTGTGATTATGTATCTGCTCCTTTGGGGGGTGTTGGGGCTAGTATTACAAACAACGATTATGTTAATGCTACCACTGTTTTGTATAGTCAACAAAACGAATTACTATATGATAGTACGACGGGTTTAACCGTTGACGAAATGTATTCTGGTGCAAAGTTAAAAATCCGGGGAAATACCAGTGCTTATGCGGAGAAGAAACCATATAAAATCAAATTAAATAAAAAAGTGGATTTGCTAAGTGAATTAGTGGATCGGGAAAGTGAAATTGATTATACGAACAAAGAGTGGCTGTTATTAGCGAGTGGTGACCTACTGAATACAATGGTTGGATTCAGTGTTTCGGAGACTTTGGGTATGGACTGGACTCCTTCATATTCATATGTCGAACTGTATGTTAATGGGGATTATCGCGGTTTGTATATTTTATGTGAAAGTGTTTCTAGGGGCAGTGGCAAAGGTGATAAACAGTCGCGCTGTGCTGTGGATAAAGACGGATTTATTATTGAGTTAGACGCGTATTGGTGGAATGAGGATTTATATTTTGGTACCCCTTATCATAATCGACCATATAAATATACTTTTAAATATCCTGATGCGGACGATATCGATGAAAATTCAGAAGAATATGAATACATTAAAAACGTTATAGATAGATTTGAAGTTGTCCTATCACAGGACGATGAGAATGTATTTGATTACATTGATGTTACATCTTTCGCAAAATGGTTATTGGCTCATGATATTTTGGGTACCTGGGATTCTGGTGGCGCAAATATATATTTAACAAAAAAGGATAGTGCTAATTCTTTATTAATGATGGGACCATTGTGGGATTTTGATACTATTTTTATGCAGCAAAATGATTTTGCACGAATTCACAATGAACATGTATTTTATTATCCAGATTTGTTGAACCGATCCGAATTCACCGAAGTGTACCGTGATACATTTGATGATGTAAAAGATGAAATAATTACTGACCTACAAGATAAACTAAGTTTACTGGATAGCGAAACTTATAATCAGTTATTAACCATTAATAATGCGCGGTGGAATAAATCTGGTCGAACGCTCGAACAATCGATTGATGTAATAACGAATTTCTTTACGGAGCATCTTGCTTGGCTTGATGAACAGATTTGAGTTACTAGATAAAAAACTTTGTAAATTAATGTACATATGTTATTCTCTGAATAGAACTATTTAATACTACAAATAGTTGGAGGCAACGATATTATTTATGGGGAATTTTGATTTTAGTGTAGTAGTGTGTTGCTATAATTCTGATTATGAAAAATTAAAGAAAACATTAATTTCAATTATCAAACAAAAAGAAGTTTCTTGTGAAATTATTATTTCTGATGATGGGTCAAAGGATCGTTCGGTTGAGCGGATTAGGTCATGGGTCACTGAACATGACATTAAAAATGTGAAATATAATTTCTTACCAGAAAATGGTGGTACGGTTAAAAACATTTATTCGGCGGTAAAAATAGCAAATGGTAAATTTATTAAAACCATTTCACCGGGGGATTACCTTTTTGACGAATTTAGTTTGAAACAATATTTGCAAAAATTTAAGCGCGACGATTATAAACTTGTTTTTGCTAAGGCGGTTTATTATACGCAAGACCGAAAAATATTGAAATTTCACAATCCAGTGGCATGTGGTACCAAAAGTAAATTGTTTATGAAGAAAAATCTATGCACTTTTTTTGATTGCTTTTTAGGTGCGACCTTCGCTTGTCAAAGGGAATATATTTTGCCGTATTTACAAGAATTAGTTGGTGTAGTTAGATTGGTAGAGGATTTTCCATTGACCTTTTTAACTTTGATTAACAATCAAAAGGTTGGATTTGTCAATAAAAATTTAGTTTGGTACGAAAGTGATACTGGGGTTTCGCGGGTTAATGGCGGTAGTAAAATAGAAAGTGAATATTTTAATTTTTTTGATTATATTGAGAAAAAATATCAAAATAATAAGAAAGTGCAGGGATATATTAAATTTCTACGACTATTAAAAACAGAAAACAAGTATAAAGTTTTATTAAAATCTTTGTTTTGCAAGCCGTCGTATTGTTTTTATTTTGTTGATAAGTGTGTAACTAGATTAAGGCGTAAATTTTTGTATTTATTTGATAAAACAAATTTATCTACAATGGATAAAATTACAACTTTATCGGTTAAGGAGATATGATGGAAATTAGGAAATACGAATTTCAAAAACATGGTGATGATAGGGGAATGTTGGTGGCGTTAGAAGAAGGTAAGGATATTCCCTTTGTTATAAAAAGAGTTTATTATATTTATGATACCTTAACTGGGGTTAGAAGGGGTTTTCATGCACACAAAAATT
>JAFZSF010000013.1 GCA_017619495.1 Clostridia bacterium | reverse complement strand
GTGGTCAATTAAACCTAAATCTAAATCATTTTTAATTTCACTGTTTGTCTTGTTGTTCATTATTTTTATTGTCCTTTTCTTCTTTATTTTTAATTTCAATAATATTATCCAATATTGCCTTGTAAAAAGATTCATCCAGAACATTGATGTCTGGTTCGTTAGCAAATACAACTTTCAAATTTAATTCTTTGTCTTTTTTCATTATTTATTACCTTTTGCGCGATTATGTGTTTTACAAAGCATTTCGCAATTTGAAATATCGGTTGCTCCACCTTTACTCCATGCAGAAACATGGTCTGCATCCATTTCTTCTAGTTTATAAATTCTGCTTTTATTTGCATTATTACTGATTGCACATAAAGGACAATTTGAAATTCCTTTTTCTTTGGCACTTTGTGTTTGCTGAGCATATTTTGTTCTCTTTACACTATCTTCAAACACTCTTATTTGCAATAATTTAGTGTCCATACATCCACCTAAAACAAATTCAAATATACCTTTTCTGTCTTTAACAAATGGGTCGCTGTATAGTTTATTAACCAAACTAGCAATTTCATTAGGGTTATATGAATTATTATGAAACCTTTCATACAACGAACCCCATTCAAGACCTTTCATTTCATTTTCAACATTTTCAAAAACACTACCAATCCAGTCGATAACACTTGTAAAATAAATTTTTAATTCGGAAATATCTGGGTTATTCCTATGTAAACTCATATAAGCGTCAATATTTTCTTCATTTTCATATCCCTTACTAACCCAACTAATCGCAGTTCTAAGATAATCTTGTCTTTTTACATCTCCGGAAATGTATGCACTCCATTTTTGTATATTAGCATTATGGCTATTACTAAACTCTTCCTTTGCCTTAGTAACAAAAGGACCAGAATGAACGGCATTCGCAAGTTCTTGTTTGTTCAATGGAACACCAACAATATTTATTGTTTTAAACCATTCTTTTATTTCTCCTTCCGTTCCTTCACAAATATAAATAGTCAATGTTGTTTCTAATATTTTTTTCTTTAATTCTTCATTTAAACCACTAAAATAGTGCGGAATATCATTATTGTCAATAATTGGAAATTTATCCGTTAAAAATCGTCCAATACTTGTTATTCTTTGCTGTCCATCAAGAATTTCAAATTTATCTTCGCCAACCTTATTAAAATATATTAAACCAATTGGATATCCTTTTATTATTGAATCTATGACTGCAACATCTTTTTTCCCATCTGCATAAATGTAGTTTCTTTGATATTCTGGTTGTATCACGAGTTTTCCCGAAAGACCAAAAAGTCCTTTACCCTCATATTCATTATAGACAAAACCTTTACAAATATCATCAATAGTTATATCTGTTTTCAACTCTGTATTCATTTATTTTCTCCTTATAATAATTCGTGCGTATATACTTTGATAAAGTTTACCATTTTCACAATCTTGGAAAGCTGGTGGCTTAGGGTCAGCATTTTTATTCCATTCTTTATACAAAGTTCCTTTTGCATTTATAGTGTATTTACCGGTTGGTTTTCCATTCTTATCCAGAATTTCCATTTTCCTTTCCGAAGAAAAATCAATACTACCCACTATGCCAAGAGCTATTATTTCGAATTGCTCTGGGTTATATTTATTTAAAAATGATATAGGAACACCCATTTCTTGTTTATAATCATCTGGAATTGCATCAGTGAAAGATACATCTATTGCATCGTAATTAACATATTTTGGATACCCCTCTGCTCTTATTTCTTTGTGCTTGCTATACTTTAAATTATCAGCCATTGTCATAAGTTCCAAGGGTTGATGTCTTCTCCCATGTTCAAGATTAGTAAACCAACCGGTACCAGCAACACTAACTAATTTTCTGCCTTTTTCATCAACACTAACTTCTGTTCCACTTAAAGGATAATTATCTGGAACTACAAAAGTCATATTTTTTCCATTTACTCTTTGATTAAATCTACAACCTGTCCACATCCTATTGTTTTTAATTAAAGGAAATATTTCTTTATATGTAATAGCATTTTGATTACCAATTATTAAAAATTTTTTATTTGCTTGCATTATCCAATCCACGAATTCTCTGAAAAGTGAAAAAGGAGGATTGGTTATAATAATATCTGCCTCATCTCTCAACTGCGTAACTTCTTTACTCCTAAAATCGCCATCGCCTTTAAGATACTCCCATTCTAAATCATCAATGTCAATATGCCCTGAATTATTTGTATCTCTAGTTAATGTAAAAATTTTACCATGCTTATTGGTCTTTGTTTTATCATATTTAGGACTTTCCATTTCCAAGAATGATAACTGAACATAACTTTTAAATTTTTTACTATCTGTTGCATAACTTGTGCTAATTAGTTTTTTCAATCCCAGTCGTTCAAAATTTTGAGCAAAAAATCTTGTAAAATTACTCCATTCTGGGTCATCACATGGCAGTAAAACAATTTTATCCTTAAAAGTATCTGCATCATATTCTAAATATGCGTTAACTTCTTTTTGTATATCAGCATATTGAGTATAGAATTCATCGTTCTTACCTTTTTTGGCATTATCAAATTTTTCATTTGCCATTTGTTACCGCCTTATTTTGTGAACAAGCGGACACTGATTTTGTTCATCAATTGACTTAATCAGTGAACAAATGACAAGTAAAAGTTCATTAAATTAAAATGAATTGAACATCTGTTTAATAATTTTTTATATAATTAGGACAAAATAAAAATTTATGTTATAGTTATTGCATAAGAGCGTCCACTGATTAAGTCATTCAGTGGACATTTTAGTTAGGGTTTTAGCAAGCTTATTCATCATATCTGTTTTGTGTTCTAGCATTGAATGAACATAACGGTTTAGCGTGATACTTGTATTTTTATGACCGAGCAATTCAGAAAGCGTTTTTACATCCATTCCGCACTCCAAAGCACGAGTAGCAAAAGTATGGCGAAGTGAATGAAAACCTTTGTGTTGAATATTTAACTTTTTAAGCAGTAATTCAAAAGTGCGTTGATAAGACCTAACGGCAACTGGCTTGTCTAAATCTGCAATCAAGTATTCAGAATATGCTTCTCGTTTAAGTTCTTTTATTAAACCTAAAATTTGCCTTGGTAAGGGTATGATTCGATTTGAAGAATTTGTCTTTGGCGTTTCAATTATTCTGCCGTTTAAGCTATCGTGGCAAGTTTTAGATATATACATAATTGATTTATTAAAATCAATGTCAGAAAATTTAAGTGCAAGTAACTCCCCTATACGCAATCCAGTGTAAAGACAAATAACGATGCCATATAGTTTTTTCTTCTTGCTTTGCAGACAATATGTTTCAATCTTCTTTTGTTCAACTAACGAAAAACATTCAACTTGTTTTTCAGTTATTCTAGGACGGATAATTTTGCCTGCCACATAAGTTTTTGTATAACAAAGCATATTTGCTGTTTTCAACGAATTCTGCAAAACAGATATAACCGAATTAACAGAGTTTGCGGAAAGACCTGTAAAAGTCCGTTTATTGCCATTGTTTAATAATTCAGCAACTAGATTTTGAAGAAGTGCGGGAGTTATATCGTTCAACTCGTAATCGCCAATTTTGCTGACAATATGCATATTAACAATTTGTTTATATCTTTCATAAGTCCTAGTTTTACTAGACGGCTTTATATAGTTTTCTAGCCATTCATAAAGCCAATTTTTATACAACATAAATTTATCTCCTTTTAATAAAAATTTGTGAGTAAACACAAGACAAGCACACTGACAAAAAAGTTAAAAAGTTCTTTTTGAGATCCTAGCGTGCCTTTATATATAACAAGTAAGTTAAATACGCGATTGAAATCGGATATTAAAAACTGTTAAATTCTCAAACAAAAAATGGCGACAATTTTACTTAAAAAAATAGTGTTTGGGATCGTGGCGTGCCTTTATATATAACAAGTGGCGTCGCTGCGCTCCGCCAATAAAGGCACGCCACTACTTCGAGTTGCACCGTGCCAAAACGGCAACTAATGGGGTTGGCGCGCAGGCTTTACGCCAAACCCCATTTAGTCGTTGCCGTTCTAATTGCACTGCGTATGGCAATTAGTCAGCGCTGACTTCGCTTTTGACGATACTTTCGTCAACACACGCAAAGTCATCTTTCATCGTGTTGCCACGATTTGAAAGCACACTAGGGTGGCGCTTGCTTTCTGTCCCGAAATGAAGAAAACATCGTTTCTAACATTTCGACCAAACAGCGAAACTCTGCCTCGCTCATTAGTTTGGTATCAAATACGATTGGTTGTTCTTTTTGTTCCATAGTTCCTCCTGAACGCCAAAACTATAGAACAAAGAAAAAAACATTTCTATACAGTTTATGCCAATCTTTGTAACATTTCCATCAGCTTACATTACTTTTATGTAACATTAATATCCACTTTCTTCGGTTCGCGGATTTTTTTGAAGTTGATAATTTTGTTACATAATTGTTACATAAATGTAAAGTATTTTGGCATAAATGTTACATATATTGATGGAAACTGTATAGACAAGTAGTAAATATTTTGGCTATGCTCCTCCTCGTAATTTCTTTGTTTTGCGACTGTGGAGCGTAAACGGGAACGAACTTTAGCCAAGGGTAAAATGCACGGGTAAACCGCCCTTGGCAAAAGAAATAAAACACTCAAAGCAAAAACAATGAGTGTTCCCGTTTATTTTCGCTCCGTCGCAAGACAAAGAAAAAACTTAAAAGGAGGAAAAATGAAAATAGCTGTAGTATATGCAAGGTATTCCTGCGACCGTCAAAATGAACAGTCGATAGATGGTCAGTTAAGAGTTTGCAATGAGTATGCAGAAAAGAACAACATTGTCATTGTTGACAACTACATCGACAAAGCAATTTCTGGCACACACGACAAACGCGAAGCATTTCAGCGTATGCTAACCGACAGCAACAAAAAAGCTTGGGATTATGTGTTAGTTTACAAATTAGACCGTTTCAGTCGTAACAAATTCGAAATGGCAATTCACAGAAAGCACTTAAAGGACAATGGCATCAAATTACTTTCCGCAATGGAAAACATTCCAGATGGTCCAGAAGGAACACTCTTCGAAAGTATGCTGGAAGGTATGAACCAATACTACTCTGAAGAATTGTCACAGAAAACCAAGCGTGGACTAAACGAAACCAGATTAAAAGGCAACTTCATTGGTGGCTTTGTTAACTACGGCTATTATCGCAAAGAAGAAAGAGATGAACAAAACAAAATTGTATTAAGCAAAAAATTAACTATCAATCCAGATGAAGCCGAAATTCTAAAACGAATTTTCGATATGTATGCCAAAGGCAAAAACATTCCCGACATTATTGCCGAATTAAATACTGCTGGACTAACCTGTCGTGGCAAACCATTTATCTACAGCACTATCAATCAATTTTTAAGACAAGAAAAATACACTGGCATTTATCGTGTAAATGGCAACAGTTATGACAAAATCTACCCCAAGATTATTGAATCTGAAATTTACGCTATCTGCCAAGAACGATTAAAAGCCAATCATCACGGCTGTAAACAAAAAGACCACGCTGTGTTCTATCTACGCAAGAAAACCCATTGCGGCCATTGTGGCAGCAAAATGCGAGCTGTTAGTGCAATTCAAAAGAACGGCAAATATTTACGCTACTATCAATGCATTAACGACACCAAACAAAAAGGAAAACATAATCGCACTATTCAAAAAGAATGGTTAGAAACCATCGTGCAAAAAACCATTATGCAAATCTTATCCAGTGAAAACACTCGCAATGTCTTTGTGAAAGCCATTATTGAAAACCGTGAAAAACAATCTACAGAGAACTCTACTCTTGAGATTTTGAAAAACGATTTACAAAAAGTAAATAAATCAATCGCCAACATTATGGCTGCCATTGAAGAAGGTATTCACACTGAAACAACACAAACTCGTTTAGTAGAATTAGAAACCAAAAAGAAAGAACTTAACGAAAAGATACTGATTAGCCAAACAACAAGACCAATCAATCTTCACAGTGAAGATATTATCGAATTCTTTAAGTCCACCCAAGAACAATGTCCCGAAGAAATGTTTAATCTATTAGTCAACGATATTAAAATCTACGAAAACAAAATTGAAATCAAACTCAACTTTACTCGCCTATCTGAAATCAACAATGAACAACACGATGTATCAATGAAATTATTTACCGAACAATTTCCAATCAAAAGAAAGTTCCGTGGCTCATACAAAATCGTTGGTTACCACGAATACGAAGTTTACCTTGTAATTTAACCCCAAACACAAACCGCATATTGTATCTTGAAAACATTAAATCACTATATCTTGCGGCTAAAAAGACTAGTTTCTGGCAACCTTATCCCCCCCAGTAATTGTAAAGAAAATAATGCAGAGTGAAAATGGTCGGCTTCCGCGAATAAGTTACTGACAATTATCAAAAGCCCGTGCTTTATTTGATTTTTACGCCTTGCAGTTTACGCAACGGGAACGGTAAGCGCGCACCTTTTTTGCGGTAATCTTTCAATAATTGTTTTTTAACGAAAGCTGGGCGCAGGTCAACAGTATCAATTTGGTTAAGATCTAACCAAACTGGTTCATAAGTACCGCCACGGCGCAACGGGTCAGTGTATTCTTCCGCGTCGGTCGGTTGCGGTTCCCCACTTTGGTATTCACACGCCATAAATGTTTGCCAACCGTCACCGCGGTGGTGTTTATGGTCTTCGTACCAAAACTTATACAATTCACGGAATGGACGCGCCACCACACTGGTTTCTTCCAAAACTTCACGGGCGCAAGTTTGGGACAAGGTTTCTCCGGCATCAACATGTCCACCGGGGAACACATAGTATTCTTGGTTATCGCGGTGACGATGAATTGCCAACAATTTGTCGTCGTGAATCACAATGCCGCGACCAATAATACTGGGCGCACTTTGCCATTGTTTTTGTTTGGGTGGTTTGCTGAAACCTACCAATAACTGTTGCATTTGGTATTGCACTTGGTCGCCTAAGCGTTCAACCCCATCTTTGGTCATGCGACCATCAACCAAATACTGGTTCACATCAATCGCTTGTCCCACTTTAAGACGGGTCATACGGAACAAACGGAACGGGCGGTCCGTAACAATGGGCAAAATCGGTACACCGCAGTGTAAAGCCGCCATCGCAATCCCGTTTTGAATTTTGAGCGCGTGATCGGCGTTGAAAGAACGGTGCCCCTCCGGCATAACGATTAACGCGTGATTTTGACGCAAGGCGTTTTGTGTATCGCGTATTAAAGACACGGACGACGCTTTAACTGGAATACCACCTAGATTACGGAAAAACCAGTTACCAAATTTACTACGGAATAAGTCGCCTTTAATCCAAAAATTACTTTTGCGCCAAACATCAATTACCAACATGGGACCGTCCAAAGCGTTACGGTGATTCATTGCCAAGATAACTGGCTTGCCACGGTATTGACGCAATGCCTTTTTATTGATCCATTTCGTCCAAAACATTAACTTGAACGGAAGGTAACAAATCAGTTTTAATAAAAACCTTAACATGTCACTATTTTAATATAATTCGTAACAGTTCGTCCACCACTTCATCAGCAATGCGACCAGTCGTATCAATTTCCAGCGCGTCAGGGACTTTGACTAACGGAGCAATCGGGCGTTCCATATCCAAACGGTCGCGTTCCTTAGTGGCTGCCAAAACTTCGGCCAAAGTAATTTGTTCCCCACGGCGCACATAATCCATATAGCGACGGTGCGCACGCTCTTCTAAACTGGCGTTCACATAAAATTTATAATCCGCATCAGGGAAAGCCACCGAAGTGGTTTCGCGCCCCTCCACCACTAAGTCGTAGTTGCCCGCCGTTTGATGTTGGATTTGGTGCACACGGTCTTGCACTACGGGATCCATAGCTACCACCGCCACATGGTTTGAAACTTCAATCGAACGAATCGCGGTCGTCACATCTACGCCATCAACATGCACCAAAGTGCGTTTTTCCGGACTACATTTTATTTCAATCTGGCAGTTACGATAGTCTTTACCTTGTAAATCACAAAGCGCAATAGCGCGGTAAATCGCCCCCGTATCTAAACATAAATAATTTAACTTCTTCGCTAATAATTTTGAAATCGTTCCTTTCCCGCTTGCGACAGGACCATCCATTGCTATAACCATATTAAAAACCAATGTATCATGAGTTATATTTTTTGACAAAGAGAAAAAGCACCGACTTGTCAAGCATGGTAATTCATGCTATCATGAAGCGTTAATCAGGCGCTCGCTGTTTGGGTGACCAAGCAGAGGAAAGTCTGGGCATCAAATGGCATCATGCAAGCTAACGGCTTGTCGTGGCGACACGAAGGACAGTGCAACAGAAAGCAAACCGCCCGTTTATCGGGTAAGGGTGAAACGGCGGAGTAAGTGCCCACCGCACTGCGGGTGACCGTAGTGGCAATGTAAACCCCATGAGATGCAAGGTCAGTGGTCGGGATTTAATGGCGGCCAGTCAACCCGACCCATACACCGCGCGAGCGTGCCGGTGACGGTACGCCAAGATAGATGAGCGCTCAACGACATAACCCAGCTTACCGATTAACTCTAATCAAGCCCATTAGGGCTTTTTTAGATGCACAAGATTTTCCCTGTCACAATAAACTGACATATGGAGACAACCAGCATCACGGTGCGCGCCGCAAGCGACGCTTTGGTCAAAATTTACGACGAAACACGCGACGAAGTGCTTTTCGTTGACAATACGAACGAAGACGGCGAAACCACACCTGTCACCTTACCCCCTAACGGCGGTCACTATTTTGTCGATGTCACAATTTTTCCGCAAAACCCCGTCAATGAATAAAAAAAATGACCCATCATTATAGGTCATCTTCTCTTTCGCAACTTTCGTTATAAAATTCTATTTTAGGAGTAGAAGCTAGCAAAGCTGCCATTTTATACATATCCCAACCATTCCTTAATGCTTCATCCCAGCCTTCTTTTGGACCAAAAACTTTCTCATCACTCATTTCTTGTTCAAAACGATTCAACATGTTACGCACTTCTGCTGCTCGAGATATAGTACAATATTTTTTTGTTCCCATATTGCCGTCCCCTTTTCTTACCATTATTTTATCACATTCAGTAAAACCAATGCAATACAAAAGATAAATTTTTATGTAATTAATAAAAATCGTTTGGGAAAAATGACAGCGCGTTGTATGGTGGGGATATGTCACGCCAAAAATTGGTTATCAATTTATCTGTCATCATTATGTGTGGCATAATCGCCCTATCTATTCCGGTGCTTGTAAACCATCTACCCAAATCTACCCATGCCAGCGGAAATTTAGTGTTGGATAGTGTGCGCAGTGAAAATAACTTATTTGATACCACAGTTAGCTGGCAACTGGTATTACGCCGTGGTGATAAAATAGTACGAACTTGGGACGAAATTTATCAGACGATACAAAATCACACCGCTACTTTGGATTATGATGATACAGTCCTAAAATTAACTAGCCAAGGTCTGTTTTATACTAAAACAACCGAGGATAATTTTCACTCGGTTGTTACTTATCAAAATTATCGTTGCGAACTTAACTTAGTTTAAACATCACGACGCTGACTAACCAGCCAACCACCACCGACAAATACGACGGCGTAACTCAGCGGTATTACCAACGCACGAATCAATTCAGCTTTGGTTAAAGCTTGACCACTAATCAACGGCATCAAAACATATTCCAATTGATAGTCAGTAATGTTGAAATTAAAGTTATCAACCTTAACAAATATCAGATTAATCAATAAGTCTAATAAACTAAACACCAAAGTAATACCAAATAAGTTTAACGCTACGGCAATACCGGTCTTTTCGACCATGGTGCTTAAACCAAAGTATAAACCGTGGATACCAATTAACCATAAGAACTGTAAAGCAAAACTGCCCCATTGAAAAGCGGAAATATTTTGCACATGATTACCAAAAATCACCGCTAACAAGAAAGTATAAACCATGTACATGATGGCAGCAGCAAAGACAACTAATAACGAAACCAAGTATTTACTAAAATATACGGCAGTACGACTGTAACCACGCGCGTAAATGTTTTTAATCGTATGTTGCGAATAGTCGCCACAAGCGAATAGTGCCAGATAAATTCCCGTCAACGAAATCATACTACTACCACCAATCGCACTAGTCATCATCGCGGTAGCATTATCCGCTTTGGCGCCCATGATTTTGCTTAAAAGCATCATTAAAGTAATGGTCACCAAACCCAAACCATAAACAATGTATAAAGCTTTGGATTGGCGTAGTTTACGCCATTCAAATTTTAATAAATTCATCATGCGCGACCTCCCATGCGTTGAATAAAATAATCTTCCATCTTATCCGCCGCAAAAGTAATACTTGTTACATCGACACCACCATTAACCAAGGCTTGGTTGACTTTGGCACTTTCCAGTTTTTCGTCAACTACATCTAGACTGTTTTCGTTGGCGGTAATCTTAGCCTTAGGCGATAATTTTTTAATCAACTTCGCCGCAACCGCGGGCTGTTCTGTCACAATGTGCAATTTTTGTTGGCATTGCTTCATTAAGTCTTCCGCGGATATTTCTTCGACCAAACGACCGTGATTGATGATGCCGTAGCGCGTAGTAATTTTAGCCAATTCGTCCAACAAGTGACTGGATACTAAAACGGTGACGCCCTGCTCACGGTTTAAACGCAGCAATAAGTCGCGGATTTCTTTAATACCTTCGGGATCCAAACCATTAATTGGTTCGTCCAAAATTAACAAATCGGGGTGACCCAACATGGCAATAGCAATACCCAAGCGTTGTTTCATGCCCAGCGAAAACTTACCAACCTTTTTAGTACCAACATCGCCTAGACCGACAAAACGTAAAATTTCGTCGACTTCGCTGGTGTCCGCATTAGCCAAAATAGCAAAGCGTCGCATATTTTCCGCGGCGGTACAACCGTGGTACAATGCCGGTTCTTCAATTAATGAACCAATATGATGACGCGCCAGACTTAATTTATCCGTACCAAATAAAGACATCGTGCCTGAGGTCGGTTGCGACATACCAAGCAACAACTTCATCAAAGTCGTTTTACCGGCACCGTTTTTACCAATGAACCCATAGATATCGCCCTGTGCCACATGCATATTAACATGGTCCAAAACAGTTTTGCTACCGTAGGTCTTGGTCAAATTATTGGTTTCCACCACATAATTATTTTGACTTTCGCTCATAATTCCATGTTATTCCGAACCACTCTCCCTGTCAAGCGAACGGGGAGTTTAACTTAATCAGCGGGTCAAAGTAAAATCATCACCAAGTTGTTGCGGTTTCACTTTTTCAAAAATCTTATTTTTGCCAACCACATAAGCATAATCCGGCAAATCCTGTGTCAGGATACTGCCCGGTGCCATGGTGCAATGTTTACCAATTTTCACATTATCAGCGACTTGTATTTTTCCGATTTCGCAAACCTCACCATTCACGCCTTGAAACTCACGAATATGGCGCAGTTCTGCCGGTAATTCATGACCGATTCCCGCCAAAACAAAATCCGACCCCGCATGCACATTATTACCAAGCGTTACATTACCCGCAAAAAATGCATTGTCGCCAATTTGCACATTATTACCAACTTTTGCTAAACCTAAAACATCAACAAATAATCCGCGCCCAATTTGAAAATTTTCACCACAAATTGGAAATAACATTTTAATAATTTCACGGCGACGGTCTGCGGTTGTATTCGCACTGTTAAATTCATAAGAAAGATTGTGTGAAAAATCTACAATTTGACCAATACAACCTAAAAAACAATTATACTTTTCGCCCTTCAATGCATTGATATAAGCTTCGTCTACGTCCAAACCTAAATTGCGAACATGACGCACAATAAAGTTAACTTCATCCACGCTACGATAGGTTAAATTATCTTTATTTGATTGATAATTATTATCAATCTTTAATTTAGTCATTGCCGGATTACCTAAAACCAAGGTGTTACCCTCGGTAACTTGATTAGGATGAACGCAGGCACCCAAACCAACTACCGTTCCCGGTGTAACGGTTGCTCCGGCACCAATCACCGTGCTGGCACAAAGCCAAGTATCATCACCAATAATCACTTTTTTATTGGGTTGCACATCGGTATTCAAAGTTGCCCCAATGCGCACATCTTCCCCGATTAAAGCATAACTACCCAATTCAGCCAAAGTATACTTACCAAATTTAACATTTTTATTAATGGACGAAAGGCTGGTCTTTTCAAAATCAACTGCACCAACCGTGCAATAAAAATCATCACAAACATTCGCAAAAAATCCATGATTAGGAATTGCGATTGAAAGCAGTTCTTCTTTCCGCGCTTGTAAAACCGCTTTTTCTGCTTCGTTTGCCCGCGGTAATTCTTTTAAAATAAAACTATATTCTTGCCACAAATCAATTGAAAATTGAATTAATTTCTGCACATTGGCATCGTTTTGATTAAATTTTTGCCCCGCATAAAATTTTTCAACTTCCGACATGTTGCCCGAAAAACCTTGACGATTTAAATGTTCGATTTTTTGTGCAATGGTTAACATATCTAATTATACAATAAATGATAACCAATTGACAATATAATATAACAAAAAAAAGACCAAGCCTGACTTGGTCTTCTTTGGTGCCCAGGATCGGACTTGAACCGATATGGAGTTGCCCCCGAGGGATTTTAAGTCCCTTGCGTCTGCCGATTTCGCCACCTGGGCGTACGATTATTATAACACTATCCGCGACAGATGACAAGATAATTTGCACATAATAATACGATGACAAACGAAAAACTTGCCGAAAACACGAATCTATGGAATAATCAAAATATGCAACAAACTGAAGATTTTAGTACTTTAGACCGTTATTTTCGCGCCGCCAACTATTTATCTGTGGCGCAGTTGTATTTACGCGACAATCCGATTTTGGAGCGACCGTTAATCCGCACCGATATTAAAAACCGTATTTTAGGTCACTGGGGTACCGTGGTCGGACAGAACTTTATTTACGCCCATTTAAGCCGTGCCATTAAAAAATTTGGTCAGGATATGGTTTTGATTGCTGGTCCCGGACACGGGGGCAATTTCTTTATTGCCAACGCTTATTTGGAAGGTACTTACAGCGAGGTCTACCCTGAGTACACACGCGACAAAGCTGGTATTCAAAAATTGTGCCGCGACTTTTCTTTCCCTGGTGGTGTTTCGTCCCATGTTGCTCCACAAATTCCCGGCAGTATGCACGAAGGTGGCGAACTGGGTTATTCCTTAGCGCATGCGTTTGGTGCGGTATTAGATCACCCAGACTTAGTCGCCGCCGTAATTATTGGCGATGGTGAAGCCGAAACTGGTCCTTTATCCGCTAGTTGGTGGGGTACCAAATTTTTGAATAGCCAGAAAGACGGTCATGTCTTACCAATTTTACATTTGAACGGTTATAAAATTGCGAACCCGACTTTACTTGCCCGTATTTCACCGGAAGAACGCCGTCAGTTTTTTAATGGTTTAGGTTATGAACCCATCGAAGTGGTGGTCTGTCGTAATCCTAACGATATCATGCAGGACCACGCTAACATGGCACAAGCCATTGATGCTTGTTTACAATGTTTCCGCACCCGCAATGGTAAGCACCCGTTGATTATTTTGAACTCACCCAAAGGTTGGACGGGGCCTGCCATAGTGGACGGTAAAACCGTCGCTGGTACCTTTAATGCCCACCAAGTACCGGTCGATATGAGCCAACCACACCATGTCAAAATGGTCAACGACTGGTTGCAATCTTACCGCCCACAAGAATTGTTTAACGCGGACGGCAGTTTACAACCCGATATTGTGGCTTTCAGTCCGACGGGTGACCGCCGTTTATCGGCTAACGCCTTAACCCGTGGTGGCAAGCAATATACGCCGTTAACTTTACCTAAACTCAATCAATTTTTTGTTGACCCCAAGGCTACCGTTCAAGACATGAATATTTTGTCAACTTATGTAGCCGCCGTTATGCAATTAAACCCGCATAACTTCCGTTTCTTTTGTCCTGACGAAGCCAAATCTAACCGCCTGTACGCCCCATTCCAAATTACTAATCGTGCGTGGCAAGTTGCCCGCTACCCGTTCGACGAAGGTTTAGCCCCCGATGGTCGCATTATGGACGGCATGCTTTCGGAACATGTGTGCGAAGGTATGTTGGAAGGTTACACTTTAACCGGTCGTCATGGTTTCTTCGCTACTTACGAAGCCTTTGGTCGCGTCGTTGACAGTATGTTAAATCAACACGCTAAATGGTTAAAGCAAACCCGCTTAATGCCCTGGCGTACTCCTTTACCGTGCCTAAACTTTATTAACACCAGTCACACTTGGCAACAAGACCATAATGGTTACAGTCACCAAGACACCGGTATGGCCACACATTTAATGGACAAAGACCCCAATGTTGTCCGTTGCTACTTTCCTGCCGATGCTAACACCTTATTGGCAGTCTTTGACCGTTGCTTACACGATACCAACAAAATTAATTTGATCACAGCTTCCAAACATCCGACCCATGGTTGGCGTACCGGTGCCCAAGCCCTTGCCGATGTCAAAGCCGGTATTAGCATTTGGCACGATGTCGCCGACCCTGATGTAGTTCTCGCCTGTATGGGTGATACACCGACCACCGAATGTATGGCCGCCATGAAAATTTTACAAAGTCAAATGCCCCACTTAAAAATCCGTTTAGTTAATGTCATTGACGCCGGTATTTTAAGTGGTCGCGCAGATAGTTTGAACGATGCCGACTATGCCCGCTACTTTACTAACGATAAACCCGTTATCTTCGTAACCCACACCTACCGCAATTTAATTTATAGTTTAATCGTTAAGCGCCCGAACAGTCACCGCTACACAGTGTTGGGCTACCACGAAAACGGTGCCATTACGACGGCGTTTGATATGCGTGTCTTAAATGAAATTGACCGTTGCCATATCGTCCAAGCTATTTTGCAAGCCACAATTCCCAACCCAACTTTGTCGGCGGCAATGGACACACAATTAAAACAACACCGTGCCTATATTTTAGAGCACGGCGTCGACCCCGACTGGGTCACCAATTTTTAACATTAATTTATCCACGACTTTTATTGGATTCGTTCGTTAATTGATGCTTGTTCTTGCTTGGTTTGCATGGCTTGTTCAATGCGTTTAGAAAGGTGCAAGCGTCCTTCATACATACCAGCGACATCTTTTGGTACATCGTCGTAATGCGTTTCGCCAACTTTTTTAATATCAGCGATTAAATTTGCACTATCAAAACCCATTTGAGAGCAAATGTCATATAACACATTATTTATGTATTTCCCTTCTTGTGCCAAAGCAGCAATCTTCTTTTCAAAAGTATCTAACAATAAAATCGCACCATCGCGTGGTAGTTTTTGTTGACGACTTGCCACGTCCATTTGCAAGCAATCATTCTTACCTTTTTGGAACGGAATGATATCACTAGCTTCCAAATCAACATCAAGAATTTCACCGTCCTTAAATTTTTGATAGGTTTCCGGCTTCAAAGGACTCAAACAAATGTAGGCTTCAACCTTACCAGTTTTTTTACTGGCAATCGCGGCTGGATACATATCTGGATTGGCTGCCAACCATTCTTCCATGTCTGGAATCTCGGCATAGCCATCTTCTTTCAATTCTGGATAAGCCAATTTATCAATTTCTTGAATTTGTGGTAACAATTCTTTGGTAATTTCTACTGCCACATAATCATTCTTCGCACCGGGCTTCAAATAGTCTTGACGCATACGGTCAAGTAATTTCGCGCGGCGTTCCGCTTTTGTTGCTTTAATTTGATTTTCCATATTGGAATGATAACATATAAATACCTAAAATCAAACACGAACAGTAAATTTTTTAATTAATTTTCAATTTACATGGTACGATCATCTGGCATTTGTTTTTGTGCGTTTTTGGCTTTCAAAACTTCAATTTCTTGTTCAATTTGTTGCAAAAGCGTCGGTTTAATTTTACCTTCATATAATGCTGCATCTTCCGCAGCAACGTCGTATTTTGTTCCACGCGCTTGCTTCATATCAAGTACTAAGTTAGCACTGTTAAAGCCCATTTCCGTACAGACATCAACAATAATACTGTCAACTTCAACACCTGCTTTTTCCAAAGCGTTCATTTGTTTCAAGAAAGCATATAACAAAGTTGCGGCCGCCGGTCGCGAAAGTTTACTGTTCATACTGGCAACATCCATTACTAAACATTGATTTTTACCTTTTTGGAAAGGCATCATATCCTTAGCATCCAAATCAACATCAAGCAGTTCGCCTTTTTTAAATTTATTATACGAATCTGGTTTCAAAGGTGTCATAGCGATAAAGGCTTCCAACCTGCCGGTTTCTTTATTGGTAATTGCTGCCGGGAACATTGTTCCTTCAACGACCTTGCCATTATTTCCAATTTTACTTTCTGTGGCACGATACCACGCAATTGCGGTCGGAAGTGGTACATGGCTATTATACTCACCCAAATGAGCATAAGCTTTTTTGCAAATATCTTGAACTTCTTGCAAACGTGCTTCTGTGACCTTATCTGCCACAAAATTGTTTTTCTCTTTGGCATTCGGTCCGACCACATAATCATAAAACATACGAGCCAATAATTTAATTTGGGCTTCGTCTCTGTTAATAGTTTGATTTTTTAATTTTTCCATATTGTAACAATAACATACAGCTGTTATAATTGCAATATGTTGGAAGCAAAAGTTGTAACAAAAAATAATTTTGAGCAAGCTGTTGCCACGCAAAACGCAATCTTTGCCGACGCTGGTAAATATGACAATGGAATGGTTGATATCCTAAAAGGTTTATCCAATCAACCCGATAAAGAATTCAATTTTATTGAACATTACCTTTGGGAAGACCAACAACAAATCGTGGGTTTTAGCGGTTTGTATACTTATCACAATAACCCCAACAATGAAGCCTGGCTTTCTTGGTTCGGAGTGATGCCAGATGCCCGCAAAAATGGCTATGGCGAACAAATTTTAAACGCCACCAAAGAGATAGCTAAACAAAAAGGTTTCACAACTTTGCGTTTGTATACTTCGGGCAAACTATACGCCAACGCCTGCAAACTTTACGAAAAATCAGGGTTTACCGGTGAAAAATATACCAAGGAATTACCGATAAATTTATCGGGCTATAAAGAAAGAATTTATTCCATCAGTTTGACTAATCAGCCAGTTACACCTTGGAAAAATAAAAACCTACATATTGTCAGACATGAACTATTTGACAGTATATTGTTAACCGAAAAAAAGAAGCAGCAAATAAAAAACGAAGTTTTACATGACCACAGTTTATAATGCTAATTATTGCGGTCTTTCATTTTCGCTGCCAAATAATCGGGTAACTTAGGTCTAATTTCTATAATCATGGATTTACGCTTGGAAATTTTTGCATCGGTAAAAGTCATTTCTGGGTGACCAGCAGCCCGTAAATTTTCATCAACTTGCTCGCGGATTTGTTGCCAATAGATTTGTTCAGTATTGATTTGTTGAGCTGGTAATATAGTGGTAACTGGTATTATGGAACCCTGTTTCCGTTGTAATGTTTTCTCGGTTGGTAATTTAGCGAGGTTATAGATTACTGGTTGTAACACAATACCCTTGGTTCTAGTAGCTTGGCATGGTTGAATGATGGTTGCACCATACTTTTCCTTAAAATCTTTTACGAAAACATCTTTCTGTTCTTCGGTTAAGAAATTAGATGTTAATTCCAAAATTCCTTTCGACACATGTGGGTTAACTAGCATCGACCCATAGTGAGAATAAATACAGTACGGAATTATATCGTTGATGAACTCGACCACAATACCAGCAGTACAATCTGGGATTGTACGCCCATAGTAAGGATTCAAAATACCATCGGACGGATTAATTTCATCAATCAATAGATGATTACACATCATACGCGAAATCTCGTAACGCGTTTGCGCAATTCTTGTGAAACATGCAACTTCATCATCAAAGGTCATGCTTTCCATTACCGGTATTATAACAAATAAATATCACTACGACAAGACGCAAAAAACACCGCGTTAACGGTGTTTTTTTTTGGAGATTAATTACAGTTTATTTCGCACGACTAGGTATGGTCAAACCGATAAAGCCGAGCATGATCAAAACGATAGCGTTACCAGCCACATTAAAGAATGCCAACAGTTGGTCAATCATATGGTTAAAGTTAAAAGGTTTGAACGCCGACATAAAGCTATGCCAATCATAGCGCATGCAAACACCAACCAAAACCACGACAGCAGCCACCAAAATGATACATGAAACAATACGACGCAAAATACTCATTTTTCCCCCTCCTTTTATTTTCGACAAATTATAACAAATAGAAAAGGGGTTTGTCTACCCCTTTACAGAAACTTACCATTAACTTGTCATAACCATTTTTATGAGTTCCACACCACAATTATTTATTTTCACTGCCTGGGAATTCGACAAAATTTTCGGGATTGACCGGCTTACCATCTTGATAAGTCATTAAGCGTACATGTGGCATTTCAAAGGTTTCATAGTTTGCTGTATTACCCACCGTACCAATTTGGTCGCCGCTTTTAACTTTATCGCCCACCACCACGGTAATTGAATCCAAGCTGCTGTAAACTGTTTCCACGCCGTCCGCATGTTTAATGCGCACTAATTTACCCGTGCTGGCGTCACCGCTTTCGATGACTGAAGTAATTTCGCCGTCATAGCAAGCCACCACCTTAGTCCCGGCTTCCGCGCCTAAGGTATACCCCAAATCAAACTCGTACCATTTGGTCGTACCGTTGTACTGTGGCATATCAAAGTCTGCTGCCTTTAAGATGATTGCGCCAGATTGATTAACTGGCATCACCCAACTTGCCACGACAGGCTGAATCGTTGGTCCGTTAACCAAACTGCTGTCTTCGGTAACTCCCCCACGGTCATGGCGAACAAAACTCATGGCGATGAAAGTCGTCGTCAAGCCCAACATTAACACCACCAACAAAGTGCTAATGGCAATGGCATTGCGACGCGTTTTTTCCATTTGTGTAGCTGTGCGAATGTCCATTTCTTTACCCCCTTGCCATGATTTTTGACGAGAGCACTAGGTTTTATACATGCAATACACAAAATGATTCTCGTAGAATTGGTTTTAACTACCTTTCAATAAAGGTGGCACAATCGGCTTGGTTAGTATCTTCGTTGTCGATAACCGCAATCCCGTTAGCAGCACAGCGACAATCATGGTTATACAAGCATGCCCCAACCGTGCATGATAGTGGCACATTGTTCGGCTTGGTCGGTGCCAGTTCGGAAGCCAACTCTAAATTAGTTTTGGTAGCGTCCTTTTGATAAGTGCTACAATTGGCACCATGGCTAACCCGTACTTCATGCGCATGACAAGTACCAGCATGATTAAACTTACAGTTAATTTTACGACAACGAATATTCATTATACATTTATTATTTCTTATATTAAAATAAAGTATGCAAATTTATTTATTAAAAGATTTGAAAGGGCACGGTAAAGCCGGCGATATTGTAAATTTGAACGACGGTTACGCCCGCAATTTTGTCATCAAAAACAAAATTGGTAAGCCGGTCGACAACGCGGTATTAAGCGAAATTAAAGCCAAAGCCGACAGCGCGGCTTTCAAAAACCAGACCGAAATTGCGGCAATTAAAGCCCAAATAGAACAATTAAAACAAACGCCGGTGACTTTGCACTGTAAAGTTGGCGCCAACCAAAAACTATTTGGCAGCATTACTGGCGCGGAAATTAGCGCGGCACTAGCCGAACAAGGTGTGATTGTTGACAAACGCTTAATTACCATTACGGAACCAATCAAAACTACCGGTACATATAATGTAACTGTTAAATACAATCATCAGTTAACGGGCGCCGTTACTGTCCATGTGGAGGAACTCAATGCAAAATGACAACATTTTCGTCTTGGTACTATCGTTAGAGCAATACCAAAACACTACTCTGTTGTCGCAGTCAATCTGCGGACGCACCATGCAACAATGGGTTAATGCGGCCACGGCACCTTTCCGCAGTAAATCAGTGATTGTGTCGCCCGAAGATGACATTATCACAATTTTCAAGAACAACCTTACTAGCGCGACTTTTACCGTCATCACTTATGACGACATGCCATTATTGACCACCCAGGACATTACGGACGCGGTCGATTACTGTTTTCATAAAAATGTACCCGCGGTTAAATTACCACGCGGCTGGGTCTTTAACACTGAATTGGTCGCCCAAAGTGAAACCTTCCCTGTAACCGAATTTCACGCCGCCGAACAAGGCAATTACATGGTAGCCTTTAACCACGCCCAAATGGCTAAAATTCGCGGCATGATGCAGGCACGCATTAATGAGCAACATTTGAAAAACGGCGTTAACATCATCGACCCTAGCCATACTTACATTGACGCTACCGTGGTCATTGACCCCAATGTTACCATTGAACCGAACACCCATTTAATGGGCAAGACCACAATCCACAGTGGTACCACAATTTTGGACGGTTGCCACATTACTGACGCCGTGATTGGTCAAAATTCCATTATTGGGCCTTATGCCCATCTGCGTCCGAATTCCAGTATTGGTAACAACTGTCGCGTCGGTAACTATGTCGAAATTAAACGCTCACGCATTGGCGACGGCACCAAAGTAGCCCACATGACCTATGTCGGCGACAGTACTTTGGGTCAAAACTGCAATATTGGTTGCGGTGTGATTTTCTGTAACTACAACGGCAAAACCAAAAGTAACTGCTTAGTGGGCGACAATACTTTTATCGGCAGTAACGCATGTTTAATTGCACCAGTGCAAATTGGTGACCATGCTTACATTGCGGCGGGTTCGGTTATTACCGATGAACTACCCGCCCGTGCTTTGGGAATTTCCCGTGCCCGTCAAGCAATCAAAGAGCATTATGTAACTGAATAATTTTACGCAAACGGTTAACGATACCGCTTTTGGTAATCTTTAACATGCGCGCTAATTCTTCGTAGGTAGCGTCAGGGTTTTCCACACGCGCGGTGGCGGTTTCTTGCAGTTTAGGACTCAGTTTTCCCCAACGCCCATCGGCTTTCATTTCATTAATCAAAGCAATTTGATAACTGGCGGCTTTGACCTGTTTCGCGATATTACCCGCGTCACAATTGGCAGCGCGATTCGCGTTGTTGCGAATAATGCCCATGATAATTTTGTCACACTTAGTTAGATTGGGATTGGCCATTTTCCGCCTTAACAATTTGGTCTAACAATAAACCCTTGGGTCGCACAAAAGGTTGATTCAAATTCAATATACATTCAGGGTTGTAATCGCACAATTTCAAAAAGTCACCTACGCGGTCCATGCGTCCCACATTTTCGGCTTTATGAGCGTCACTGCTGATGACAAATTTAACCCCCATCGCCGCCATGCGCTCAAAATCGACCGGACGGAAACTGATTTTTTTGTTGTTTAACTCCATCGCCGTACCGCGCGCAATACAGGCTTTCGCGACTTCCAAAACATTGACACGGAAATAACGGCTGGGGTGCGATAAAATATCAATGTTATTTTTTTCGATGGCACGCACCACGGCTTGGGTATTTTTGCGTACCAAACTTTTGGGTGTCCAATTAATCCCCATACGGCGCATCACGAACCAAAACATGTTGGGGATATAGTAACTAAATAACTGAGAAAACTTTTTGGGTTGCACCGACATATGAATGCCACAAATTAAATAATCATACAAACGGCGTTCGTCGTTAGCAATATCAATATCGCCGTCCATACCAACAACATTACATTCGGTACCGTAAAAAGATTTAATTTCATGCAATTTACCCGAACGCAAAACTTGCGCTTTGGCCAGTAAGGCGCTTTCCAAACGCTTCTTTTTATTACGCGGACGATAATGTGCATGGTCGGTAATGCCAATTTCTGATAACCCGCGCTTTTTCGCCGCCGCAATATTTTCATCAATTGTATTAATACCGTCACTATCCAGCGTGTGCGTGTGATAATCGCCATAAACCTTCATGATACCGCATTATAACAAACCGAGGACGCATGGTCAAACACTAACAAAGTTGGGGGCGCGCGCATAAAATGGCGTATGTGCGGAATCAATGGATTCATTAATTTTAACTACCCCAAAGCGCAAGCGTTAAGCATTTTACATAACATGAACCAAAGTCTTGCCCACCGCGGTGCGGACGATAGCGGAACATACTTTCACGGTAAGGCGTACTTAGGACAACAGCGATTAAGTATTATCGATCTTGCCAAAGGTCACCAGCCCATGAGCTACACCCATCAAGGCAAGACCTACACCATTGTTTATAACGGTGAGTTGTACAATGCGGCCGCCTTACGGGAACGACTAAAACGCTATCGCGTGCGTTTGCGTACCAACTGTGATACCGAATTAGTTTTGAAAATGTTTGCGTGGGAAGGTCCACGCGCGTTACAACGCTTGAACGGAA
This sequence comes from Clostridia bacterium, assembly GCA_017619495.1. GTDB lineage: Bacteria > Bacillota > Clostridia > Christensenellales > UBA1242 > RGIG8050. The sequence continues at coordinate 70,069 of JAFZSF010000013.1, read as the reverse complement.
TTTTTGCTTTGGCGATTTACGAAAAGGCAACCAACCGTTTATTTTTGGCGCGTGACCCGTTAGGCGTTAAACCCTTATTTTACAGTCTTAAAAATGGAGCGTTGGCGTTTGCGTCCGAAATGAAAGCCCTTTTCCAACACCCGTCGATTCAACCCCGTGTAACCATGGACGGCTTACGGGAACTGTTTGGCATTGTGCCGGCGCGCACGCCGGGAAAAACGGTTTACGCGGACATTAAAGAAATCAAACCCGGCGAGTACGCGTGGTGGCAAGACGGCATTTTAACCACCAAGACTTACTTCAAACTCAAAAGCCAACCACACACTCAGGACGCAGCAGCAACGATAAAGACAATCAAGACAATGCTTAACCGCGTTGTACAAAACCAATTAGTCAGCGATAAACCGATTGGATTTATGTTAAGTGGGGGTTTGGATTCCAGTGCGGTTACAGCGTTAGCAGCGCGCACTGGTCAAAGTTTCAAAACCTTTTCGGTTGATTATGTAGGTAACGCTGACCATTTTCAACCGACCGACTTTTCACCCAGTCGCGACAATTACTATATCGACATTGTCAGCAAGCAATACCATACGCAACATAGCTACCAAGTTTTAAGTTCCGCCGACTTGTGCGCCACACTACGGGAAGCGTTAATTGCACGGGATTATCCCGCCATGGCGGACATTGACAGTTCACTGTTGCTATTTTGCCGCGCGATTAAACCTGCCATTACCGTTTGTTTCAGTGGAGAATTTGCCGACGAAATCTTCTGTGGTTATCCGTGGTTTTACCGTGCCGATACCGCGCACGCCACCACCTTCCCGTGGGCAATTGATCTAACCATGCGCGAACAAACAGTGGCTCAACCTTTACGCGCCAAATTAAATCTGCGTGCTTTCGTCAACCGTACTTACACCGCCGCTGTCGCTGCAGTACCATTAGCCCCAACTGATAGTCCCGCCGACCGTCAGATGAAAATTTATAGCTACTTAACGATGTGTTGGTTTGGCTTAAACCTTTTGGAACGCGCCGACCGCATGGCAATGCGCTGTGGCTTAGAAGTACGCGTGCCGTTTACCGATATCGACTTAGTACAATATGTTTACAACATTCCGTGGGAAATGAAAAACTACGGCGGTCACGAAAAAGGTATTTTACGCGCAGCGGTGGCTGACCTTTTACCGGACGAAATTGTTAACCGCAAAAAATGCCCCTACCCGAAAACCGTCGACCCCGTCTATACCGCACTAATTGAAGACAAGGTGCGCGCTTTGGTGGCGCAGACCGAGCACCCCGTTTGGCAGATTGTTGAACGCGCTTATGTGGCCCAAGTACTGAATACTACTGACCCTGCACAAACGCGTCCGTGGTTTGGGCAATTGATGCAACGCCCACAATATTTGGCTTTTATTTACCAAATTGCTATGTGGCTAGTAGAATACAAAGTAATTTTGGATTTATAATTAAGCAATACTACGCAAATGATACGACTTGGATTTTACCAAATCTTTGAAACCATCTTGGTCGTATAACATCGTATCTAAGAACACTGCGGCATAAGTGCGGTTGACCAGTGGTGTAATGTCGGCGATTTGTTCTGCCGTTAATTGCACACCATTAAAGTCGACAAAATCCAAAGTACGCCACAACTGCCAGTTGACTTTGGTGTCTTCGTAAGTTTGCCCCTGATAAGTATATCGTTTAATGGTAACCCCGTCTTTTTCGTCCAAAGCCCCCCAAGTATAACCGCCCAAATAACCAACACCGATGGACTTTTCGGAACTGAAAACGCTGTGACCATAAGTCAACTGTTGGTCGGTTTGAATGCCAAACAGACTGCAAATGGTTGGGTAAATATCCATGGTGGCCGTGAAACGCTGGATTGTTTGACCACCGTGGACGCGTTCATCTGCTGGTCGTAAAGCGTTAGCACTTTGGGTAAGTGTTGTATCCTTAATTTTTTGCTGTGGGTTATACACGATTAATGGCGAACGGTTACCGGTTAAGTCGCGGGGACTACTGTTTTCGGCTTCCAAGGCAAACGGATTAACATAGTAATAATGGTCACCAAACATGACAATGGCGGTCGTTTCAATCAACTTACGGCCATCTTTACCCGTGGTATTTTTTAAGTGTTCCAACAATTCGCCAAAGCCTAAATCAAAGTTATAAGTACCCGCCAAATAATTTTTAGCGGTCAAAATCTCATGTGGTGTGCCGTGCGCCAAAACTGGATAAATTTGTTTCAAGGTTTCCCAGTTTTCCGCTTGTTCCATATAGGCAAAAATTTCTGGATAATAATCGCCCAAGTTAAACCAACTGGCGTTCAAAGCATGGGTTGAAACACTAATTAAATAACTATAAAAATTTTGATTCGCGGGAGCGATTGCGTCCATATTGGCGGCAAATAGTTCATGGTCTGAATTCAATCCACAGTGCGCGGTGTAATGTGGATTATCGTAATCATTGAAATCGGTAAAACTATCGTAGCCCAAACGCGTGGTAAAGATTTTTTCACGATTATAACTGCGTCCATCGTAATTATGGAAGGCTTTGGTTTGATAACCACTGCGTTGGAAAATATTACCCAGTGAATGGGGAATGGTAACATTGCCGTAGTTGTTCCATAGTTCTTTACCGGCTTCGTGCATACCAGTTTGGATAATATGGTCGGTAAAGCAAGTGCGTTCAATACTATAATAGCCGTCAACTTCAACGCAACTTTCTTGCATAAAACGGTAAAGGTTCGGCATGGTAACCGGATTAATCGCCGCGCGTTCAAAAGTCTCCATTAAAACGGTAATTAGGTTGTAACCTTCGCCCAAGGTTTCTTCCGCCGGCAAAGCAAAAGTGTTAGGATTAAACTCTGGGTCTACTTGCACCCCCAGCGTATCCGTCATGGGTACTTTCACGCCCAACAGTTTTAAGAAATTATCCAAGTAGTAACTGTAACTGCCGAAAGTGCGTAGACTGGCAACACGGTTACTGAAAGTATCGTACAAAAATTTTTCGTTACTTAAATTGGCAACATAGTAATCGCTGCCCCGTTGATATTTGGGCAAGCCCGAATAGGCGACGGTATAACTAAAAAAACTAACGAATGCCAAAACACCACAAAACACGGCTTGCCAAAAATGAGAGCGTTTAATTTTTGGGGCACGGCAAAACATCATAATTAAAATTACGCCCACGACATACACCACGATTAACGCAATAATGGGCACTAAGAATAAATAATCAATGTCTACGGCGCCCGCGTTACCAAAAGCCATAATTAAAGTCTTCAAAGTTTCCAGTGAGAAAATTTCCATACAGGCGTCATTGGCGATAATATTAGAAATTGAAGTAGTCAACTGCCATGCAAACAATAAAGAACAAATCACGGCTTGAATCCACTTTTTACGGATTAAAGCCACCAATGACGCAATGATTAATAAAATGGACAAACTGAAAATATAGGCCTTGGGGAATGCCATTTCCATAATGGCAAACATCATCACTTCTAATAAAACCGAAGCGATAACGAATAACGCCGGAATAAATAGATAGCTGACACGACGGTAAAAAGGCACACGGGTCGTGTCATGTAAGTCCATTTTCATCAAATTTAGTATAGACTTTTTGCGCGTTTTTTGTCAACGAAGACGAAAAAAAAATTTCCGATTATTCGGCGTAACCGTGTGGATTTTGGCTATAAAAACGCCATAAATCGCGTGCCATCGCATCAAGGTCGTACTGCGCATGCCAAGCCAAATCTTGTTCCGCATGTTTGGGATCAGCATAACAAGTTGCAATATCGCCCGCACGGCGCGATTTAATTTGATATGGAATCGTGCGACCAGCTGCACGCTCAAAAGCATGTAAAACTTCCAAGACGCTGTAACCGCGCCCCGTACCTAAGTTATAGGTATAAACCCCCGCCTTGGTAATTTTCGCAATGGCCTGTAAATGTCCTTTGGCTAAATCACAGACATGAATATAATCACGCACGCCCGTACCATCGGGAGTGTCATAATCATCACCAAAGACTTGCAAGAACGGTAACTTGCCAGTTAAAACTTGGGCGATATATGGGGTCAAATTGTTCGGAATGCCTTGCGGGTTTTCGCCAATCAAACCCGACGGGTGTGCGCCTACCGGATTAAAGTAACGCAAAATTACCGCCGTCCAATTTTTATCCGCAGCACAAATGTCACGCAAAATATTTTCAATCATTAACTTAGTGGCGCCATAAGGATTAGTCGTACGCAAAGCACAATCTTCGGTTAACGGTAAGCGTTCCGGATTGCCATAGACGGTCGCGCTGGACGAAAAGACAATCTTTTTTACACCATACGCCTGCATAACCATTAATAACGACAAAGTCGCGTTCAAGTTGTTTTCGTAATAACGCAACGGTTGTGCTACACTTTCGCCCACGGCTTTTAACGCCGCAAAGTGAATCACCCAATCAATGTGATGTTTTTCAAAAATTTTAGCTAATTCGGCACGGTTACGCAAATCGGCATGGTACCACGGGAAAGTCTTACCAGTAATTTTGGTTACGCGTTCCAAGCTAGCGGGTGAACTGTTCACAAAGTTATCCACTACTACGATGTCGTAACCTTGTTCCAACAATTCCACACAAGTGTGACTGCCAATGTAACCCGCCCCACCCGTGACCAACACGGTACCCTTAATGTTGTTTTTTTGTTCTGCTGTCTTCGCTTTTTTCATTACTAATATTTTAACCAAACCAAACTTGCTTGGCAAGTTGATTAAAGCCAATCAAACTGTTGATATCGTCAAACTTAGTGCTTAAATTAATCTTTATGTTTTTTGATAATTACAACTAAGATAATGGTACCAATCACAAGCGACGCCACGCCAATCGCAACCGCAATCACGATATTGGTATCCACCTTAAAATTCGCTTCCCACTTAGCATGTAAGGTAAAATCACTGGTTACTGCGGTAGTAAAATCATACGCTTCCTGGTACTCTGCGTCTTTGTACCAACCGACAAAGGTATGACCCTTACGAGTCGGCGTCTCTTTTAATACGCGTTCGCCTGCTTTAACTATCTGGTCGTCAAGCTCATCACCACCATAGGTATTAAACATAACAACATATGTTTTAATCCACTTAGCGTGTAAAGTTACATTATCATTAATGGCTGTTTGTTCAAAATTGAATGGAACACTTTCGTCATCGGTATACCAATATTCAAACGCATATCCTTCACGCGTCGGTACCGGCATTGTGGCATTTTCGCCTTCGTTAACCAACTGATCAGAAACAGTGCTACCTTGCGGGACATCAAATTGAACCGTATAAGCTACTACCCATTTCGCAGTCAAAGTAATGTCTTGTGTCACCGGAGTAGTAAAATCATATGCTTCGTTTTCGTTAGTAGTATACCAATATTTAACACCATAGCCTGCCATGGTCGATGTCGGAGCAGATACCACATTACCATGTTCAATGGTTTGTGTCTCAACCGGACTGCCACCATTACTGTTAAATGTCACAGTATATTGCTTGATTTCCCATTCCGCTGTCAGAGTAATATTCTCCGTCACAGGAGTGCTCCATTCATAGTCACTGTCATTTAATTTCCAGCCTTTAAAGGTGTAACCTTCACGCGTCGGATCTGCTGGTTTAGTTACCGTGCTGTTATAATTAATCACTTGTTCGTCCACAGGTGTACCACCATTAGCATTAAAAGTCACAGTACATTCATCATCAAACACAATGCTACTATATGGGAGTAAATTAGGATTTGTTTTCAAAGCTGAATCTTCAACAATTATTCTTTTTAAATTTTCACATGATTCAAACAGACCAGAACCAATCGTTGTAACAGTAGATGGAATCACAATCGTTTCCAGCTGGTCACAACCATAAAATGCATAATTTCCTAAAGTAAGGACAGCATCAGGCAGTGTAATTGCTTGCAAATTACTACATTTAGCAAAAGCCATATCACCAATTACCTGTAACACTTCAGGCAATGATACCTTTACTACCTTCGCCGCACAATCTTCACCACGACGACTAAAAACACTCAGCATAGGAGCAAAATTATCATCACCTACATCTGGTTGTATTTCAACCACTCCCGCTGGAATCTCTATATTAAGCCAAGTTGCATTACGCGCTTGAATGATACCACTTTCTGAGAATCCTCTTAGGATATTGTCATCACCAATCTCAAAATATTCTCGATCTTTCACAGTAATAACCGGTTCACTATCTGCACTGACATTATGCCCAATCGCAAGTACCAAACTAATTGATGCCACAACCATCAGTACAACCGCACTGAGTACCGCAATTATTCCTTTTTTTGACATAAGTCCTCCTTTGTTAATATGCGCATATTAACCAATATTACTTGCAGTATATCATTTTACCCAACCTAAATACAAGTACTAATTTAGTCATATTGGGAAACAAGCGTATAAATAAGGCATTAACAATTTTCGTTATGATGATGTTTTTTAATTATGTGTAAAATGATTTTGGTGATGACTGCTGCCAAAATTAGTAACAAGAAAATGACCAACAGAATATCGGTAATCTGCGGAAAAACTTGACAAACAAAAGTAACAATTACCCCGCAAACCGCGTTGCCCGCAATTACGGTGGCACAAATCACCCAGAAGTTCAACCCTAACAAAACAGCAAAACAGGTACCCGTCCAAACTCCCGTCAGCGGGACAGGAAACGCAACGAACAAAAACACGGCGACAATTTTTAGCCACAAAGTACGACGCGCAGTTTTATCTTGATTTTCGGCTTTAATTTGATCCGAGCGCTTAGCAACATCACCAACCACAAAATCAACGATGGTTTTGAAAAATTTTTTATCCTTAATCCAATTATAAATCGGGCGGAATAACAAAGCGACAAATGGTACCACCAAGCAACTGCCTAATAATGCCCAGCAAAACGCCTGCCAAGTGGTTAATGCCGACGCCACCCAGATACTGGCACTCATACCCAAAGGAATGGCACCCTTTAATTCAATCAACGGTAACATCGCAATTAAAAGCGTACCGAGAATTGAATTACCACCAAAAACACGCGCTAAAAATTCACCCATTTAGGCGTCCTCTTCTTGTTCGGAAATGGCACCAAAACGACGATGACGGTTTTGGTATTCTAACAACGCGGTATGTAAATCTTCTGCCCCAAAAGCCGGCCAATAAATCTTGGGGAAATATAATTCTGCATAAGAAACTTGCCACAACATAAAATTGCTCAAACGCTGCTCCCCACTGATACGCACTACGAAATCCAACAATGGTTCATCGTGTGTATATAAGTATTTTTCCATGGTGGCCCGGTCGACGGTCGGCGCTAATTTGTCGGTTAACATTTGGTTGACAGCGCGCACAATTTCGTCTTGTCCACTATAATTTAAGCCCAAGTTCAAAATGTACTGCGTTTCGTTTTTAGTCGCTTTCATCACTTCACGGGCGTTTTTAACTAACGCGGCGGGGAATTTGGTATAGTCACCCATGATATTCAAACGCACATGGGGATACTTTTTAACAAAATTGTTGGCTTTCAAATAATCAGTAAAGTACTTAAATAAAAAATCCAATTCAGACTTAGGACGGTTCCAATTTTCGGTAGAAAAGCAATAAACACTGACATAAGGAATATGGTAACGATAAAAGCACTCTTTAATCACGACATCTAAATTTTTGACGCCATGTTGATGACCTTTATTGCGTGGCCAACCACGCTCTTTGGCCCAGCGTCCGTTGCCATCAATAATAAAACCGATATGCTGTGGCAATTTCCTAAGTTCAGTAGTCATGTCTTTTTAAGTCTCCTTAGCGATTTTGGATTTAATGTTGAAACATAAAATTTGGTACGATGTAGGAATTTCGCACTGTCGCCAATCAAAGGTTACCACAGATTACATTTCACTGACAAGCAAACATTATTTATTATTGACATCAGTAGTTTGTGCTTGCGCGTATTGTTTAATAATGGCAGGTGTATTTTCGTCCACAATTGTATCGTAACGCAACGGAATACCATAGGTGCGTTCGTAACAACGACGCCACGCTTCAAAGTTAGCACTCATCAAATAATCCACATTAGCGCGTTCGTCCAGTTCTTTACGCGGGTAAATTGGTGGCAAAATATGAATGGTGTAGTTACCAAAATTAACGCGTCCCACTTCGTCCAAATGTTCGGGTTTATCTTCAATTGTAATAAACAACGGCACGATCGGGCGATGATATTTGGCAGCATAATGGAAAGCCCCCGGTTTCAACGGACGAGGTTTTTTGTATTCACGCCACATTGATTGTTCGGGATAAATTAAAATTGGCCAACGCTTACGCAAAAAGTATTCCATTGCGTGATTAAACTTACGCATGACCGATAAATTCAAATTAGCAGGAATCGGCAAGTAGCCTGTGTTACGCGCAATATTACCCATTTTACCTTTCCAGTTATTAAAATCGGCAGCAACAAATTTGATATCTATACCCACCGCCGCACGCACTGCAAAGGAGTCAACTTTACTAATGTGGTTACAAGTTACAATGTAGCCACCAAACAAACCAAATAAATTGGTGCGACCCACCACTTTCAAATTGGTTAAGCTACGGTTGATTTTACGGCAATATTTTTTTAATTCACGAATATAAAAGAAGTGCTTAATACGGTCACGGTAACGACGGCGTAAATAATTAAAAGTTTCATCGACGGGGTCACAACCTTCATAAGTGTTTTCGTTTTCGTCGAGATTAAATTTTCCGGCGCGTTCGTATTCTTTTTGTTTTTGCAAGGCGTCGGCAAAATCGGCAGGTGATTCTTTCAAGATATTAATGTCCACAATAATCAGTTTCCTTTATCTTTAATGTATACGGGTTTTTGCGGACGGCACCAAGTTTTTAACCCTAACCACAGCATACATTTGAGGTAAGGTTTTGCCAAACGATTTTTGTATAAAACATGACGATTTTGGTAAGCAAAGTGCTTAACCGGTGTTAAATCGTGCTGTTTACCATGTTTACCAGCTAAAAAACTCTCCGCACAACAACTAAACGCCACCCAACCGGTCAATGCTTGTTTAACTACGGGATCGGTTTCCTTGGCACATAATTCAATTAAGCGGTTGATTAAATTAATGTGTGAACAAGAAAATTGTTTATGTGATTCAGAACCGGTACGCCAATAGTAAGCATACAAACGTTGATTTAAGCAGACCATAGTTTGGCAATGTTTTAAGTAACGCAAATTGAATAATAGGTCTTCGCCGTAACAATAGTTTTCATCAAAGCGCACTGGTTCATCACCATTGATAATTTCCATACGATACATTTTATTCCACAACACAATACCCTTACGATAAATTAATTGCGGTAAAATTTTATCGCCAGTATAAATACGCTTAACTTTACGCAAAGGTGGTAAAATTGGGAAAGGGAAAAAACGCATCGCAAAACGGCAAGCCACTAAATCGGCGTTATGGTTAAGCATAGCTTGGTATAATTTTTCCACATAGCGTGGTTTGATACAATCATCACTATCAACCCAAACGCAGTATTTACCATGGCAATGGTCTAATAAATAGTTACGCGCTTTGGCAACATTTTCGTCGTTGGCCTTTTGTAACAAAACGATACGGGCATCAGTAGCGGCATATTTTTTAGCCACCGCATAAGTTTGGTCTACTGAACCGTCATCAACCACCACAATTTCCAAATTACGGTAAGTTTGTTTCAATACGGAACGCAAGCAGCGTGCGAGATATTTCTCCACATTATAGGCTGGTATTAAAACACTGATCAAATCACTCTCCACCACTGCTCCTAAATCATGTTATTTTCTATACTTAGCCAAAACTTCGTCAATGGTGGTATGCGCCAATATTTGCTTGAAAGTATGCGGCTTAGTTAAAATTGCGGCACAGGTTTCACCCATTTTTTGCGCGCCCATAAGATCGGCTTGTCGTTGCGCTTCGGTATAGTTTTCCCGCTTTTTCAACAAATCTTGATAGAATGGGGTTTCCTGTGCGTATTGCCAGAAGTATTTTTCGTAAGGGACATCGAAATACAACCACGGTTTCATGAACATATTGTAATGTACAATGTATAACGCATCGTTATATGGTGTCGGATTAGCTTGTTTATCCCAACCGGGGTGTAAATATAAAACATGGTCTTTACAAATTACATTCAAATAATCTTGGTCGGGAGCAATAGTTTCAAAGTTGTAAGTCATTAACAAGGCGATAAACTTTTCTTCCACTTGCTGGGCACGCATCGCGTCCAAGTTGAACAAATCCACACCGCTACAAAAATACTGATTAATCGGAATTCCCACCGCGTTTTCGACATAATCGACCAAAACGGGCTGACTGGGAGCAACTTCATCAAGCACCGAAGCCAAATAGTTATCTTTTAAATCCACATTAAATAAATTGGCAATATCGGTTAGAACCACTACATCACTATCAATATAGATGGCTTTGTGGTATTGCGGAAACATTTTCGGAATAAAAATACGGTAAAAGATGGCGTCACTGTAATAATCGCGCAAGGCTTTATCCATCGCTGCCTTGTACGGCTTAATTTGGGCAGTTACATCGTCAAATTCAATAGTTAAAAAATCGGTTTCAAAAGTTTTTACCTTGTCCATGTTACTTTGGGTCAAACCATTGTTTAATACATGAACACGATAAGTTAATTGCGGATTGCAATGGTCAGTAATGGACTTAATCGCGACACACAAGTAGGGAATGTAATTATCGTCCGAAGTTAAAAAAATGGGAATGATGTTTTGGTTCATATGTTCTCCTATGGTAGGTTAATTTTTAATTTGGTTTTTGTCTACAAAATTCTTTTTAATTGTCATGTAAGCGGACAAAATATCATCAATATAATGAATGCGGTACTTGTGCAACATAGTTTCATTCCATGGCTTAATGTTGCGCGTATGAAAATACGGCAACCAAATAATCGTTTTTGCGAAATGGCGTAAGACCGTATCTTTACGCAAACGCTTTTGGTGATTATATTTACCCGCCAAATATTTAATATGACCTTTGGATACTTCGTTCAAAGCGGACTGGTCGGAAAACTTCATTTTTTTGGTGCGAATCAACGCACGATATTGTTCCCAAGCATGGTCTTGTTGCAGCGCTGGCATATTTAACAACAGCACACCCGCATTAATATATTTGGGACTAATAAAGACTTTGCCGTAATGATCTAAAACTGCCCCAAAGTGGGAACCGGTAATATCTTGTTCCCAGAGTTCGGAAATATCGCGCATGGCGATGATATCAGTATCTAAATACAAAACTTTATCCGGCAGTTGAGCTTTATCCGCCAACAAGCGTAATAAAGTAAACGGTGTATACGAAGTGGATTCGTTAGCGTTACCGTCCAGTTCCGCCAAATACGCCTGCGTCATATCGACCAAAATGGTACGACTCTGCGGATTGGCTTGGTGTAAAATTTCATCAAATACCGCGACATGACTGGCATTCAAAGGTTTCCATTGTGGATTTTTATTGGACAAATCCATGGTAAAAACATAGACATTTAACTGGCGGTGGCAATATTTAGTTACCGATAAAAGCGAAGTCACCACTCCATCAAAAGCGTAATCATTACCACCATAAAGTAAATTAATGCTTGCGTTCATATTTAATCACCTCATAAGTACTGTACTTACTGCGTTCTACCATAGCATTATAGACTGCGTCACGCAATTTTTGTTGGTTTTCTTTCACGGACAAACTTAAATCCGGATAGAATGGTCCGTCAATGTAGATGGTAACCTTAGGCGTGCGGCCGCGTTTAGGTTTTTGAAAAGTGGTTGTGGAAGCGTAAACCGGTGAATTTAATTCGGCGGGATATTTGAAACTGGTCGCGACAAACGGGCGAATTCCCGTATAATACGGCCACAAGTGTGCTTCCGGATAGATATAAATCGGGTGTTTTTCCGCCCAGCGTGTTTTAATCGCGTGCATGAATTTAGGCATACCGCTAAATTTAGTTGGAATCGGAATTGCACCTAACATCATAATGAAATTCTTGGTACCTTTGGTACTAACATTATCAGCATTAACCACAATGTAGGGCTTACGCGGCGCGTTGACAATACTGGGGAAGAAGGCATCACCACCAACCAAGGTATGGTTTGAGTAAACAAAATAACCGTCGTGTTTGTGTATTTTCAAGGCTTTACGGTTGACAATTTTATATTTGAATTTACGCTTACAATGCAAATACGCCCATGGCGTAATAATAACACGGTAAATCAAAAAACTAATTAAACGCCACAGCGGATTTTTGGAAACATATTTGAAATCTTTATCCACCGTAATGGTATTTTTGGTAATCCCCGAAAATTCATCATGCAAGGGGTCAGTGTAATAAAATACTTCTGGCGTTACTTCTTTCATGTCCTAATTAAGATACAACACCCGACCCGTTTTTATCAAGCAAAAATGCCCAAGACAACAAAAAACCGTGGTTTCCACGGTTTTTTGCTATAAATTACTTTATGCATTTGTTTTTCATTACATGTTTTGTAAAACAGTAGCCATAGCATGACCTGTAAACGAAAGTACGGTAATGTAAATTTTATTTTCGGTTTCATTATAAGATACATCCATCATCACATCACGGTCATCGCTAGTAGTAAAATACACACCTACTGCACCATTGAAGTACGATGCCATACTTTGCCAAACTTGGGTGTCATCACTGTACAATTTAACATAATTGTTAAATGCTGTTTCAATTCCTTTGTCTACTGTAATTACATATTTGTGACTTTCGTTTAACTTAATAGCGCTGCCATCGCCAAGCATTGAATCAATATTTTGCATAACATTATTCCAAACACCTTGACCATAACCAGCAGGGTATGCGCCTTCCCCAGTGACAGGATATTTTTGTCCATCAGTAACGATATATTCTTTAGAGTGATCAGCCTCGCCAAGTACGACCAAACATAAGTCGTCTTTAACCGCACTAACCTCAGTATATGATTTTATGGTTGTGTTGTTAGTATTTGCCCCTTCAAAATCCTTAGCATAAGCAATTTTAACATCACTTACAACTGGTTGTTGGATTTCTGGTTCGTTGTTGTCAGGTGTGTTGTTTTCGGCGGCTTTTTTACTGCAAGCCGTCAATGCAAACGGTGTCGCCAATGCTAAAGTAGTACAAAGTAAAATTTTTCCAAGTTTTTTGTTTTTCATTTTATATTTTCCTCCTTTAGTATTCTTATTGAACACTATTTTAGTTTAATTTATTTTGCATAGTTGGTCAAAGAATATTCACAACATAAAAAAGCCCGCATGACACGGGCTTGATGGTTCGGCTTATCTGGCCCCGGGTTTAATCACTAAGTAACGATGTGGTTCGACACCCTCACTTTCGGTAATAATGCCTTCCACATCTTGTAAGGTTAAGTGTACAATCACGCGTTCACGTGCTGGCATGGGGTCTAAACGAACCGCATGACCCGTGCGTTTAACTTGTTCGGCTTTGCGTTTCGCCAAATCAACTAAATAGTCTTTGCGTTTTTCACGGTAATTGCCAATATCAACTATAACACGACGCGGTTCGTCGGTATGAGTATTAATGGCAATCGCACTGATAATCGTATTGATGGCCGCCATCGTACGACCATTTTTACCAATTAAACGACCTACATCTTCGCCATCGACCGCAATAATAAATTCGTCATCTGTATAGGAACTAACCACGGACAAATTGTCGCCCATTAACTTAAAGAACTCTTCCGCAAACGCCATCGTCTTCGAGAACTTTGGGCAGTTCGGGTCAAATTCGGTTACCTTGCGTGGTGCTTTGGGAGCTTTGGCAGTTTGGGTTTTGCCACCAATCATAAATTCTTCCACTGTGCCTGCTTCTACTTCAACTTGGGGTTCGGTTTTGGGTTCGTCCTTTACTGCCGCTTTTACTTCGTCCTTGACAGCATGCTTTACCGTAACCTTAACCTGCATTTTGCGGAACATACCGCCTTCGTCGACCACTTCAAAATCGACTTCGTCCAAAGCCACGCCGAGTTCGGCACAACCTTTGGTAATGGCCTCGTCCAAAGACTTGGCGCTAACTGTTACTGATTGATTCATTTTCTTCCTCCTTTGAAATACTTCGCATGCGGGTTAATCACCGTAGCATCGAAATCTTTTTTAATTTCCGGTTGCTTCATGTGGCGCATAATCAAGTCAATCAAGCAAGCAAAGCCTACCGATAACAAAGTTGAGACCACCGAAGACGCAATCATATAAATTGCGAAAGCCGAAGTTTGCATTGTTGCAAATAAAACATAAACAAACGGCATCGTCCACATCATAATTTTGGACATTTGGGCGGGGTCAATCATCGGCTGTTCGGTGTTACCATTTTGCTGTTTCGCATCACGCATGGAATAAGTAATAATGGGTTCGGCTCGCTTTTCCGCTGGTTTTTTAGGCGCTTGGCGTTTGGCAATGATGGCGTTAATTTTCATTGACAAGAACACAGTTACTGCCGAAATTACCGCCAATAAGAAATACCCATTAACTTGCTTTGCGGTGTTAATGCGGTTAAAAATGGCGTTGTATTCAGCTTTCTGTTCGTCCGTAGTTAGTTGAAACTCTTTAGGTTGTTTTTTGTTATATTCATCAACCGACATAACTGGTTTTGCCATCGGACTATCCGGTTGCCAAATGTTTTTAATCCAACCAGCTTGAATCTTAGTTTTATGATATTTTTCGTTTAACGCGGCAGTCAATTCGTCTTCGGTATGGGTACCATCGTTATATTCTTGATAAACACTTTGTAACTCTTGGTATTGTACACGAATATTATAGTTAGAAATATTACCCAACGCACCCATGACTTGAAAGAAGATGACCATCGTTAAAATCACACTAGCCAAGGCGACCAAACTGCTGCCCAAACCACCAACACCATTTTTTTGGTACAAAGCCTGACGCGCACGAGCAAAAGCCATGGGGTCATTACCATAAGTTTTTTGTAAATCAGCCAATTCACCCGATAAAGCTTGTTGTTTAATTTGGGTGCGACGCGTTAAAAAACGGTTCAAAAAATCGATGGGTGCCATCATTAACTTAATAAGCAAAGTAAAGAAGACGATGGCAAAGGCGTACGAAACCCAACCCCAACCCATAATTTGTGATAGTAACCAGTAAACAAAACCTTGAATGCCCGAACCGGACGGAAACTGAATATTCATATAACTTGGATTATAACATAAGTCCAGCTTTTTTCAAAGTGTTTTCCAAATCCAAAGTGATATATAACAAATGTTGTTGGGGTAATTCCGGCTTTGCCACCACAATCATGTTGGTGCGTGGATTAACCTTGATTAAAAGCGGGCGCATCGCTTCCCGCATCAAACGCGCGGCACGGTGACGAATAATACTGTTCCCGACCTTCTTACTGGCACTGAAACCAATTTTCAAATTACTGGCAGTACAAAAATACACCACCACGAATGCGCCACTTTGGCGTTTCCCGCGTTGGTGTAAGTAGTTAAATGTTTTACGCTTTTTTAAGCGATACCGTAAAGGTAACATCTTATTTGGTGGTTAAGCGTTTGCGACCACGCGCGCGACGGCGACGGATTACATTGCGTCCGCCAACAGTTTTCATGCGTTTACGGAAACCAACCGCACGACGACGCTTAACTTTACTAGGTTGCCAAGTTCTTTTCATAAAGAGAATTTTAACATAACCACCGCGTCCCCGTCAACAGTTACTTTTTAGATTACAGACTTCTTTCTTCGCCGCTTTGGCGCTTTTCGGCTTCATCAACGTAATCAATCACTTTGCCTAAGTCTTCATAAAATTTATTCATGTCAATTTCTGGATGTTTTAATTGAATTTCTCCACGAATCATTTCACGGTTTAACTCGTGTAACTTTGTTAAGTTTTCCGGAATTAACAAACTCTGACCACTTTTAGTACTACTGCGTACAATTTCTCGTTCTTTGTTAATATAGATCCCTCCCGGTGTAACCAAACTTTCGGTTAAAAAATTACATTCACGGAATTCACCTTCGCCGTTTAAATAATTGCGGACCATGCTATCTTGGTACGCAATCTCTTGTTCAAAATGTGGCATACGACATAATGCCTGTTGTGAATAGAAAGGAATACCACTGCGCATCACTTCACCCGCCCAGACGGTCATAGTCTTGGCTTTACCATGTTTCTTGGGATCAAGTGCTTTTAACGCTTCCTTATCGTTTAAGATAATCCATTCCTTTGGTTTCTCTTCCAACCAGACATAGCCCGCTCGTGCTTCACTTTTAAACCCACCTTCACCATGATTAAATTCGGGGTGGTTTTTGGCACGCACATAGTATTTTCCCTGGAAGCAATACTCCCGGTTAATATCATCAGAAACCACGTGTTCATAGCATGACTTATTCCAATCACCTTCGGGGACAATAAACTTATGTTCAATATCGGTAAAAGTTTTACCCGTGGCAATAAAACGGTTTGGTTCATTTTGATACAACCATTCCAGTTCTTTGGTTTCTTTGGCAATTTTTTCTGGCCACAAACCAATAGTTATTGTATGATAACGTTCGTTACCGTGATTATCTTTAACCGTATTAATTTTACCAAAACCTGGGATGCGTTTTTGTAATTTGATAATTTTTTGAATATCCAAATTCATGACTGGCGCTAATCCAGCATCAATGTCAGCACGATTAACATCTGGTGCAATTCCACTGTTATTTTTATTCTTAAAAAAATCTTCAAATGTAAATTTACCAGGACGTAACCAATAATTCATCATTTTCGTTTTGTTATGAGTAAATGGCGATACCCCTGTTTGGAATTTAGTGCCATTAGCAACGGCAAAATCAGAAGCCGGTAAACCACTACGTAGCGGACCAATTCCTAACTGCTTTAAAACCTGGTTACGTTCTCCACAAGTCAAAATGTACGCTTTGTCAACAGTATCCACATCTTGTTCTACCGCAAGACCACGGCCAATATGTTGGTTCTTAATTGTGGTCGGTACGATTAAATTACGAAAATCATAAAATTGTACTTCTATTCCCATATTACTTCCTTTTAATAGCTTATTATAGCATACCGCAAAAAAGCATAGCAATAGGTAATTAGTCAACCAAGTATTGATGATGCAGTTGAAGTCACCAAGAACAGTGATTTACAAAAAGGCGTGGTTTGTGATAAGCTAATTTTATCATGAATGTCAATGAAATTTGGAAGAAGGCAAAACCAATTATTGAAAACAATGTCAGCAGTATCTCTTACGACCTGTACATTCAACCATTAATTCCAGAAAGTTTTGAAGACGGCACTTTTGTTTTGTCTGCCCCGTCGATTCATGATGCCAATTATGCCCGTAATGAACGCCATTTTCCCCACATCGAACACGCGATTAAAACCGTAGCCCCCTTAGTCGAAAAAATTGAAATTATTGACGCCGTAGAAAAAGAGCGCCGCGATGCGCGCAATAACCCCGTACCGGAAACAATTTTACCCGAACCAATTATTTATAATAACAACATCAACCCACAACAAACTTTTGCCAATTTTATCGTAGGTAAATCTAACCAAGAAGTTGCCGCCATGGCAGAATTTGTTTCTAAAAACCCCGGCAAAAAAATTAATCCACTGTTTATTTATGGTCGTTCAGGTCTGGGCAAAACCCACCTGTTAAACGCAATTGCCAACCAAATTTTGGAAGACAAACCGTCCACTAAATTGGTTTTGACGTCCATTGAAAAGTTTACCGACGACTATGTCAATGTAATTAAACAAAAAGGTGACTTCGGTGCTTTCCGCGAAAAATACCGTAATGTCGATGTTTTGTTAATTGACGATGTACAGGAATTGGCCAGCAAGCAAGCTACGCAAGAAGAATTTTTCCACACCTTTAACGATTTGTTTGAACACCAACGCCAAATTGTTTTAACTAGTGACCGCCACCCGAACGAAATTGCCACCTTATCCGAGCGTTTACAATCGCGTTTGAAAAGCGGTATCTTCCAAGATATTCGTAACCCCGATATCGAAATGCGTACCGCAATTCTACAAAAGAAAGCCGCACTGGAAGATAAATACTTGCCCAACGAAGTTGCAGCCCACATTGCCGAATACTCTAATAAAGTCAACGAAAACATTCGCGATATGGAAGGACACTTAGTCAAAATCATCGTTTACGCTGAATTAAACGGTCACACCATTCCCACCATTGAAGATTGCGATAAAGCGTTGGCGGATAATTCTGGTGACGCCGAGACCGCACGCGTAGGCGATATTGCCGCGCGAATTATTGCGACCACCGCCGCTTATTTTGATGTTACTCCGGACGAAATTACCGGTAAACGCCGTACCGATAAATTGGCAAGTGCGCGTTCGGTAGCAACCTACCTATTAACCCAACGCCTGGAAGATGTCCCTTTAACCGAGATTGGCGAAATCTTAGGTGGTCGTACCCATGCTGGTGTCATCTTTGCGCGTAATAAAGTTGCCGACCAATTAAAGACCGATGCCAAATTAAAAACCGCCGTCGACGACATTCTAAAACAACTGGACAAATAAACACAACAAAAAAACCCGCGTGAGGCGGGCTTTTTAATGATACTAACAATTAGAATACTTTGGAAATGTTCTCCCAAGTACCGGGGAAGAATTGTGCCAAAATAATGATGGCCAAAACTAATAAAAACAAAACTTTAAACACGAAACCGCGTTTCACCACGGCTTCAAAACCCACAATAACCACAACCACCAAAGCCGCGTAATCCTTAATAATATTTAGAATGTTTAACACATTTTCTGGAATGAAACTCCAATTAGCGTTAACAAACAAAACCACATAAAGTGCAATCGTCAGAAGCGCCAAAATTTCACCCAAGATGTCAAACACCTTTTCCAAAATTTGAGTTGATTTTTTCATTAGTAAAAACCTCCTTTTATTTACTAATAAATTTTAACATACTTTGCTCGGTTTTACAAATTAAAAAGACTCAACCCGTATATGGATTAAGTCTTGCTTTGGCGGAGAGTCTGGGGTTCGAACCCAGGCCACCTGTTACAGTGCTACTCCCTTAGCAGGGGAGCCCCTTAACCACTTGGGTAACTCTCCAATAACAAAACCAGTCTAGGTGGTAAATCTGGTTTTGTCAAGTTTTGTTCGTCGGAATTATCCGCGTTTAACCATGCTGGGATTAAAATGCGGGTCGGCTGGTAATCCCATTAAGTCACAAATCGTTGCGGCTAAATTAGTCAAACCATAAGCGCCAGCTTCCGTGTTTGCCAATTGAAAGTCGGGTGACGCAAACGGACAAATGGCAATCGGTACCAGGTTGTTAGTGTGCGAAGTTTTAACTTTGCCGTTTTCGTCGGTCATTTCTTCCGCGTTACCATGGTCGGCAGTAATGATTAGGTTAACTTTGTTTTTTTGACAAACATCATATAAACGACCGACGCATTCGTCTACGGTTTGGCAAGCCACCACGGCAGCATCAAAGTTTCCACAGTGTCCGACCATATCAGGATTAGGCAAGTTACATTTTAAGAATTCAAAGTTACCGCTTTCAATATTTTCAATTAACTTATCAGTAATTTCAAGGGCTTTCATTTTGGGCGCTTGACTGTAAAGGTTATTCAATTTATCACTGGGAATTTCCAACCAAGTTTCTAATTGTGGATTCAACGGAGCACTTTTATTACCGTTAAAGAAATAAGTCATATGCCCAAATTTAACCGTTTCCGTGACGGTATATTGACGCACGCCATGTTCACACAGCCACGCGGTTAAAGTATTGTTGATTACCGGTGGTTCACAAAGATAGTGTTGCGGTAGATTCAATTCCGCATCGTATTGCAAAATACCCGCAAAGTAGCAATCCTTAATCATGGCGCGTTGGGCGTCGGACAAGTAGTCGCCGTTATCAAACATGCGCGCAGTTTCAACAGCACGGTCGCCACGGTAGTTTAATAACAAAACCGCTTCCCCGTTTTTTATCAAGTTGTCGGGGTCAATAATCGCTGGCGGAACTTGTTCATCGGTCAAATTCGGGTGCGCTTGATAAAATTCATTTAAGTAAGCACGCCAATCTTTAACAACCGGCGCTTTACCTTCCACGCAAACTTCAAACGCCTTAGTTAACATTTCGGTCTGGGCTTGATAGCGATCCATGAAGATTTGACCACGCCCGCCAATCACACTAAGGTGTGGCACTTGTGACAAAAATTCAGCAGCCGAACGCGGGCTGACATCACGACCATCAGTAATTGCAATTACGCTGTATGGTAAGTTTTGTTTTTCACATTGTTTAATCACTTGGAATAAGTGTTCAATATTACTGTGCACACGACCATTACTGCATAAAATAATGATGTTCAATTTCGGACAAGTACTAACTTTTTGCCAAACAGCAGAAGCAAAAATTTTACCTGTCGCGAATGCGTCATTCAACAAAGATAAGCCTTGCTTAATGGTGACACCTGCCCCCATCGCATTGTGACCAACTTCACTGTTACCAGCATCTTTGGCGCTATCAAGTCCAACTTCGTGACCACTAGCTTTAATCAAAGTCGTTAAGTTTTGGTTGCGGGCTATGGTCAAATTAGGCATACCTGCCGCGACCACCGCGTTACCTTCCTTACGGGCGCTGTAACCCAGCCCGTCCATAATACATAAGACTGTACGGTGTAAATTATTATTGTTGTTCATAATTAATTACTCCATAGAAAGAATCAATATTCAAAGACGAACCGACGAAGAAGATGCCGTCTAGTTCAGGTAGAGCCATATAGCTTTTCACATTGGCAGGGGTAATTTGTCCCCCGTACAAAATTGGTAAACTAGCGTCCAACGGGTTGTTCTTTAATTCGACCAAACATTTACGAATATGTTTGGTCACCATGTCAATGTAATCAGGACGCGGCAAAATACCGCGTTGTACCACCCAAATCGGGCGGTAGCAAACTACTAAACTATCAATGTTCGGTACACCTACCAACGCACTTTGCAGTTGGCGTTTAACCACATCAAAAGTTAAGTTGTTTTGGTTTTCCGACCAAGTTTCACCCACACATAAAACTGGTGTAATGCCGTACTTCTGCAATAGCTTAATTTTTTTATTAACGACATCATCGGATTCAAAGTTCTGTCGCCAAGTACCGTCCCCGACAATACAGTACTTCACACCATACTCTTTCAACAGTTGCACACTAAGTTCGCCCATGCGTCCGCCGAATTCAATTTCGCTGACATCTTGGGCACCCAATTGTAATGGTTTCGGCATTTTCAAACGCGCAATTTCGTAGTAGCAAGCTGCCGGCGCTAAAACGACTTCGGTTTTGTTTTTTAAGGTTAAACCGCGTTTGTATACCTGTTCAAAAAACTCCAACACCTCCTTAGGTGTTTTGTTCGATTTCCAACACGCAAAAAATATTGGTCTGCGCATTTTATTTTCCTCCTTTTTGCTTTAAGCACGCTATCCCCGGTAAAATGGTGCCCTCGACAAATTCCAAAGCCGCACCACCCCCCGTTGAGACATGCGTGAATTGATAATTTTTGACCGCAGCCGCCGTGTCGCCACCACCCACAATACTAATCGCGGAACTATTGGCGACCAATTCCGCCACTGCCCGTGTGCCATTACCATTTTGTGGGTCAACATCAAATTGCCCTAATGGGCCATTCCAAAAGATGGTCGCACTGTTTTCAATGATGGGACGCCACGCTGCCACCGTCGCAGGTGAAATATCCAAACCCTGATCTGGCGCAATATAGATTTGCGCGCGACGCTTAACGCCATCGTCCTGCCAATCTTGGGCGACACGACCACCGACCAACAGGTAATCCGCCCTTTCCGCTAATTTACGCGCCAAAGGCATTTTGTCCGCTACTTTCTTACCACCGATAATCACGGTAAAAGGACGCTTGGGGTTGGCGGTAACCTGACTAAGTTGTTCAATTTCGCGCGCCATTAACATACCCGCATAACTGGGTAAATAGTGGGCAACCCCCACGGTGCTGGCGTGGGCACGGTGTGCGGCACCGAAGGCATCATTCACAAAGATTTCGCCCAAGCGTGCTAACTGCTTAGCAAACTCAGGGTCATTGGCGGTTTCGGCGGCTTGGAAACGGGTATTTTCCAAAAGTAACACACTGCCATTCGACATACTTGCCACTTGGGCTTCAACTGCTTGCCCCACCGTACTGGGCGCAAATTGCACCGTTACCTTTGGAAGTAACTGTTGCAAATGTATGTAAACGGGACGCAAGGAATACTGCGGTTCTGGTTTTCCATCAGGACGACCGAAGTGACTGCACAAGATAACCTTGGCACCACGCTTCAATAAATAATTAATGGTTGGCAAACTGTCCACCATGCGCTTATCATCACTAATTTTACCGTCTACGGTTAACGGGACATTGTAATCAACACGCACTAACACGCGCGTACCAGCCTTAATTGGTGCTTCCGTTACCCCAGCCACAGCATTCGCTTTCATCGTTTCTTATTATATACGCAAACCCCCAACTTGCCAAACAAATTGGTTAAGCCTTTTGGCGTTTGGCTTGCAATTTATAAACTAAACGAGCCACCCAAGTCGTTGGTAATAGTCCAATCGCCAAACGCGCTAAACGTACTGTCAAGGTCGGCACAATGTAAAACTGGTTAAGGTGCTTGACTGCATAACACGCCACCTTAGTACAATCAACACCGTTGAAGTTGAACTTAACATTAGCGGTTTGGGCAAAGTTGGTAGCCACTGGTCCGGGGCATAACACACTGATTTTGACTTTGGATTTAGTGCGACGCAATTCTTCGCGGATACTTTCACTTAAACGCACCACATAATTTTTGGTGGCATAATAAGTCGCCATCAACGGTCCGGGCATAAAACCAGCAATTGACCCTACATTCAGAATATGGCCACGGTTGTGCTTTTGCATATCGACTAAGTACAGTTTAGTCAAAATGTGCAACGCCGTTACATTGGTATTAATCATGGCTAAATCTTTGTCCAAGGAAGTTTCCGTAAAAAAACCACTATCGCCAAACCCCGCGTTATTAATTAATAAATCGACATCAGGGTGCATGTCGTGCAACTGTCGACAATGCTCTGCTACACTTAAATCCAAACGCACCGTCGTAATCTGCACTGCGGGGTGTGCCACCTGAATTGTTTGTTGTACGGCCAATAAGCGCGCTGCGTCACGCCCCACCAAAACCATTTGATCATATTTTTCCGCTAATAACTGTGCCATTGCGCGCCCCATACCGGAAGACGCCCCTGTAATTAAAACCTTCATACTTTCATAATGACATAATGGCAGTAACTTGTCGATAAAAAAACATGTAAAGAATACTTGACATTGGCATTTTTGTCACATATAATAGCTATGTAAAGTTTACTTTACATAAGGAGGAAAAAAAATGAACAAAGCAGAAATTTTACAAAAAGCACAAAGTAAGAAAACAGTGGTTGGCGAAATGGAACGCGGCAAACTCAGCAAAAGTGCCTTAATTGCGTTATTGACAACCGGAGTTGTTGCGGTAGCTTTTATCATCGTGGAAGGTATCTTTGCCCACTTCACAGCGATTTACGCCATTGCTACCATTTGTTTGGTATGGGCGGGCACATTTTATACTTTGCAATACTTTTGCGCTAAATACCCATGGCAAGTTTTGATTGGTGCAGTTTTAGAATACTTGGCAGCCATTTTCTTTACTGTGCGTTACATTCTCGCTTTAACGGGCATTTGGTGGTAACATGAAACCATTAGAACTGAATAACCATTTAAAAGAACGCCGAATCGGAAAAGGCTTATCGCAAGAAGAACTAGCCAAGTTAATCGGTACTTCACGCCAAACAATTATTTCAATTGAAAAGAAACAGTATAATCCTACCACTAAACTAGCTATCTTGCTAAGTGTTGCATTAGACTGCAAGGTCGACGACCTGTTTTATTTAGAATGAACAAACATAGCTTGACAGATTAATAAAAATTGATGATATATAATGTAGATTTATGAAAGACCTAGTACAAAACATTAATCATCAATTTTTTACTTTTGTCTTACAATATGACACCAGTAATGACAATATCATTCGAAAAATCATTCACTCCACTACCGTAGCGGACATGTGTTTTACGATTGCTTGTCGATTAAATTTACATGAAAAAAACCGTAATTTAGCTTACCTTTGCGGTATCTTACACGATACTGGTCGTTTTGAACAATGGAAACGCTATCAAACTTATAACGATAAAGTTTCGGTCGACCATGGCGATTTATCATATGAAATGATTCAAAAATTTGATTTATCAATGTTCACCAAGTCCGACCAAAACGCGGTGCGTTTAGCTGTTAAGTATCATACCAAACCTTATACAGGCAGCGACGAACGCGTAAAACTATTTCGTCAAATTATTATGAACGCCGATGCCTACGCTAATGTTTTAAACACCGCTAACGGCTCACAGCGCATTATCTTTAACCAAGACGGTTACACGCCCGCGTTACTTGACGATTTTATGAATTTAAAACTTTTGGTTCAGCATACCGCACACACCAAACTCGACCGCGCTTTAATGTTAACAGCCAACCTTTATTATGTGCGCTATGATTTTTTAAAAGAGCAAATTTTGCAAAACAATTTCTTTAACGCTATCACACAAAATTTTTTACCGTACCTAAATACTGCCGACCAACAAGTATATCTTGACGCGGTTAAAACTGTGCGCGCACGGTACCTTGATCCCAGTTACATAAATAACTTAAATTAAGTCACAAAAAAAACACGGGCGACAACCCGTGTTTTTGTGTTTCAACAGCTAACCCCAAATTACATTTGAGTGGCGACTTGAACACCCACACCCATTGATGAACAAACGGTAACGCGTTTCA
Organism: Clostridia bacterium; assembly: GCA_017619495.1. Classification (GTDB taxonomy): domain Bacteria; phylum Bacillota; class Clostridia; order Christensenellales; family UBA1242; genus RGIG8050. The sequence continues at coordinate 45,150 of JAFZSF010000013.1, read as the reverse complement.
AGTAAGTACCCTTCGCGGCACTGGGTTTGGCTTTAACAATCGCGTCTAACAAGACCGCATAGTTTTCCGCCAATTTTTTAGTACCGAAAGACATTTTACCGATAATACAGTGGACAATATTGGCTTTATCCAAACGGTATTCAACTTTACCACCCTTAGCATCAGCAACGGCTTTTTTAACATCCATGGTAACAGTACCACTCTTCGGGTTCGGCATTAAGCCTTTGGGACCCAAAACGCGGGCGATACGACCAACCATACCCATCATATCTGGGGTGGTAATACAGACATCAAAGCCTAACCAACCACCGTTAATTTTAGCGATCATATCTTCGGCACCGACAAAATCTGCACCGGCTTTTTCCGCTTCAACGGCTTTATCGCCCTTGGCCAAAACCAAGATTTTTTGGCTGCGACCAGTACCATGTGGCAAAACCACGGTACCACGGACTTGTTGATCCGCTTGTTTACCATCAACGCCCAAGTTAATGTGCACTTCGATGGTTTCGTCAAATTTGACGCGTTTAGTTTTTTCAACCAAAGCCAAAGCTTCGTCAATCGGCAAAGCGTGTACGCTCTTGGTTTCTTCCAAAACTTTGTTATAACTCTTACTGTGTTTCATCGTTTTATTCCTCCACGGTCACGCCCATGCTGCGTGCACTACCTTTGACCAAGCGTTCTGCCGCTTCAATCGAAGCAACATTCAAATCGGGCATTTTTTGTTCCGCGATTTTACGCACTTGTTCTTTGGTCAATTTGCCGACTTTTTCCGTGTTCGGACGCTTGCTACCACTTTGCAATCCTAATGCTTGTTTAATTAAAACTGCTGCGGGCGGAGTTTTCAAGACGAAGTCAAATGAACGGTCGCCGTAAATTGTGACGACAACTGGAATGACCAAGCCTTTGTCCTTAGCGGTGGCGTCGTTAAATTGTTTAACGAAGCCCGGTAAGTTAATCCCGTGTGGACCTAAAATGGTACCCACGGGCGGAGCCGGAGTTGCAGCACCGGCTTGCAATTGTAACTTGACAACTGCCTTAATTGGTTTGTCTGCCATTTTTTAATTTTCCTTTTAAGCGGTACCAGCGACTGCGTAACTTTGTTACACATCTCCCGCGTTAATGTAGATAATATACCGCAAGCATTAATATTTGTAAAGAGCTTTACACAAAATAAACTCAATGCGTAACACAACTAAATGGTTATTAAGTTGTACCATGTTATTAGCCGTAACTTTTTGCGGGGCTTGGTCGTTTCCTCACACGGGCGCACCGACCGCTTTAACCATTAATTTCGGTACCGAACAAGTCGTCTTAACCGAAAACATTTTACAAGGTGGTTGGTACAACTATGACGACCGCCAAATTTTAACCCAAGGGAAAAGTTTATTTTCCCGCGCCACCAGTATGACAGAGAGTGATACTTTTGCGGGCACTTTCCCTGACATTGTGCAGTATCTCGACCGCATCGCGCCAAAATACGAAGTCGCCGCTTTTAACGGACAAATTGATTTTCACCCGCATCAAACGCCACGCTTTACCGTGCGTGGTCAAAAGGTCGGTCGCATAATTGACCGCGAGCGTTTATATGCGGAGATTGTGAACGCCTTAAAAGGTAACCAATACCCCGTAGTCAAAGTTGATTACCGCACGGTTGAACCTACTCCCGCGGCACAAATTTTACAGAACATCAAACAACGCAGTCGGTTTAGTACGGATTGTACCACCAACCCCGACCGCGAAAATAATATTGCTTTGGCACTGGGAAAATTCAACGGCTTACGCGTTAATCCAGGGGAACAAGTTTCTTTTAACCAAGTGGTGGGGCGTCGTTCTACGGCGACCGGTTTTCGCGAAGCTAAAATTATTGTTAATGGTGAATATGTTGACGGCGTGGGTGGCGGCGTTTGTCAAGTTAGTACGACTATTTTCAATGCGGCCGTACAAGCCGGTTTACAAATTACCGAATCACACCACCACAGTTTACGGTCTTCCTATATTCCGTTAGGACAAGACGCGATGGTATCAGGGGCAGCCGATTTACGCTTCGTTAACAATACGGGCGCACCAATTTACTTTGAAACCAGTTTTCATGACCACCGTTTAACCGTTGCCATTTATGGTCGCGACAAAGGACCAAACATTACTTACCGTTTGGATACTGCCGTTACCAAAACTTTGGAGCCCAAAGATAAGTGGGTGGACAATTTGCCCGCAACTACCATTAAAGATTACCAAAACCACCCCGACCGCTACGATCGCGTTTTAGTTAAAAGTGGCTACATGGGACATGTGGTTGATACCTATTTAGAAACTTATCAAGGCAACAAGCGTTTGTCGCGCAAACTGTTACGCCACAACACTTACCAAGCTGTTCCGCACCGTTACACTTTACACCGACGAGAAGTAGCACCTACCGAAACCACGGATACTGGTACATCACAAATTCAAATCACTAAGAACACACCCAATTAATACTCTCGTGTAATATCAGGATTAAAGGACGACTTAACCATTGCGGTGTAATCTAAGCCATTACCATTAAATTTTGTAAGTTTGCTTTTAGGTGGTAAATATTTATCACAGTTTTCCGCATCTAAACAATGATTTTCGTAAGCCTTTTTTACATTTGCCCGGTACTGTGAGTTACGATGCGCTCTTAATACTTTGGTATAAATTGCATTTTGGTCTAATGCACCAAGTTCATAATGATCTTCTTCAAAGTAATGTGAAATAGTCCCGTCCATATGGGCTTTATATAACCTTTGCTCAATGTCGTAATCTAAGTTTGGTAAATCCTCTCTTTCAATTTGAAATCCCATAAAATCATGATAATAATCACCCTTTTCATTACGCTTCAAAGGATATCGTTGCTTTAATTCGTCTAAATAGTCCACTTGTGCATTAATACTATAATCATTATTCTGCATTAGCGTATGAATTTTAATATCATAAAAATTTGGGGAGTGTTTTTTAACAAACTCAATGAGTTGTTCCAATCGTGGAAAAGTTTGCTTGGTAAGCATAATTTTTAGTGTTATTTTCGACTTAAAATCTTTTTGGTTCGGTAAAGTCATCGGTCCATAATATGAAATACGAATAATATCAACAATACCATCTAAGTTTTTAACAACATCTGGATAATCATAATTTGTAAATAATTTTAAGGTAAAGCCCTTAGCTTTAACCATTTTAGCAATTTCAACAATTTGCGGATGTAAAGTTGGTTCTCCACCATTTAAAGCAATCGTTTTTATTTGGTGTTCTTCCGCAAATTTTAAGATTTTTTCCACCGTGGCAAGATCAATAAACTTTTTATCGTTTGGGTAATATTTGCGATTAGGGCGATCAATACAAAACTGACATTCCCGATTACATGCTTTGGTTAAAATAATAATTAGTTTATTTGAATATTTCATTTCTATCTATATCCTTATCGTATATAGTGTAGCATTAAATTAACTAACTTTTATCAAAAAATGGGAATTTGTCCTACTGAAAAAATAAGCAGCAACCTAGCGTTTACAACACCGGCACAGGTTGATCTGGATATAGTTTTTTCAATTGTTTTTGGTATGCTAACCAATGTTTAATTAAATCGCTGGGATTACCAATATGTAAGCGTTTTTGCATTTGCATCAGCTCCACGATGCGGGCGTAAGTTGGCACTTGGTCGTCCAAGTTAATTTTCCACGGTGCACCACACAAAGCCCGCCCCACCATGACACCATCGGCATGGGTTTCCGCCAAACATTTTTCATAACTCGCGCGGTCGCGGATATCGCCGTTAGCAATCACTGAGATTTTAACCGCGGCTTTGACGCGCGCAATCCCCGCATAATCGGCCGTGCCACGGTAACCATCAATTCCCAAGCGACCATGGACGATTAGTCGGTCAACACCAGCTTTTTCACACATTTGGGCGAACTCTACCGCGATATCTTTGTCCCAGCCCAAACGCATTTTAACACTCAGCGCTTGTCCCGTTTGTTTAGTAGCATCACGACATAATGCAATTAAGCGTCGCGCCGCATCCAAGTCTTTCATTAAAGCACAACCACAATGATTTTTGATAATCTTCGGTGCGGGACAACCCATGTTCAAATTCACTTCATCATAATCTTTTAATAACCCCGAATTGATCACCGTCACAAAATCCGCGGGTTCGCGCCCGAATAATTGCACTACTTGGCGGACGCCGGTGGTGGTTACTGGTTTTAACATCGCCACAGTTTTAGCATTGTCACGCACCAAGGCGGTCGCATTAATCATTTCGGTCCAAACTTCACGCGCGCCACAGTCCACTAAAACCGCGCGCATGGCGTAATCCGTCCACCCCGCTAACGGAGCGGGGATAATTTTAACGGACAGGTTCGATTTTTTCATCATGATAAGATAGCACACTACCCGCCGCTTTGTCTTGATATTTCCCAAACAACAGCCACGCCCCTAAACCAGCCACAGTAACGCCACCGACCAAGACCCAACCCAGTGCGGTACTAACCTGCCAAGTTTGGGTTGCAACGCCACTTTGAAAACCAATTAAATCCAACAACCATCCCACAACGAAAGTTACAACCGCGTTCGTACATTTAGTACAGAAAGTTAAAAAGCCCGTCGCCATCGCCGTACTTTCTAAGCGGATATTATCAGCGAACATACTAATTGGCAAAGAATAGATACAACCGACCCCGACCGCGATTAAATAAATGTCGCTAGCTAAAATTAGTAACACAACCGCGGGGGTCAAATACATACGCGCGGTTAATAACATGGCAAACACGGCAACCCCGCATAACACTACCCACAAGGCGACTTGCACCGTACGCTTTTTGCCGAGATGGTTACTAACCCGACACCATAAAGGTTGCCCACTAATCACTCCCGCTACTAAACAGCCTAAGACCAACGAAATTTGCCACGAAGTAAAATGAAAAGTATAAGTAAACACATGCATACCCAAAGTAGTTAAAAACGCACTACACGATAATGCAACCGCATAAGCAGTGATTAAATAAACCCGGTTGCGTTCATCTAAAATTGCGAAAAATGCCTGTAAAAAGGAAACTTTATGTGCCGTGGGACGCGGATTAACGGTACCTGCGTGACGGTAACGGAAAGTACCAATTATGGTAACCAACGCCGTGATAATACACAAAGAGCTGGTAATGGCGGCAATTACATGGTAACCACTGGCGGCAGTGTGCATGGTTGCTACGGCTTTGGGGCGTAAAACAATCCCCATTAACAGGGACGGAACTAACAAAGCGGCGGATTGAAACACGGTTTTGTAACTTTGAATACTGGTGCGTGCATGGTAACTTTGACACATGTCAAAACCCAACGCCCCGTACGGTGTAGAATAAACGGTATTAAAAGTTTCAATTAATAATAGCCCCACCAACAAACTTAAAAACTTACGCGTTTCGCCCCACTGGGGATTGATGTGCCAAAGCAAAAGGTTAATCGTCGCTACGGCAACACAACCCACCAACATAAAAGTGTGACGCTTGCCCAACCGTCCACGGTAGTTATCTGACAACGCTCCTACCAAAGGATCGGTAACCGCGTCCCAAACTGTGGAAATGGCAATGGCTAGTCCCATTAAAGTGCCGGACAAGCCTAATACGCCCGTACCAAAAAACATTAAAAAATTATTTAAGGTTTGATTCACGCTACCATAACCAAACGCGCCGACACCATAAAACAGTTTATCCGTACGGGAAACTTTCATCTGATATTATTTGTATTTGCTAAAAATTGAAATTAGCAGCATACTATGATTGAATTTATGGGGAAATTTACTACGGGAGAAAAACCAAAATTTGATTTAATCACAGCTTCCAGAACCAAGAAGTACAAAATTATTTCTGGCGTCATTTTGGCGTTAGGAATTTTACTATTGATTATTGGGTTTATTTTGCGCGGTACAGTTACCCAAGCCGTCATGCCGAATGCGTTATCCATTGATAATTTATCTAACTTAGAAGGTTCGGGTCCGGTTAGTTATCATTGTGAAATTGCCCAAGACCAATTATTCACCATTAGCACGAGTACTCCCACTGAAAAAGCTTTGGCGACCCCAATTACTTTTATTTTAGACGAAGATGCGCAACAATTTGTGGAAGTACGCGACCAAAGTGATACCCGCACCATTACCAAGGCAAATTATCAAGGTTTATTCTATTTACACATTAAAGAAAACGCACCTGCTTACATTGGCGACGGCAGAACTGACCAAGACCGACCAACTGGTTACTTACGCATTGAATGTGGTTCCCGCATCTTGCGCATTAAATTAACCTATTGCCAAAAAGATTGACAAAATTTGCATATTTACCAAATTGGTTCATAGATATGGGCTATGAAGCTAAAAAAATTTTTGAACAAAAAATTCTGGATTGCCGCCAGCATTATTATTATGGCGGCCGTTGTTACCATCATCGGGGTTCTTCATTTCAAACGCAGTGATACTTACCAAATGGCATTGGAAAATATCGCCGAAGCACGCTTCTATTTGAAAACCACCAGTGCGGATAACGCGATTGGCAATGTGCAATTATATAGTGGAATTCGCGAAACTGAATTTAACGCTGACGGCATCGCGACGGCCACAGTTCCCTTCACGGTATTATCCGTCGAGCCTAGCAATGATAAAATTGTTTACAATGGTTGCATCACTACCACTATTAAAGTTAACGATGACGAACCCATCACTTTAATTTTGGAAAAAAACCCGTACGGCAATAACTACGCCGCCGACTTGGAAAACGCTTTGGACGCCAACGCGAATGTCAGTGTAACTTTCCAAGCCAACGGGGAAACGATTGGTACCGTTAGTTTGGAAAATGTCATGCCTGACGCAGCCATTACTTGGGAAACCGCGTTGGAAATTGCCTGCCAAGCCTTAAACGGCGTTTTATCCACCGATACCCGCATGGAAAGTTCAACCAAAATTCTTTGCGACAGCACCACGGTTAATACACCTTATTGGTTTGTATCTTTCGTGACCGAAGACGGAAATCGCTACTTTGTAGTCGTCAGTCATGACGGCAAGGTTATCGGTACCAGTGAAAAATAATTAAAGTAACAGTAATAAATTGAAAGTCCGCCGTTGGGCGAACTTTTGCGTTGTAGGGTTGCTAAAAACACGCAAAGTTGCTATACTACATATGTAGAGCTATGGGATACACACAAGCGGAGTTTTTTACCATGTTTATCGCACTGTTTTTGATTTTGACAGTGGGTGTAATTTTGAAATTTGTTTTAGGTAAAAAATCTTTGGCAGTGCGTCAAATTCCGTTGCATATCATTGGTGCTACTTTATTAATTTTTGAGGTCATTAAGCAGACATATCACATTTACATGCACAACTGGCATGTTTGGTTTTTACCGTTACACTTTTGCAGTTTCTTTTTAGTTTGGTACGCTTTGGCCTTATGCACCCGTGGTAAATTACGTCAATTGATGTACTTTTGCAGTATTACCGGCGGTTTCATGGTCAGCGTACTTTTATTTGTAGCACCGCGTATGATTCTACACGATGCCGCCCATGATGTCTGGGGTTCTTTTGACCATTTCCATACTTTCTTCTATCACATGGGTGTGGTAGCTTACTGGATTTATTTAATCTTGTTGAATGTTTATCAACCCGACCGCCAACACATTAAACGCAGTATTTTACTGTATACCGCATTTTACTTTGTTGTCTTAATTGGTGCCTTTACTTTCCACGAAAACTATACCGATGTATTACATTCCAGTTTGGCCGCTTTGGATAACTTCCGTTTATCTGCCGGACAATTTGCCTATGACATATTGTTGCTGGGCTTTGGGATTGGTTGTATTGCAGGCGTGTCCTTTTTAACTTATTTTGTAACCAGCAAACTTTACCAACATTACTTAAACAAATTTAATAAATCGGCATTACGCATTGAACAAAATTAAATTGCTAACCACAGGAAACTATAACCTACCAAAACGCTTAGTCCAATTAACCAACCAATAACGAATAATTTTTCCCGCCAAATACCTTTTTGCTTTAATAAGAAAATCAAACCTAAACCAGCATTAACGCAAAGACCGCCTAGCAATGCACCAAAGCGCAAGCCACCCATTAAATACAGTTCGGTCAACACAACACTGGCAGCACAATTAGGAATCAAGCCGACCACGACCGCTAACAGTGGTTGCAACCAATAACTACTGGTCAAAAATTCCGCCATGCGGTCTTCCCCAATCCATAGGTCGGCGATACAACCAAACAGTAAACTAATGATAACGATGAACGCCCAAATTTTCAAACTATGTAATAAGGGGTGTTTCCAATCAAACCGCTTAGTATCCAAATGATGGTGACAGCAACCATCGTGGATACTAATGAGTTGTTCCGCGTGTTCATGCACATGTTCGTCAGCGTGGTCAATATGTCCCTCAAGTGCGGTTACCGTTTTACGACGGTGTAACAAACGGAACATAGCGTTGGCTAAATACCCCACCACAATCGCAATCACAATTTTAGACAATACTAACACGACAATGGATAACCATTTTTGCGGGTGACTAAGTAACAAGGGCAACGCTTCATCACTGGTAGCCACGAAGACCGCTAACAAAGCACCAATTGGAATGATACCTTGGGCGAATAAGTCGGCCGCCACCACCGAAAAACCGCATTGCGGTACTGAACCAACCAAGGCTGCCAAGACCGGACTGGCCTTACCGCGCAAGAAACGGTTGTTTTGCAATTTGTTTGCCCACTTATATTCAATGAACTCGATTAAAAAATAAGCCGCTAACAAAATGGGCAAGACTTTCACCGCGTCTAGCATGGTTTCACCGACAACTTCCCAAAATGCTTTCATAAGTGCCATAGTATAAAATTAAACGCCAAAATCCGCAAGAGTAAATTCAGCGACAAAAATTGGCGAAAATTTTTTGTCACAGTACTTGCTTTCCACACATACCTATATTATAATGCCTTTTTATTCAAGCAAGGAGGACAAAGTTATGGCCGAAAATATTGATGAAATCATGCAACAAGCCGACCAAAAAAAATTAAGAATTTTGGCCATTGCCAACGGGGAAATTAAATGTTCTTATCGTGACGCCATGAAGGAACTAGACGATTACGGAAAATTGGCATCAGCCACCGATGGCGGTTATTACTTTTTGGCAGGTGCCAAGTGTTTAATCACCGACCACTACCGCAACAAAAGCAAAGGCGACGGCGGCAAAGCGATTTAAGTCGGCGAATGACCCACACGGGTCATTTTTCTTTTGGTCTTTTTATACGGTGCGTGATTTTCGCAAACCAATTTTCCAGCGCCGTTTGATATTTGCAAAACAGTAAGAATCCGCCACCTAAAACCACACAGATGGTCAACCAAACCGGAATGCCCCACCCGCTAAACGGAATCATACCACAAAAACACACGGTCGCAATATATAAAGGTTTAGCAATTAACATCACTACCAAGAAAAAACTAAATTTCATCTTGGTTAAGCCCGCAATCATACACAACATATCATCAGGGAAAAACGGTAAAATCTGCATGATTAAAAACAGCAAGTTACCTTTGGCGCCGAGTAACTTTTGGTAGCGTTCCGCGCTTTCCGCGCCAATACACCAAACCACGGCTTTGTTGCCACAGGTCCGTCCAAACCAAAAACAAATGATTGACCCCACCCAAGTCACCAACAGTGTGACCAAAAAAGTTGACCAAACGCCAAAAATACTAAGTGCCGCCAACATAAACAAAAAGCCCGGAAGTGGTAACAAAACGACATTCAAAAATTGTAAAATAACATACACTAAATACGCCCAACCACCACTGGCACGAATTAAGTTACGCAATTGTTCTAAATTGCTGAAGTCATCGAATAAACCACACCAATATAAAATACATAAGCCGCCAATAATCACGAAAGTCAAAACATTAAATACAAACAGACTGCGTCCCCACGCTTGCTTACCACTGATTAAACAGATAATCGAGCCTAAGCTAAATCCGACGACACAAAAATAACTGGCAATTTGTACTGGCAAGGTAGCGGATTGAAAGTAGACTAATAACGCGGTTAAACCCAGTCCGCCCAACACAAAGTTAATAACGGTTAGCCAAAAATTTTGCCAATTAACGCGTCTTGTCACTTCTATTATTATGCGCAAATAGCGTATGAATTTTCCTTGGTCGGAGCGGCGGGAATTGAACCCACGACCTCAAGTCCCCCAGACTTGCGCGATACCACTACGCTACGCCCCGAATGGTGTACGGATTTTGCAACAGGGTATCTGACGATTAACAGGCAGATACCACTACGCTACGCCCCGTCGCCTCAATATAACACGCCATAACGAAAACTTCAACCGTTAATATTCGACATGATATAAGGTTAGTCCTTTGGCGGGAGCAGTCTTCCCCGCCTTGCGACGGTCACGCGACGCTAACACTGGGGCGATATCACGCCCATCAAGTAAAGTACCAACAATAATCCGTACCATATTATGTAAGAAACCGTTGCCACGAATCACAAACCAAATTTCATCTGGTTGCGGACTTTGAATATCCAGGCTGTAAATAGTACGCAGCGGACTTTTATCTCCCACGGCAGTACAGAACGCAGTAAAATCATGTTGTCCCACTAAAATTGCGGCTTGTTCCCGCAAGCGTACTAAATCGACCGGTTTGTAAAGTTGCCAGTGATCGACATCACGCATGGGGTGACAGGTCGGCGAAATGTAACATTTATATATATAGGTTTTGGCTTTGGCATCGCTACGCGCGTTAAACTTAGGTAAAATTTCCGCCGCTGTCACTGACAAGTCAAACGGTAAGTAACTATTAACACCTAATAAGAATTGGTAAATTTTTAGATCTTCACGCGGGCATAAACAGGAAACAATTTGCCCCACCGCATGCACCCCGACATCGGTACGCCCACTGCCCACCACTTTAATTGGGGTGTTGAAATAATGTGTCAACGCTTTTTCCAATTCTGCTTGCACGGTGCGTTGCCCCTTTTGGGTTTGAAAGCCGGCAAATTTAGTGCCCACATACTCACATTGAATTTTTAGATGCACAAGTCAGTATATCATACATTCAACCATCTGCCCAGTGAAAACCGGATTACCTGTCGGAAAATGTCGAAAAATGTAAAACGATTTATGTTTTAACGCCGTGACTTTTTCTTTATAATAAAAGTATGCAACGAACTGATGAAACACCCAACACCATTGAAGCCACTTTTGTGGTTGATTTTTTACAAACGCTCATGCGTACCGAAATTACTAACACCGTGCACCGCCGCGGTAATACCTTACTAATTGATTTATCCGACCATACGACGGTACGCGTCACCGCGCCCAAAATGCCCCATACGACTTTACCACCACAACAAACCGAAGCACGCGTACAAAACTTTGCATCTTTACAGTATGTCATGCAACATGATTACGGCTACGGTGCGGAACGCACATCACAAACATTAAACCGCCTAGAACTGCGCAATTTTGATGAATGCCGTATTTACATTGAAGATGCCGTCGGTAGTCAGTTGAACGCTTATTTTACCAACGGATTAATCGAATTTATGACCACAGGCGAGAAATTTTTACTCACGATAGAATTAAAGCATTAGACACTTATGGTAAATTTCGTTATAATATAAGTATGAAATTTATATGTGATGGTGAAGATTTAAAAGCAGCCGTAGCAATTGTGGCGCACGGCACGAACAGCAAAACGGTTAATCCGATTTTGGAAGGTATTAAAATTGAAGCAAAGGGAAATGAAGTAACTTTCTTTGCGACGGATTTAGAATTATATATCCGTAAGACCATTCATGCTGATGTAAAACAAGATGGCGCAGTCTTGTTGCCGGGTAAATTGTTTGGCGAATACATTGCTAAAATCGGACAAGGACAAATTACCTTTACCAGTTCGGACACCACAGCGGTAATTGAACACGGCGAAGGTAACGACGGCAACTTTTCCTGTATGCCAATTAATGAATACCCCGATTTAATTGATTTAAACACTAAACCTTTGTTTTATTTGAAAGGTGCAGATTTACGCGAAATCATTAACAAGACAACACCGTTTACCGCTCAAGACAATGCGCGTCCGGTTTTGCGTGGTGCTTTGTTTGATGTCGATGCTACAAATAATACTTTAACCGCCGTAGCTTTGGACGGTTACCGCTTAGCGCGCATCATTAAGCCGTTAGTGCGTCCGACGGGTTCGGCTAAATTAATTATTCCCAGCCGCGCTTTGGAAGAAATGCGCCGTATGTTGACCGATGATAAAGAAGAAATCGGTTTAATTGTGGAAAAGAAATTTGTGCAAGTCGCTTTTGGTAGCACCGTGTTTGCTTCCCGTTTAATTGATGGCGACTTCGTTAATTACCGTCAAATTATCCCAACCGAATTTAACTGCAATGTAGTGGTCGAAACAGCACCATTATTGGCAGCGGTTGGTCGCGCGGGTTTATTGTCAGGTTCGAACAAAATTAACTTGTTAACTCTAACTACGGCGGATAAGAGTTTGGAACTTTTCGCCAATAACGATATGGGTCAAATTAACGAACGCGTCCCCGCTAACTTGGACGGAACGAATATTAAAATTGCCTTTAACAGCAAATACATGTTTGATGCGCTGAATACCATTACCGATGAATTTGTCAAATTATCATTTACTACCCCGTTAGCCCCCTGTGTGGTTACCAGTGCGAAACGCGGCGATTATTTATTCTTAGTCTTACCGGTGAGGTTGGGATAATGAATTACGCCAGCGCTGATGCCATCAACCGTAGTTTTTCGGTCATGGAAGATGGACAAATCGTCTGTGAAACTGCCAAACGGTTGGTCAAAAACAGTTTGCAACGCGCTTACATCTTTACTAATTTATTTTTTTACGATATTACCGAACGCGAAATTAACAAGTTACGCGCGCGGATTCACAAAACTTATGAAGTTATCATTGGTTCTTCAGAATTTGCACCGGACGATGTCGACCACTTATTTCCCAATATTGCGGCGCGTTTTGCGACCGAAGTCGGCAATAATTCTTTGGACCCATTAATCAAATTAGAGTTGGCAAAAATTAAGCCCACCATGATGTTACAATTATCCAAAGACGAACAAAAACAAATTGACCAAATGCATTTAGCAATTTGCAATACCGAAATTAATAAGTTCAAAAAAGCACTAATCATTACTCAAGACAACAAAGGTCAACCCTATATGATTACTTTATCAGAAAAGTATGTTAATAATCTGCCACCCCGTTGTCGCCGCTTTTTGAAACCAACCATTAAAATGTTAGCGTATATGGACGGTTTACAGTTTGACCAATTTGAAATTTCACCCGATTACAAAATTACTTACACTTGGTCCGATGTACACCCGCAATTTGACGAAGAAGCTTTGAAAGACGAAATCAAAAACATCATGGCGAGCAGCGAAAATAGTGAAAAATAAAAAATGAAATTATTGAATAGTCCGCAAATGCGCGGACTTTTTCTGTTGATTTGTTTTTTTTACATCAAACACTCTTCATTATTCATTATTAACTTTTAATTATTTTGTGCTATACTGTCCATATGCTAGATATTAACTTAATTCGTAGTAACCCAAACTGGGTTAAAGACCAATTGGCGAAGCGTGGGTGCCAGGTGGATTTTACAGCGGTCATTGCTTTGGATAATACCCGCCGCAACTTAATTCAAAATAACGAAGCCCGTCGCCAAAAGCGCAATGAAAACAGTGCCATCATCGCAAAGTTAAAAAAAGAAGGTAAAGATGCGACTAAACAAATTGCCGAAATGAAAGCGATCGGCGACAAGATTGCGCACGGTGACCAAGAACTTGCCACTTTGGAGCAAAAAATTTTTGATGCGTTAGCACCATTGCCTAATATTCCCTTACCCGAAGTTGTGGCGGGTGGTAAAGAAAATAACCGCGTGGTCGCCACTTTTGGTAAAAAACCAGAATTTAATTTCAAATGGCAAGACCATGTAACTTTGGCAACCAATTTAGGTTTGATTGATTACGAGCGGGGTGCCAAATTAAGTGGTGCCAAAACTTGGGTTTACACCGGCGCCGGGGCATTGTTAGAATGGGCGTTACTAAACTACTTTATTGATTTTCACATTGCTAACGGTTATAAATTCATTTTACCCCCGCATTTATTGAACTATCAAAGCGGTTTTGCGGCGGGACAATTCCCAAAGTTTATTAACGATGTTTTTGTGACTGACTTCGATAAAGACCCGAAAAAGAGTAAATTTATGTTACCCACCGCGGAAACAGCGTTATTAAATTTACACCGTGACGAAATCATTGATCCAAAACAATTACCAATTCGTTATTTCAGTTATACGCCCTGCTACCGTAAGGAAGCCGGTTCTTACCGTACCGACGAGCGCGGTATGATTCGTGGTTATCAATTTAACAAAGTCGAAATGTTCGCTTACTGCTTCGCTAACCAAAGTGCACAGTTATTTGAAGAATTAGTGCGTAACGGACAAAAATTATTGGAAGGTTTGGGCTTACATTTTCAAACTACGGCTTTGGCAGCGGGCGACTGTTCCGCTAGCATGGCGAAAACCTACGATTTGGAAGTCTATATTCCGTCCATGAAAGGTTATAAAGAGGTTTCGTCCGTTTCTAACGCGACTGACTACCAAGCCCGTCGTGCCAATATCCGTACCAAAGATGCGGACGGCAAAACCGTTTTATTACATACTTTGAACGGTTCCGGACTGGCGACTTCGCGTGTGTTACCCGCGATTTTGGAACAATACCAAAATCCCGACGGCAGCGTGAATATCCCCGCCGCATTACATAAATATATGCACGGCATTACCGTACTTAAAAAGAAATAAGGAGCAACTATGACAACGAACAATACAGAAACTACCCCATCAATTGATAACATTATCGCTTTATGCAAAAGCCGTGGCTTCGTTTTTCCGGGTTCGGATATCTACGACGGTTTAGCCAATACTTGGGACTATGGCCCGTTAGGGGTGGAACTCAAAAACAATATTAAACGCTTATGGTGGCGTGAATTTGTAACGACCAATGACAACAGTGTTGGTTTGGACGGTGGTATTTTAATGAACCGTAATGTTTGGGTTGCCAGTGGCCATGTTAACGGTTTTTCCGACCCATTAATGGATTGTAAAGCATGTCAAACCCGTACCCGTGCCGACAAGTTGATAGAAAGTCATGACGCGAATATTAATGCGGACGGCTGGACGAACCAAGCTTTGGAAACTTATATTAACGAACACCATTTAGTCTGCCCAAACTGTGGCAAATTTAATTGGACGCCAATTCGTCAGTTTAACTTAATGTTTGAAACCCACCGCGGTGTTACCAAAGACAATGCCGACCAAATTTTCTTACGTCCAGAAACCGCCCAAAGTGAATACATTAACTTTCAAAATGTACAACGCAGTATGCGTTTGAAAGTACCATTTGGTATTGGTCAAATTGGTAAAGCGTTCCGTAACGAAATTACCCCCGGTAACTTTATTTTCCGTACCGTGGAATTTGAACAAATGGAGCACCAATTATTCTGCCACGCCAATGAATCAATGGCACTCTACGAAAAATATAAACAAAAAATTTGGCACTTTATTACCAATGTGTTAGGTGTTCGCGCGGAAAACTTACGCTTCCATGACCACGAAAAATTGGTTTTCTATGCCAAAGCCGCTTGCGATATGGAATATAAGTTTCCGTTCGGTTGGGGCGAATTAAATGGTACCCACCACCGCGGCGTGCATGATTTAACTAACCACCAAAACTTATCCAAAAAATCAATGGAATATTTAGACCCGATGACTAATGAAAAATATATTCCTACAGTCGTAGAAAGTTCACAAGGTGTGGAGCGCTTATTTTTGGCGATTTTGTGTGATGCTTACCGTACCGAAACTTTGGCGGACGGCGACACCCGTGTGGTATTAAAATTAAAACCTAACTTAGCCCCCTACCAAATTTGTGTCTTACCATTACAAAAGAAGGGTTTAACTGCAACTGCCACAAAATTATACCGCGACTTACAACAAAATTTTACGGTAACTTATGATGACGCGGGTTCAATTGGTAAACGCTACCGTCGCCAAGACGAAATCGGTACCCCATTATGCATTACGGTCGATTATGACACTTTAACCGATAAGAGTGTTACCATTCGTGACCGCGACACAATGGAACAAGTACGGGTTAATTTATCCGACTTAAATGTTAAAATTAACGAACTTTTGATTAAAAGTTACTAACATACTTACAACCTATAATAAGAAAGTAAATATTTTATGATAATTACTGGTGTGGTTAGCATAAAATATTTTTTATGTGTGTAAAATTAATTAGTAAGAAATAATAAAAAATAGTATTATTTTATAAATGGAAGTTTTGTCTAAACTAGAATTTAATCAAAATAATTCGCAAAAAATAACTTCTACTATGATAGTTAGGCGTGAAAAGTTTTTTCAATTATTGACAATTATTTTATGGTGTTTGGCGGCTGCAAATATTTTATTACTTATAATATATTCCGAATTCTCAGCTTTTGATAAAAGTAAATTAAACTATTTCTTTTGGTATATTTGGTTAATTTTTATTCCATTAATGATAATTGGTATACTCAGTTTACGTCAATGGTGTCGTTATAAAATTACCGGTAAAACTACTTTATTAACCGGTTTAATCTTAATTTCAATTTTTTTAGTTTCAATTTGGTTAATTAATTATGAATCATATGATTGGTGTGTTTTTTTAAAAGCATGGTGTGGTGAATATCAAAACATGACATGGGGGGAATCATTACGCAATATAACTACAATTAGTGACTATACACCTTTTTATAATTATTTTCTAATTATCTTTTCACATTTATTTGATTTACAAGGGTGTCTTTATGCAATTAAGTATTTAACATTTTTATTTTCTATTGCTATGGCAGTTGTCATGGAATTTATCATTTGTACAATCAAACAAAGTAAATTTAGTTATCTACATCTCGCTTGTTTTTTAATTTTGCCACCAATTCTATTAGAATCTAATGTATGGGCACAATGTGATACAATTTATACAACATTTGCTTTGTTAGCGTTTTATTTCGCACTGAAACATCGTTCAGTACTATGTTTTATTAGTTTAGGTTTATCATTTGCTATTAAATTACAGTTTTTGTTTATTGTACCAATAATTTTTATCATGTTATTAATTCGTGATAAAGATGGTCACAAATATTTAAGTTGGAAATGGATTTGGTTAGCATTGTGTATGTATGCGATTAATTTTCTCCCATTATTTACGGGCGCAAATTTGATTGATCTATTGAAAGTTTATTTTTTACAAATCGGTAGTCAAAGAATGTTATCATTGAATTGTATGAATATACCATTTTTATTTGAGAATTTACTACAATCTTCTTATAGTGATCAGACTTATTTAGTATTAGTAATTATTTTTTCAATCATTGGAATTGCCGCAACAATGGCATTATTAATTTTAGTGTTACGCGCACACCATCGTCGTTGTTTAACTGCGGTTGATTTAGTTCGTTATGCTTTATGTTTTGCCATGGTTATGGTTTATTTTATGCCAAAAATGCATGATCGTTATTTTTTTATTGCATTTGTATTAAGTATTATCTGGGCTATTGTAGAACCCAGTAAATTACATGCTTTAATTAGTGCGATGGTTTCTGTATCATTATCTTTTGCAATTTATACAATGACAGTTTTATTATCTTATACTTATGTTACAAATTTAATCGGTTTAATATTGTTTTTGAAAAAAATTAATATTTATTCCATGTATTTTGGCTTTTTATTGAATACCATCGCATTAATTTGTTTGGTAACACCAATAATTCGTCATGAAATTAAAACACATGATGATTTGACGAAAAATAATGCGCGGGATAAAATAAGTCATGGAAAAAACAACAGCTAACCGCATTGTTGTGATTGAAGGTCCCAGCGGTGCGGGTAAAGATACCATTATTAAAACTTTAATGCAACGCTACCCTGACCGCTTTGGTAAATTAGTCTCGGTCGCCACCCGTGCGATGCGCCCCCATGAAAGCGAAGGTAACCCTTACCATTTTGTGACTAACGAAGAATTTGACCGTATGGTGGAAGCCGGTGATATTTTTGAACACACTATGCGCCATGGCGAAAAACGCGGTATGAGTGAACGCTATATTTTGGAATTATTTAACGCTAACAAAATTCCGTTAAAAGATTGCGATATTGTCGGTGTTAGGGCGTTAAAATCGCGTTTTAATAATGTGATAACGATTTTTGTTACGGCAGATAAAAACGAAATTGAACGCCGTTTACGCGGTCGTGGCGATAAACCAGAAGATATTGAACGAAGACTGAAAGATTATGACCAATGTATTTTAGATGCTAAGTACTATGATTATGTTTTAATCAATAACGACTTAGAGAAAACGATTGACAAAATTATCCAAATTATTTCATAATAGGCTTTATGGAAAGTACACATAAAAAGGAAATTAAAATCATTTGCACCATTGGTCCAGCAAGTGAAAACAAAAAAACCTTGAAAGGTTTAATCGATGCCGGTATGAGTATTGCGCGTTGCAATTTCAGCCATGGCACCCATGAAGAACATGGACGCAAATTCGCTTTGGTTCGCGAATTAAACAAGGAATACGGTTACAATGTAAAAATTGCATTGGATACTAAAGGACCAGATATTCGCTTAGGCGATTTTGAAAAAGGTTCAATTATGGTTAAAGAAGGAGATTTATTCTCCTTGTTCTGTGAAGACCATGTAGGTAACCAAAAAGGTAT
The DNA here is from genome assembly GCA_017619495.1 of Clostridia bacterium. Taxonomy (GTDB): domain Bacteria; phylum Bacillota; class Clostridia; order Christensenellales; family UBA1242; genus RGIG8050. The sequence goes on along the minus strand of JAFZSF010000013.1, from coordinate 26,307 downwards.
TTCAGTTACTTACCGCAACTTATACCAAGATTTGAAAGCTGGCGATCCAGTTTCATTTTGTAGTGGTTTAGTACTTGGTAAAGTTAAAGAAATTAAAGGTAAAGAAATTGTTGTTGAAATTGAAGTTGGTGGTAAATTGGCAAACCATAAATGCGTCAACTTCCCTGGCGTAGATGTTAAATTACCATTCTTAAGCCCAGCTGATATTGAAGACTTAAAATATGGTGTTGAACAAAAAGTTGACTTAATTATGGCTTCATTCTTGAATAAAGTTGAAGATTTGCGCGAATTGCGTAAAATTGTTGGTAATATTCCAGTTATTGCCAAAATTGAAAGTGCCGAAGGTGTTAAAAACATGAAAGCCATTATTAAAGAAGCCGATGGTGTTATGGTTGCGCGTGGTGGTTTGGGTGATAACAATCCGTTGGAAATTTTACCAACTATTCAAAAAGAAATGGTTAAAATTGCCAATAAAGAAAAGAAATTTGTCATTGTTGCAACTGAAATGATGTTGAACATGTGTGAAAAACCACGCCCCAGTCGTGCCGAAGTATCAGATGTTTATAACGCAGTTATGGATGGTGCTGACGCGGTAATGACTTCGGAAGAAACCGCAATGGGTAACTATCCGGTTGAAACTATTAAATACATGCGTAAAATTACCAACGAAGCTTGGCGCAATAAATACGGTAAATAAGCCGTTCACAACGCAGTAAAACAAAAGCACTCGTAACCGCGGGTGCTTTTTTATTGCCCTACTCTGATTAATTCAACTGATGATAAAAATTATGCGGAGGTTAATTGCGACTTATCAGTTTGTGAATCAGTTTTTAAGTCTGCTGTGGAAAAAGTGTTCTGGATTTGGGATAATTTTTGTGTATGCGTAATTTGGTTAGGTAAATCAATAATATGGATTAATTCGGGTGCGATCGGTTGTTGGTAGATATTTTCATAGGTTAAATACATAGTACCTTTAAGTAAAGCTTCTGCTCCCATTTTTTCTAAATAAATTTGGTTGAATTTTATTTTAGATTGCAAAACTTTCGGGTCACGGAACATTGGCATGACGGCAATTTTTTGATTATTAGGTGTCACTAATCGATGCCACCATTGATTGTAAAAAGTTGTGATCATGGTGCGTTCTTCACTGGTTAATTTTTCGTGGCCGTTAAAATTAAATAAATTTTTTTGAGCGGCATCGTAATCATGGTTAATATAAGCGGGACAAGTTTTATCATTAAAGTAACAAAACCATTTTGGGGTTATCTTAGAATGTAAGTAAGCAACACGCGGGTTGGGTGTAACATATATTTGTTGGTCATTTTTAAAACGCGCTACTTGGGTATCGGCTCCAACGCGTTTGAAAATACGATAAATCGGTTCGATATGGGGATTATTTTGAAAACGGCTGTCCAGACCATGGGTTTGAATACTAGTGGTAAAATAACTGTTAAAGCCGTGGTACTCACAAGCCCCCATTGTCATTAAAGTAGCGAGGCGTTGGTTATAATCATTACCAGATGCCAATAAGGTTTGGGCTTGATTTAAAAGTAATTGGTCCATTAGTGGGCGCAAACTGGCTTCGTCAATATCCTTTTGTTGTAAAATAGCTAAAACCGCTTGACGATATTGGTTAAAAACATCTTTGGTAATTGGTTGCATTTTAACCATTTTATGATCAACAAATGGGTTTTCAAACCACTGTTGCCAACGCAACATAGCGCAAATTATTTCTTGGTTGAAAAATTCCAAATTACTTGTTTGTTCGATATTGGTAATTTGGTTTAAATCTTGTGACATGGTGTTTGATTGTAAATAGTCAGTTGCGAATCCCATAACCATTATTATAACAATCTAATTTAGATATTTCAAGGTAGTTAAAAAAATATTTGGTCAAATAAATTTAAAAGTGGCTTTTATTTATTTAAATTTACCGTACTGGAAAAACATATGGCGGGTTAAATGTTTCATAACCATAGCAACCGCAAGCAATCCAGACGCGTCCGTTTCGTGGATTGACACGGACAGTTGCTACTTCATAACCACCTTGGTTGGTGGCTTTAACTGGATACTGAGAATTGTTAGTTGTTAAAACACTCCAATTTTCACCACTGTCGATACTGCGTAATAAAGCAGTGTCGCTGGAAAAATAATCGCCAGCACCACCAATGTAAACTACAGAAGGTGCGTTTGGGTCAACGGCTACCGATTTTTGACGCATGGTACCACTTTTATCCACTGGAATATTTAATTTGGTTGCCACATGGTGGGTTAAATCATAACGGTAAATTTCTTCAACCGTGTATGGTTTACTATCATCGTTAGGATTAGTAATAATTGATTGCAGAACAATATACACATAGTTGTGTACATGGTCATACGCTAAATCTAAAATGGTTTGTTTTTGTAAATGTTTTGATTTATTCCATTGTTCATGAGAAACAATTTGCCAAGTATCGCCATTATCATAGGATATAACAATATTACCATCACTATTGGCACCATAAAGTTCTTTTTTCCCTGTATAATTAAAAGTAAAGACACTAACACAACCTTGCATGGCTTGCCAAGTATAACCATAATCCTTGGAGTAGTATTCGGCAGCAAATAATACCTGTGGATTAGTTGGTGATTGGAGTGAAGAATAATAAGTTGATTTAGGTACACCAGATACACTGTAACCAGTGTCAATCCAGTTTTGGCCACCATCATGCGTATAAGTTAAAGTACCGCCGTTCCAACTTTTGTTAGCAAAGCCGAAAATTGTATTTTCGTCTGCGGCAAAGCCACCGTAAAAATTTCCTTTATCAGGTATTTTCAGCGCACGGTAAGTTTTTCCACCATTGGTTGAAATTACTCCGGTATAATCTTGTGCCGAAAATAATAATAAATCCGGATTGTAATAATTAAAATTAAAACGTCCGCCTTGCATCATGTTAGAAATACCTTGCGTTTGTTGGAAAGTTAAACCACCATCAGTGCTACGCACTAAGTCATCACTGCCAAAGGTAATTACATTGTTATCATCGGTGGGGTCTATCACATATAATTTTTCTCTTGCAATCCAACTAGAGCGAAAAAATAAAGAGTCTTTCTCATTGGTAGCAACTTGCCAAGTTTGTCCTCCATCAAATGAAACAACTGTATTATTCACATAATAATTGTTTACATCCTTACGCACTTGGTAAACCATATGATTCGGATTGCTGGATGATACAGTCAGAAATTGTGGCCATTGGTTCGGATAGTTACTATTTGTAATTTTTAACAAAGTTTCATTCTCTAATCGAAAAATACCATCCCAGGTTTGTACATAAACTTGATTAGCAACAACAGCCAACCCAGTCACACCTTTTGCATAATTAGCCACGGCATCGTTTTCAAGATAAATATTTTTGATTGTAAGAGTTTTACCATCAATTAAAAATAAGCCATGTTGACTCCCTACATAAATTGTACCGTTATCGGTAATTTTTACGATTCCGTCAGCCAATCTAGCGTCATTAATAACCAAGGTAAAATTTTCACCACCGTCAATTGATTTGTATAAACCGACTTTGTCGGCAGTTAGTGGTGAATTAGTTTGTGGTTGATTGTATGGTGTTTTTCTAATACCTGTATCACGCTGATATGGGGTCGAAAAATAAACATCTTTGGTGGTATTTGTACTGGTATCATAAGAAGTAGGGTCAAATTCGAGTCCATCCCATAAATAGCGTGCGCCAGATGATTTCAGACTAAATTCGGTTTTTTTCCAAGTTGTAGCGCCATCATAACTAACATGCATAGCCCCAACGATGGTACCTAGACCTAATGCTAAAACATGTTGCGGGTTAAATGGATCAATCGCGAACATTCCCACTCCGCGCGACTTCATCCCGCTATTTGCCATATTCCAAGTTTCACCATGGTCGGTTGACTTGTACAGTCCGGCAACATCAATTCCGTATAACATTAAACTGCCATCTCGTGAACTTTCTAACGATACTGGCCATTGGCAACCTGCTCCGTTGGTTTCTAATTGACATTGCTCCTCGGTTTGCATAATTACTCTTTCAAAAGTCACATTCTGGTCAGTCACTGTTAATTGTAAGTCGTTTTTGTGACTAACTAATACACCAATAATTAGTGAAAAAATCAGAATAAAAGATGCAGTTAATGCTAAAATTAGAAAACTTTTTTTAATTTTCAATTTTCCCTCAAGTTATTTTATCATATAATTATTTTTTTACCAATCCTTCTCATAGTTTAGATTCAAGTAAACAGTAGCAGTATTTGTTTTATATTATAACAAATAAAAAAACACCCCACCTGATTAATAAAAAACAAAAATTTCTGGCATAAAATACGCCAGTTGTTGCAAATTTTCCGTTCGTATTTATTTACCTGTGGTGCACCGCGGGCGATTCGAACGCTCGACCTTCTGTTCCGTAGACAGACGCTCTATCCAGCTGAGCTAGCGGTGCGTTATCTGTGAATAATTGTATTATAACATAATCCTTGACAAATGGCTACACTTTTTATAAAATATTTTTTGTTCGTGGGGGTGTAGCTCAGTGGCTAGAGCACCTGCCCTGCAAGCAGGGGGTCAGCGGTTCAAATCCGCTCACCTCCACCAGACGTATTAAAAGACGCTATCACAGCGTCTTTTTTGGTGAATAGTGAATAATGAATAGTGAAAAGTTTTAGTACACATAAAATATACTAACCCAAGTATTAAATGCGAGATTAAAATCCGAAGTTAAATTTCGTTAGCATTTTTTAAGTTGATAATGATAAAATAGAATATGATAAAGTTGATTATTGACTGTACTTGTGAAATGGGCACTGCTGAAGCGGAAAAGTTGGGGATTGTTTCCATGCCGATGCGTATGATGATTGATGGTCAAGAATACTTGGCGGGAAAAAATTTAGACAATGACACTTTTTATGCTTTGTTAGCCAAAGCCAAAGAAATGCCGAAGACGATGCAAATCAACACGCATGATTACATGGAAGTGATTAAGCCAATTTTGGATGCAGGTGATGATGTTTTTGTGATGTCAGTATCTAGTGGTTTGTCTGGCACTTTTAACAGTTTAACCCAAGCGGCGAAAGAGTTAGATTCGGAACACTTGGCGATTTTTGATACGCGCACTTTCACTTTGGGCTATTATGCGTTAGTCATGGAGGCCCGCAAACTGATTCAAACGGGTGTAACTTTGGCAGAATTAGTGCAACAAATGGAAATTTTACGCGAACGCGTGCGCATTTATTTTATTGCGGACACGGTTAAATATTTGGTCAAAGGTGGACGCATTAGTTTTGTGAAAGGCTTATTAGCAGGAACTTTGCATGTTAAGCCAATTATTGGTGTGGTCGATACTAAGTTGCGTATGGTTGGCTCGGGGATTGGTTACAACATGGCCAAGCGTAAAATGTTGAATTTTACCAAAAATATAGATTTGACGATGCCAATTTATTACGGTCACATTCATGCCAGCGAAAAAGCCGAAGATTTTAAGCAAGTTTTCACTTTTGATTTCGCGGAAAAGCGCGAAATTGGACCCATTGTCGGTGCCCATGGCGGTCCGGGGGCGGTTGGCTTAGCCTTCTTTGAACAACCCCAAGATAAAAACAACACTGTCACCGATGCAGATAATAAAAAACCGTCATTTGTGCATAACCTCTATAATAAAATTATGCATAAAAAAGCTTAATCATTTTTGGCAGTGAGCACAGTAGACTGAACTGCGTTGTCCAATGCGGGTACCGATTAATGGTTGCCCGCATTTTTGGCATGGCTTCCCTGCGCGTCCGTAAACGCGTAAGTTAGCATCATTTTGGTAACTGGTACCTTTGGATTGCGCGTAAACTGAGAATGGGACATGGTGAAACTGGATAAACTCAGTAATGACCGCTACGATTTGGGTTTGTAAGGCTTGTAATTCGGCGGAAGTTAGGCTGTTCCCTTGACGCGTGGGACGAATACCCGCACGAAAACAGATTTCATCGGCGTAAATGTTGCCGATACCCGCGATAATATGTTGATCAAGTAACAAGGTTTTTAAAGCTGTACGGCGCTGCCCAATGGTTTGTTGAAGATATGCCAAAGTTATCGCTTGTGGTTCCGGCCCTAAGCGCTCTGCCCCACTGGTGTCAGGGGTGTCGGGGGCAAAGTACCACCAACGCCCGAAACCACGGGAATCTACGAAGCGTAACTCTTGGCGGTTAAGTAAAGTTAACACTACATGGGTGTGTTTGGTGTAAGGTGTTTCCGCTTTTTCAATGGTTAAGGTGCCGGTCATGCGCAGATGTAAAACTACGCGCGCCCCACTGTGCAAATGTATAGTTAAAAACTTGCCCCGACGCGTAAAATTTTTAATTGTTTGCCCCGTCATGTTTTGGCAAAATTGCGCAGGGGTTTGGTTAGCAATGACTTTGGGTAAATTAACGGTTACTTTCTGGACAGTCTGTCCCACAAGATAAGGTGCTAAAACGGTACGCACGGTTTCAACTTCGGGTAATTCGGGCATGTTATTTACCTCCGGCTATCACAATGACAGGAACTAACATTTCGTCAGCGGTCAAACCAGTATGTATGCCGTGATATAAATGGTTCCCGTGGTATTGTTCCGCGGGGGTAAAAACCATCATTTTGTTAGTAGTGCCGCCAATCGCGATAAAATCGCCTAAATATTTTTTATAATCAGGGTGCATGGTAAAGTCGCCGAAAATGCCCTTTTTAATTAATTCATCGGTTGTATATAAGGTGTAATCCGCGGCGTATTTTTGAAAGGCGGTTCGGAATTCCTTGTGTTTATCGGGTTTAACTTTGAAACTGGCACCACTGGGTTCTAAGGAAATGGGGTGCGCCAAACATGCTTGCAGTTCAGCATCGTCGCAGATATAAGTGAAGTCTTTAATATCAACTTGGCCGTGGTCAGCAGTAATCACGAACAAAGTGTCGGGGTGGCGTTGCGCTAAACGCGCGGTTTTCTTTTCAATTATTTTTAACAGGCGTTGTGTTTTATGGGCAGTGGTACCATAACTGTGCATTACACTATCCAAATCAGCGTAATAAGCATAAATAAATTTCTTGTCAGGTTGTTGACATATGCCGTTTAAACGACGGAACATTTGGGACAGTCCCTTAAATTCAACTTCGTGTTCAGTGTGAATTTTGGAAGACAAATTGCTGGCAAAGCAACTGTACATGTGGCGTTCACCATTGAAATTGGCAAAAAATTTATTATAAGGTAAATGGTTGTACGCAAAATTAGGGTCTTGGGTCGGTTCATGCGTGTAAAAATTGCGGTTACGGAAAAGTTCAATCACTGCCCCATTGAAATCGACCGACCATGCGAACCAACCGTGTTCCGACGGGGTCAGCGCGTTTTGTAAAGAAGTTGTGGCGGCGGCGGTAGTCGATGGGAAAACTGAAGTTACTGTATCAATTTGATGGGTGCGGAAAAAACTGTCGGCAGGTAAATTCTTTTCCAAAATTTTTGAGCCCATGGCGTCAATGATTAAATAAACAATGTTTTTATAGCTTGGATTTAATTTTTTCGCCAACTTGGGTAATATTGCGTGGTGGGTCGGTTGTCCTAAAAAGTCCGCCATGGTGGCGGCAAGATTAACAATACTGTGCTTAAAATCTGGAAAGACCAAATCCTTGTTTTTCATTTAATTTAGCATAACACAGACCAATTCAGTGCGCAAGAATTTCTGTTTTTGGTGGTTTTGGTCACATTTTGGTCGGTTAAAATGATAAAAATGATTTGTTAGAAAAATTAAAATTCGGTATACTAAGGGTAGATTTACTTTATGTAAAAATTTTTTGGGATGCGCCCAAATTAAAAGGAGACGAAGTCATGGATTTTATTCGTAAGAACTGGTCACGACTTTCATTAGCTTTCCTTTACTTCATTGGTGGAGTATTTGCGATTATCGCATGGGTAAACTTTGGTAGTCGTATTACCGATGGAAGCTGGTTGTATGATTTCTACTATATTGTTTTGTTGATTTCTACAATGGTCTTCTTCTTCGGTATGGTTGGTGTTACGATCGTTAAATCAATGCAAAATAGCAAAAAACTTGTCAGCGCGCTTTATATGATTGTTGGCGGTATTATTACTGTTTTGTTGTTGGTTTTGATTATCGTAGCTGGCGTCAACGATAGTGAACTTGCTTCAATTGCTGGTCGTGGTGCAATGGCATCATTCTATCAATTGTGGGTTCCTTTCTTTGTTTTCGGATTACACCCGTTAATCAAGGGCGTTACTCGTTTTATTGAAGCTGAAATGGTTCCGGCACAAGTAAAACCAGTTGCAGCCCCAGTAGCGGAAACCGTTGTAGCAGAAAAGAAACCTGCTGCGAAGAAAGCGGCTCCGAAAAAAGCGGCTAAATAATCTGGACGCGTCAATCTGAAAAAAACCGTGGCTTTGCTGCGGTTTTTTTTGTATCATATATTAATGCGTATTACTGAATTGACCGTTGATAATTTTCGTAACCACACGCACACTACCCTGCAATTGGCGCCAGGGGTGAATGTTTTAGTAGGTCCGAATGGTCAAGGTAAAACCAATTTGTTAGAAGCAATCTACTTATCCTGTGTGGGACGCGGTTGGCGCACCAGTCGGGATAATGAAATGGTTCAGTTTGGTAAAGAACGGGCTCTGGTACAAGTTACTGCGTTAAAAAAATTTGGTACGGTCAATGTTGCGATTCAATTAGGAACAGGACTTAAAAAATCAATTGCCATTAACCAAGTACCAATAGCCAAAGTGGCGGAATTAATGGGACAAATTAACTGTATTTTCTTTTCGCCTGATGAATTAAAATTGGTTAAAGAGGCCCCCGCTGACCGTCGGCGATTTATCAATATCGATTTATCACAAATTGATAAAAGTTATTTTTATGCACTCGCCCGCTATAATAAAATTTTACAACAGCGTAATGCTTATTTAAAGGACAACCAAGATCCACGCGAATTGGCAATTTGGGACGACCAGTTAATTCAACAAGGTAATATAATTATTACTAAGCGCCAAGCCTTTATCCAGCAATTAACTCCTTATGTCGCGGACAAGCATAAAATATTGACCGGTGGTAAAGAAAAAATCACACTTACCTATGAAACCTGTGCAAATTTTGCCCAAGAGTTGGCGGCGGCGCGTGAACGCGATTTGCGTTTGCGTACTACGACAGTTGGGCCGCACCGTGATGATTTAGCGATTATGATTAATGGGCAAGATGTCCGTGTGTTTGGTAGTCAGGGACAGCAACGCACAGTTGCACTTTCAATCAAACTTGCGGAGTTGGATTTGTTTACTACATTGACAGGTGAGCGTCCGATTTTATTACTTGATGATGTGTTCAGTGAATTAGATAGCAGTCGTCGCGCGAGACTGCTAATTGCGATTGCTGATACCCAAACCATTATTACAGCAACTGATGTGCCGACCAGTGGTAAAATTTTTACCGTAAACAATGGTACGGTCAAAGCATAAAAAAAGTTACTTACATTTTAATTGTAAGTAACTTCCTTGTATATTGTAAATAACTTAACCTTAAATGATTGTGTATTCGGAGGCAGCATTGGTGACTTTGGTTAAAAAGTCGAACAAATAAGTTTTGCAAAAATCGAAAAGGCGCCAAGCAAAGTAGCCTCCCCCGTCCGCGGTTAAAGATAAGCCCGCTGCCCAACCTAATTGGTCAATTAGTAAAAAGATAAAGGTTAATTCAACCATGGCAGAAAAGGCACCAAACACGGTACCTAAGATGCGGTCAATCACGCCGATGGCTTTTAATTTGGCTTTTACGGCTTGTAATAATTTATCTAATAATAAACATAACAAGCGCACTGCTACAAAAACAGCAACGCCCGTGAGGACGCATAACAAGGTGTGTGCACCAATAAATGGAATATGCCAATTAGCAATTGCGGCTTCCCAGCCGAACTTGGTATCAAGGAATTTAGCCAAAGGTGCGGCTGCGAATACTGCAGCGGCGAATGCTAAAATGGTGGAAATGCTCGACATAAAGCAACGGATAAATCCTTTGTGTGTACAGATAACTAAATTGGTAATAATAAAAATTGCGACGACAAGATCAACAATTAATCCTATTTTCATATTGCTATTATATCCCGTTGTAACATTTTTTGTCAATAGTAAACTTTTTTAGCCATGCTGTGACGATAAATTGTTTAACGATAAACAATTTAAGCTGATAATAAAATGTTTAACGATAAACAATTGAAAATGCATCATGGTAGTTACTAACAATTACGCTGTAAGTTACTAGCTTTATTCATCAAGCCGATGATTAGTGGTAAAGAAACATCAGGGTATGTGGATGATAAAATGTTTAACGATAAACAATTTACCGGTACTAAATAATAAATTGTTGCTTTTTTGACAGAAGATGATTAAAATTGAAGCATGGGAGAAAATAAATTAGGTCGTGGGTTAGGCGCATTATTTGGTGATTTTACCTTAGATGACGAATTAACACCAATTGATGAACCAATAAAACGACCAGCAAAAACCAATCAACAAACTACCGAAACCGTGACTAACACGGCGGAAAATGAAGTACAGCAAATTGCTGTGGCAATGATTGATAATAATATTAATCAACCGCGTAAAGTATTCGACCAAGATGATTTACACGAGTTAGCGGAAAGTATCCGTACCTATGGGGTCATTCAACCTATTTTAATTACACCGGTTGGTAATCGCTTTATGATTGTGGCGGGTGAACGCCGTTGGCGTGCGGCCCGTATGGCAGGTTTAGTGGAAATTCCAGCCATTATTAAAAAGTTTAACCAAAAACAAATTGCTGAAATTGCGATTATCGAAAACTTACAACGCGCAGATTTAAATGATATGGAATTAGCCCAGGGAATTAAGAAGTTAATGGATGACCATAAATTGACGCAAGAAAAAGTAGCAGAGCGTTTATCTAAACCACGCAGTACGATTGCGAATATGTTACGGTTGTTGAATTTACCGGCCGAAGTGCAACAGTTTATCACGCGTAAACAATTAACTTTGGGTCACGCTATCCGTCTGTTGGGCGTTGCCGATGATAAAAAGCAAATTGAATATGCGCGTCGTGCGGTTGATGAAAACTTATCGGTACGCGCACTGGGTGAGTTAATCGATGGTAAAATGCCGAGCTTCGCATCTAATAAAACTAAACCAATGAAAGCACCTGAAATCCGCGAACAAGAAAAAATTCTGTCACGCGCCATCGGAACCAAGGTTAAAATTGACGGCAGCTTAGATCGTGGCAAGGTGGTAATTGGATATTATTCGGCCGAAGAGCTGGAAAGACTCGTTAATTACCTAAAGAACCACAATATATAGTATAATACATTTTAACCAAATACAATATATTGTGGAAAATTAGATTCTATGGCAGAAAACTGGTATTTTAATAAAGATTATGTTATCTTATGACCAGTAAGAAATAAAAAAGGAACAGGAAACATGGGAAAAATCGTTGCAATTGCTTTACAAAAGGGTGGGGTCGGTAAAACTACGACCTGTATTAACTTGGCAGCTTACTTAGCGCAATTGGGAAAAAAGGTTTTAGTGGTAGACTTCGACCCGCAACATAATGCTAGTAGTGGCTTAGGTGTCAAGGTTACCGATAAGATGCCGTCAGTTTATAATGTCATGTGCGACCAAATCGATCCGACTGATGCGATTCAGTTGACTGCGGTCAAAAACTTAGAAATTTTACCGAGTAATGAAAACTTGGCAGGTGGGGAAATTGAATTAGTGCGCATGCGTGGTCGTGAACAAATTTTGCGTAATTGTCTGGATAAAATCCGCGATAGTTATGATTACATCTTTATTGATTGCCCGCCGACTTTAACCTTGTTGACGGTTAATGCTTTGACCGCGGCTGATTCGGTGATTATCCCGATTCAATGTGAATATTTCGCTCTGGAAGGTATCACGCAATTAGTGCGCGCGATTCGCTTGATTAAGAGCCAAGGATTTAACCCGAAAATCGACATTGAAGGTATCTTGATGACCATGTTTAGTCGTAACGGGTTGAACTTGCAGGTGCAAGCAGAATTGTTAAAATTCTTTGGTCGCAAAGTTTACAATACGCAAATTCCGCGTAATGTTAAACTGGCGGAAGCCCCAGGCTATGGTAAACCGATTTGTATTTATGATGGCAAATGTCCGGGTGCCAAAGCGTACCGTGAATTGGCGTTTGAATTTATGAAGAGGCAACCAGAATGATGAATGCGGAAATTAAATCTTTTTACCGAGTCTATCGTCCGAAAACCTTCGGCGAAGTAGTGGGGCAAGATTTTATTACGAAAACTTTAAGCAACCAAATTACCGCGGGTAAGATTGGACATGCTTATTTATTTTGTGGCACCCGTGGTACGGGTAAAACTTCGGTTGCCAAAATTATGGCCAACGCGGTTAACTGTGAAAATTTTCATGATGGTAAAGTTTGTGGCCAGTGTGCTTGGTGCCAAAGCACGAATAAGAGTATGGATATTTTTGAGATTGATGCCGCGAGTAATAACGGTGTCGATGCGGTACGCGATTTAATCGAAAGTGTGAAATATCCCCCCGTGGTTGGAAAATATAAAGTTTACATTATTGATGAAGTGCATATGTTTTCCGGTTCCGCTTTTAATGCATTGTTAAAAACTTTGGAAGAACCGCCCGCTCATGTCATATTTATCTTAGCGACGACCGAACCACATAAATTATTACCGACGGTACAAAGTCGTTGTTTACGATTTAATTTTCAAAATGTATCTTTGGCGAATTTGGAAAAAGTAATTGCTGGTATTTTTCAAAAAGAAAAAATCACGGCGGACGCGGCGGCGATTACCGCAATTGCCAAAGAAGGGCAAGGTAGCGTGCGTGACGCTTTATCTTTTGCTGATACGGTGGCGGCATATTGTGGCAAAGAACCAATTACGGTCGCAGCCATTAACCGTGTAGTTGGTGGTTTGGACGCACAAATTTTTAACCAATTGGTACAACAAATTGTGGCGGGTAATGTTAAAGCTGTGCGCGCGACCGTGAAACAAATTTTCGATTCATCAACGGGTACCGCGCGAATTTTACACGGAACTTTGGCGGCGATTAAAGACGCTTATGTCGCCCAGCCGACGCCGCGTTTGGCGAACGCACTGCGCATGTTTGCAAATTTGGAAACTACTTTGAAATATGCGACAGATCCACACGGCTATTTTGAAACAGCGGCCTTGGTGGCTTGCGGAGCTTAACATGGAACAACACGTACTGGAAGGTGTTTGGGCGAAAATTTTACGCACTTTAAGAACCAATAAAAATTTTGGTTTATTTGGTCTACTTTCTACCATGAACGATGTTGATTTCCATGATGACCAAATTGTGGTGCATGTGCATGATGAGACCGAAAAAAGCATGTTAAAGCAACATTTGCCACAGTTGCAGGAGTTGGCAGAAGCTGGTGTGACAGTAACTTGGCAAGATGATACCGTGGCAGTCTATGATGAAAACCGTGATTATATTGCACGCTTAAAGGATTTATTTGGCGATAAAGTTGAAATCGTGTAAACTGTCCATATGAGAAATTTTTCAATGGGCAATAATGGACAAATGGCAAACCTGATGAAACAGGCCGAAGCCATGCAAAAACAATTGGAAAAAACTAAGGAAGAATTGGCGGAAACCGCCGTGGAAGCAACCGTTGGTGGTGGCATGGTGACTGCTTCCATGTCGGGAGCTTATGAATTATTAGACTTACACATTAAACCCGAAGCGGTGGATCCCGATGATGTGGAAACCACCGAAGATTTAGTGATTGCGGTCATTAACGAATGTCTGCGTCAAGTTACGGAGTTGCGCAATGAAAAATTACCGCTCTGAAAAACCCGATGGCTACCGCATTGCACCCAGTCCCACCGGTTATGTGCATTTAGGTACAGTTGCGATGGCATTGGTTAATTCATACTTAGCCCGTCAAAACCATGGGCGTTTTTATCTGCGCATCGAAGATACTGATAGTAAGCGTTATGTGCCTGATGCGGTCGAAAAAATGATGACTACCTTTAACTATTTTGATATTCACTTCGCGGAAACTTATGTCCAAAGTGAGCGCGCTGCTATTTATCAAAAGTATGCGGAAGATTTAGTCAAGCAGGGTAAAGCCTATTATTGTTTCTGTACTGAAGACGATTTGAACCAAATGCGGGAAACACAACTAAAAAATAATGAACCGACGGGTTATTATGGTAAATACGCAAAATGCCGTCATATAAGTCAGGAAGAGGTGGCGCGTCGTGTGGCGAACGGAGAAAAATATGTGATTCGTGCGAATTTTGGTTACCAAGATTGGGGTGACCGCATTACTTTTGTCGACGCGGCACGGGGTGAAATTGCGTTACCACCACAAATTAATGACCCGATTATTTTGAAATCCAATGGTTTACCACCATATAATTTTGCCCATGTGATTGATGATACTTTGATGGGAACCGCGTTGGTGGTGCGTGGTGAAGAGTGGTTAATTTCGACTGCGGAACACATGCAATTGTGCGACTTGTTAAGCTTTCCGCGTCTCAATTATTTGCATATGCCGACCATTAACATTGAAGATAATGGTAAAAAGCGTAAACTTTCTAAGCGTAAAGATCCGCAAGCGTTGGTTATGAATTTGGTTGATGCTGGTTATCCGCGCGAGGCAATTTTTGAATATTTGCTGACCATTTATAACAGCGATTTTGAAATTTGGCGTACGGCTAACCCGACCGCGCCCTTGACTGATTTTCAATTCAGTATTCAAAAAATTGGGACGAATAACCCTTTATTTGATTTACCTAAATTAAATGATATTGCCAAAAATGTTTGGGCGCGTTATGACCATGCGACAATGATTAAAGTTTTTAACGCGTGGAACTGGCAATCTTTGCCACAGATAACCCCCGCGATAAAAGCACGCATTGAGGCCATGTTGGGGGTGGAACGCGGTGGCGAACGTCCGCGTAAAGATTTGGTTAAATTTGAAGATATTCCGACATTATATAGTTACTTATGGGACGCAATTACCGTTGATGGGGCGAGTTTGGACGGCGCGTTATTAAAAAAATACGCTGCAATCTATGATGCCAACGATGATAAAGACACTTGGTGGCAAAAGATTAAAAACATGGCACCGGATAAACCGAGTTTGAAAACTTTGACGGCGCAAATGCGTTTAGCCATTACTGGTAAAACTAATACTCCGGACTTGTGGGCGATTAGTAGAATTCTGGGCAATGAGATTGTTAAAGCGCGATTGACCCGTTGGTAATTTGTGCTTATAATTGAATTCATGGAAATTTTCCGTCATCATGAAATTAAACCATTGGCACATGTTGTACAAAATGGCGGAATTATTATTTATCCGACCGATACAATTTGGGGTTTGGGCTGTAACGCATTTGACGCCACCGCAACCCAAAAATTAAAAGCGATGAAAGGTAAACCCGCCGATGCGAACTTGATTTGGTTGTTGCCATCAATTCGCGCGGTGGAAAAATTTTGTGGTTCCATCACACCAACCGAAAAAAAATTACTGCGTCGTAAACATACTTCGGTTATTATTCATGGACAAGCTGTGCGCGTAGTGCGCAGTGGTTGGTTAAATCGTTTTTTGACTTTGTGTGGTGTGCCAGTGATAGGGACCAGCGCCAATGTACACGGCGAGCCGGTAATTACTTCGTGGCGTCAAGCGGTAAAACTATTTGCGGGACAAACCGATGCCGTGGTACGGGGACGCAAAATTTATCGTCATGTGCCAAGTACGCTGGCTAAAGTTGATACCACGCTTAATCCGCCGAAAGTTAAAATTTTACGCGCCGGAGCCAATAATCTCAGATAATTGAAATGATTGTCCGCATATTTATGGACAATGGAGCTTTTGGAAAACTATTTACGCCATATTTGTGGTACGGAAAAAGTCAAAGTTAATGAACCCTTAGCACGGTGGACAACTTTTCGGGTCGGCGGTCCCGCGCGCTATTTGGTTTTGGTTGAGGATAAAGCCGTTTTAGTGCGCTTGATTAAAGCCTTGGAATATGTGGAATATCCATATTTTGTCTTGGGATTAGGCGCCAATGTTTTGGCTAGCGACGCGGGTTATGACGGTGTTGTCATTAAATTGAATTTTAACAAGATTGAACAAAATGATGTTTTTATTTATGCTGATGCCGGTGCTAAACTCGGTGCCGTGGTTAATTACGCGCGTGATCATGGTTTGGCTGGGTTAGCATGGGCGGCGGGGATTCCGGCAACGGTGGGTGGTGGTATTTACATGAATTGTGGGGCTTATGACCATTGCCTCGGTGAAATTACCGTGATGGTTGATGTATTGGTCCACGGTGAAATTAAAACTTTGACACAGCAGCAAATGGAGTTCGGTTACCGTCATTCCGTATTTATGGAACAACCGGCGGTAATCTTAGGGGCGTACTTCCGTTTGGAACATGGCGATAAAACAGAAATTGAAAATCAAATGCAGGTTGTAATTGCCAAGCGGCGTCGCCAGCCCCATGCCCCCAGTGCGGGTAGCGTTTTTAAGTGTCCGCGGACTGATTTTTATGTCGGTAAAGTGGTGGAATCGTTGGGTTTAAGTGGTTATACGGTGGGTGGCGCTATGGTTAGTCCGCAACACTGCAATTTTATTGTGAACACCGGTAACGCTACTTGCGAAGATATTTTGCAGGTTTTGTACCATGTGCAAGATACCGTTGAAAAACACACCGGCGTCTTATTGGAACCGGAAATTATTTTTCTGGGAAAATTTGAATAAAGTTATAATTACTGTACAGTTTGTTTCAAAAAAACTTAGCAGTGGTTAAGTCGACAAAAAGTATCTAAATAAATCGGTTATGTAAAAAATTAGTGTATAAATTTATAAAAAACTTGATATTTATCAATAAAACATGTTACAATATTACATGGATAAAAATAATATTATCAATAAAATTAAAAAAGGAGCGACAATTGCGGCAACGACCGCCATGCTGGGGATTGGTGCAGCGACGATGCAAAGCTGTTCGCAACCTATTTTAGACGAATCATCAACTGAAAACATTGATGAGCGCGCGGAACAACAACTGGCAGATTTAAATGAGGCATTGTATCCAGAAATTGATTCCAGTGTTTGTAGTGATATATGGAATGTTAAGAATATCGGTCTCATTGAGCATAATTACGCTAAGATTAAAACGGTTGACGGTGATACTTATATTTTTGATATGGAAAATAATGGTAAAGAGGTTGTAGAAAATCCCATGGCGTCAAGCACTGAAGATTATTTTATGCCATATACCCCGCGCGATGGAATCATCCGCGTCGCTAACGAAGATGGAAAAAATTTCGGCGTAGCATTGGATTTGGACAATTTCTTGCGCGCCCATCCTGAATACCGTAAAAATAATAAATTTACTGAATTAATTGAATCACATGCTGTCGTTTCCAAAAGAGAAATCAATGATGTGCAAAAAAACATTATTTGTTGTACGGTTATGTCTGGTAAAAATTATTATTTTGATATGAATAATGGTGGCCAACAAGTTAATTGCGATGAATATGAAACTGTATTTGTTCCGCACAAGATTGCTAATGATGGAATTATGCGAACCTATGATAAAAAAACTGAATCGATTGATTTGATGGTAGATTACCAGTATTTTATGGGAAAATATCAAAAAAAAGAAAGTGATAGAACAATCGCTGAAAATCAAGACCTTGGTCGCGAAATGTAATTAATGCGGTAGCTAAAAATAAAATTAAAAATGACCTGTTATCAGGTCATTTTATTTATCCGGTTTGGGTTTAAGTTGGCAGGGGTCAACCAATGTGAAGCGAACAAAAATAGTGTTTATGTTTTTCTAGTTTTCAGAACAGTGCTTGTTTGTTAAAATGAAAAAGATGATAACTAATAAATTCTCCGAACAACAAAATGATATCATGCGCACGGCATTTTTAACTGCCTATCCAAAGATATTTACTGATATTGATTATTCCATGGAAATTTTTTCTTTGATGAAAAATTTGGTAACTCAAAAGGGGTTTTCTTTCCAACCAAACCAATTTACCAACGCCATGGCTTTGGAAATCGAGGCAAGACATAAAGCGATTAATTCTGAACTTAACCAGTTAATTGATAAAGACACGTTAGTGATAGAAATTGCCGCAGGTTTAAGCCCCAGACATTTACAATATCAAAGTTATGATTATATTGAATTAGATTTCAAGCCAGTAATTGAAATCAAAAAATCTATTTATTCCGATTTGTTTTATGAACGCTTAAACAATACTTTGTTTGATGTTGACTTGGCGAATATAGAACAGTTACATCGATGTTTGATAACGATTTTGAAGCACAATCAACACAAAAAATTGTTGTCATCAGTGAAGGTTTATTTTGGTATTTAACGAAAGAGGTCATTGGTAACCTTGCGCGTGAATTTACGACGATGTTTCAAGGTTATGATTGGTATTGGATTTCTGCGGATTGCCCGTGCGATGACATTCAGGATTATGACCACCGCAAAACCATCGCGGATTCAGCCAAAGTGAAACGGGGTACATTTACCGATTTTGCCGATTTTAAAAACTTTTTCGCTATTTATGGTTTAGTTACTCAGCGCTATCAATTGGCAGACTTACTAAAACATGAAGATTTATTTTCCGCTAATTTTTTCTCGATTAATCAATCAGAAACAATCAAGAGGATCAACTCTTATACCGATATTGCCGTATTAAAAAATAGCCTACAATAATGCAGGCTAATTTTTTGTTCGGATTAGGTTGGTTATGGCAGGGGTAGCAGAATTCGAACCTACGAATGCGAGAGTCAAAGTCTCGTGCCTTACCGCTTGGCGACACCCCTACGGTAATATTCAGTATTATACATGATAAGTCATGATTTTTAAATAAAAATTGTAAAATATCTCACAGGGTATTGATTTTGTTTTTTTAACTATGTTAAAATACATTAACAAAAGGAGTTGAAATCATGGAAAAATTAACTCATCTTAATAATGATATATTAGCCAGCGTTATCGGCGAAAAGTTGGCCAAATTAACTAGTGGAAAAATTTCTTATGACGAAGCCCTACAAGAAGTTAACGCCATTGAAAATTTGTACGAACAAATGTACGGTGACCGCGCAGGTTGGAGTGATGCATTAAAAAAATCAATTAATGGAATTCGCTCCAATATTATCGAATTTTATTCTAAAAACGGTTTAGGCATCGGTTTCAGTAAATAAAGTACTCTTGTTTTTCATCAGTAAATATGATAAGATATCGCCCAAATAAAGAAAAATCATGGAACAAAAAAAGATACATTTAAACAGTGATATTATCGCGCAAAATATTGAAATGCGCATGGATAAAATTTCAGCCGGCGACTTGCCATTTGCGGCGGCGGCCGAATTATTAAGCGAAATCAAAAATTACGTTGCAAAATTGAATTCCGCTAAAGCCGAACGCTACACCCCTTACATAGAAGCAATGCAAGAACGCATTGAGCGCCACTACTTAATTTATGGCTTAAATAATGAACAACGCCCAAAAGATTTATAAAACAAATTTTAAACCGGATATTAAAAATATGGCCCACGCGGTCATTTTTTGTATGCAGCATTGTTTGGCAGGGCTTTCCTTTTGTTTACTATAAACTAAAATATATTTTTTAATTTATTTTTATTTTAAAATTTTAACAGCTACGCTGTCTCCTCGATTAATTTTGCTTAATGCAGAAATAAACATTTCTTCGTTTCTTAATAAATGTTTGTTTGCGTTAATGTATTCAATATCATAAAAGTCATAATCTAATTCATTTATTGAATTATTTTCAGTTTCAATCAATTCGCCTTGGAAAATAAATATAACTAAATTTTTATCTTTAACATTGAAGTATTGTGTATCAATCAAGGAATTGATTTTCGCATTAAAACCAGTTTCTTCTTTTATTTCTCTTGTTGCTGCTTCCACTAAAGTCTCATGTGCTTCTAAATGGCCAGCTGGGAAATTAAGTAGTCCTTTAACTCCTTTTTTTTTCTCCTTAACCATTAGAATTTTTTTATTTTTAATAATTACAGTTCCAACTATAATTTCAAACATCAATATTTCTCCTTTTGTTTATGTTCATAGGAAGAATATCATTCTGGGACAATATTGTAAAATTTTTTAATAAAAAACCTAATCCAATATGTTCGGATTAGGTTTGTAATGGCAGGGGTAGCAGGATTCGAACCTACGATGAATGGGTCAGAGCCATTTGCCTTACCGCTTGGCGATACCCCTATAATATTGCTATTATAGCACGCTTTTAGGTCAGTAGCCACAAAAAAAATAGTAGTTTATCAATTGATTTTTATGTCATACTGCTAATATGGAGATTAAAGTTAAGGGAATTTATCGCCATTTTAAGGGTGATTATTATTTAGTTGAAGATATTGCCTACCATTCCGAAACCGGTGAAAAAATGGTGGTTTATCGCGCCTTGTATGGCGACAATAAATTGTGGGTGCGCCCATATGATATGTTTGTCGAAGCAGTGATCGGTAAATCACAGGTACATCGTTTTGAGTTGCAAACGATTGAAAGTGTGAAAAATAAGCACTGAATTTAGCGTGTGCGTGTGTAGTGTCATTGTACAGTGATGTTAAGGGAAATTTGCCGCCGAATTACCCGGTTGCGTGACGCTTATTATATATAAGAAGTTGGGTAAATGCGTTGCTTTTTTGGCGCGTTTCTGGTATAATTTATACATTATGAGTACGGAGAAAAAAGAGCAAAAAACGGCCGCGACAGCGTCACATTATGATGCCAAAGACATCACGGTCTTGGAGGGGTTGGACCCGGTACGCAAGCGCCCCGGTATGTATATCGGTTCGACGGATACACGCGGTTTACACCACTTGATTACCGAAGTTGTGGACAACAGTGTCGACGAAGCATTGGCTGGTTATTGTACCGAAATTAGCGTTACCATTGAACGCGATGGTTCAGTTTCGGTCTTGGATAATGGTCGTGGTATTCCGACCGGTATTCACCCAACCGAAAAAATTTCCGCGGTGGAATTGGTTTTAACTAAATTGCACGCGGGTGGTAAATTTGGTAAGGGTGGTTATACTATTTCTGGTGGTTTGCACGGTGTTGGTGTCTCGGTTGTTAACGCTTTGTCGGAATGGTTGGAAGTTGAAGTTTATCAAAATGGTAAAACTTTCCATCAATCATATAATCGCGGTGTGCCCCAAGCTCCGTTGCGTGAAACTGGCAAGGCGACTAAGACGGGTACTAAGGTAACTTTCTATCCCGATGCGGAAATCTTTGATACGATTGAATTTAACTATGAAACCATGAAGGTGCGCTTGCGTGAGTTAGCATTCTTGAATAAAGGTTTAATTATTAAATGTGCGGACTTGCGCCCCGGTCGTGAACATAAAGATACTTTCTGTTATAAAGGTGGAATTAAAGAGTTCGTTGAAAGTTTGAATAAGGGTAAAGACTTAATTATTCCGGAAATTATCCACATTACCAAAAAGAATAAAAACAGCGAAGTTGATGTGGCGTTCCAGTGGAATGACGGGTACAGTGAAAATATTCACGCCTATGCAAACAATATTAACACCGAAGAAGGTGGTGTCCACTTAATTGGTTTCCGTAATGCATTAGCGAAAGCGATTAACGATTATGGTAAAAAAGTTAATCTATTAAAAGAAAGTGACAAACTTTCCATTGAAGATGTATTGGAAGGTGTTGTGGCGATTATTTCGGTTAAATTGGAAAACCCGCAATTTGAAGGTCAAACCAAAACTAAATTAGGCAATGCTTTCATGCGTGGGGAAGTGGAAAAAGTGGTCCAAGAAAAGTTTGGTGAATTCTTGGAAGAAAACCCGAAAGCCGCCAAGGAATTGATTTTAAAATGTCAAACAGCGCGCAATGCGCGTGAAGCGGCGCGCCGTGCGAAAGATTTAGTACACCGTAAAGGTGTTTTGGAAAATACCACTTTACCCGGTAAATTGGCGGATTGTACCGAACGCGACCCAAAGTTCTGCGAAATCTTTATTGTTGAGGGTGATAGTGCGGGTGGTACGGCCAAGCAAGGTCGTGACCGTCGTTTCCAAGCTATTTTGCCATTGCGTGGTAAAATTTTGAATGTGGAAAAGGCGCGTTTGGCGCGTGTTTTGGAAAGTGAAACCATTAAAAATATGATTACGGCGTTCGGTTGTGGAATTCAAGAAGATTTTGATATTAACCGTTTGCGTTATCATAAAATCATTACCATGAGTGATGCTGATGTTGACGGTAGCCATATTCGTATCTTGTTGTTGACTTTCTTGTACCGCTTCATGCGTCCGTTGATTGAAGGCGGTTATGTTTATGCCGCACAGCCACCGTTGTATAAAGTTACCAAAGGCAGTGAAGAACTTTACGCATACAGCGACGCTGAATTGGAACAAATTATGGGTAAGGGTGCCCGCGGTAAAGCCAATGTCCAACGCTATAAAGGTTTGGGCGAGATGAACGCAGAACAGCTGTGGGATACTACCATGAATCCGGAGCATCGTACTTTGGTGCAAATTACTTTGGAAGATGCTTTTGCTGCGGACGAAATTTTCTCAACATTGATGGGTGAAAAGGCTGAATTGCGTCGTGAATACATTGAACGCAACGCAGCGAACTTCACACAGGATTTGGATATTTAAGGAGTAAACGATGAGAAAGAAAGATTATAGCGAAGAGTTACAAGAAATCGTAGATAATACGAAATATGTAAAAGTCAAAATTGAAGACGAAATTCATAAGTCCTTTATGTCTTATGCCATGATGGTTAACATGAGCCGTGCGATTCCTGATGTGCGTGATGGCTTGAAACCAGTTCACCGTCGTATTTTGTACTCGATGAGTGAATTGGGTTTAACCCATGACAAACCTTTCAAGAAATGTGCGCGTATCGTCGGTGAATGTTTGGGTAAATATCACCCGCATGGCGATACTTCGGTTTATGATGCGTTAGTCCGTTTGGCGCAACCATTTACGATTAACATGCCATTGGTTGATGGTCACGGTAACTTTGGTTCGGTCGATGCGGACCCGCCGGCAGCAATGCGTTATACCGAAGCCCGTTTGTCCGCGGTTGCCAGTGAAATGTTGCGTGATATTGATAAAAATACCGTAGATTTCCGTCCAAACTTCGATGAGACCGAACAAGAACCAGTGGTTTTGCCATCGCGCTTCCCGAACTTGTTAGTTAATGGTAGTGATGGTATTGCGGTCGGTATGGCAACCAATATTCCGCCCCATAATTTGGGCGAAGTTATTGATGGCGTAGTCGCACTAATTGAAAATCCTGATATTGAAATCGAACAATTAATGCGGATTATTCCAGCGCCAGATTACCCGACCGGTGGTATTATTATGGGGCGTGCGGCTTTGCGTCATGCTTATAAAACTGGTCATGGTAACATTGTTTTGCGTGCGACAACCGAAATTGAGGAACATAATGGTCGTAACCGTATTATTGTTACCGAAATTCCTTACCAAGTGAACAAAGCCAAATTGGTTGAAAGTATTGCTTTGTTGGTGCGTGATAAACGCATTGAAGGCATTACTAGTGTTGATGAAGAATCTGACCGCCATGGTATGCGCATTGTCATTACTTTGAAAAAAGAAGCACAACCACAAGTTGTTTTGACTAACTTGTTTAAATTAAGTCAAATGCAAATTTCAATGGGTATCAACTTCTTGGCGTTGGTTGGCAACGAACCAAAAGTTTTGAACCTGAAAGAAATGCTGTACTACTATTTGGAACACCAAAAAGAAGTTGTTTTGCGTCGAACCAAGTTTGATTTGGAAAAAGCTGAAGAACGCGCGCATATTTTGGAAGGCTTAGTTAAGGCCTTGGCGAACATTGACGAAGTTGTGGCGATCATTAAGGCTTCCAAAGATAAGATTGATGCGGCGGCAAAATTGATGAAGCGCTTTATTTTGACCGACCGTCAAGCCAATGCGATTTTGGAAATGCGTTTGCAACGCTTAACCAGTCTAGAAGTCGAAAAATTAAAAGCTGAATTGGAAGAATTGCGTGCTTTGATTGTCGAATTGAAATCAATTATTGCCAGCCAGCCGAAATTGTTGGCTTTGATAAAAAAAGAATTGTTGGAAATTAAAGACAAGTACGCGGTTGAGCGTGTTACTGAATTAACCACTGATTACGGCGATATTGATATTGCGGATCTGATTGAAAAAGAAGATGTCGCAGTTTCCATGACGCACTGTGGTTACATTAAACGCTTACCATTAACTGAATATAAGGCACAACGCCGCGGTGGTAAAGGTTCTAATACGCACACCACCAAGGAAGAAGACTTTGTCGAACGCATGTTTGTTACGAACACGCACCACGACTTATTATTCTTTACTAATATGGGTAAAGTTTACCGCATTAAGGCGTTTGAAGTGCCCGAAGCCGCCAAAGGCTCGAAGGGGCGCGCCATTGTCAACTTGTTGTCGTTAGAAAACGGCGAAAGTGTGGCAGCGGTCATTCCGATGGAAGATTACGACCTGGGTCACATTATGTTGGCGACTAAGTTCGGCATGATTAAAAAGACCAAGTGTGAAGAGTTTGCGCGTATTGCGCGTACGGGTAAGATTGCGATCGGCTTGAACGAAGGTGACCAATTGATTGGGGCCGCGCATACAACCGGTGCGGACGAAATTATTATGGCGTCTAGTTCGGGCAAATGTATCCGTTTCAGTGAAGAAGATGTACGCCCGATGGGTCGTGGTGCGGCTGGTGTTAAGAGTATGAATATTGAACGTGAAACCGAATCAATCGTGGATATGAGTATTATCGAACCAGGTTGCGAGATCTTGACAGTTTCGGCGAACGGTTATGGTAAACGCAGTGACCCTGACGATTATCGTTTGCAGTCGCGTGCGGGTAAAGGTATCAAAGCTGGTATCTTCAACGAAAAGACTGGCCCCTTGGTTAACTTGAAACAAGTGCGTGCCGAACAAGATATTATGTTGATTAGCGATAATGGTACCATGATTCGTACTAAGGCCAGTTACATTTCTAAGATTAGCCGTGATACACAAGGTGTGCGTATTATGCGTATTGGCGAAGGCGCGAAGATTGTCGCGGTTGCCGTAGCTGAACCACAAGAAGACGAAGAAGACGGCGCATCTGCTGAATAAGGAGTTTTATGAAAGACTACGATTTCCGTGCGATTGAAAAAAAATGGCAAGCAGTCTGGCAAAAAGAACAACGCTTTGTAACCAAGGACCATGTTGCTGGGAAAGAAAATGCGTATATTTTGATTGAATTTCCGTATCCCAGCGGTAAAGGTTTGCACATTGGGCATATGCGCAGCTATACTGCGTTGGACGCGATGGCAAGGCGTTTGCGTTTGCAAGGTAAAAATGTGTTGTTCCCAATGGGGATTGACGCCTTCGGGTTGGAAGCTGAACGCACGGCAATTCGTGAACATATTCCGCCACAACAAGTGGTGGCACGCAATACCGCGACTTTCCGCGAACAGTTGGAACGCGTCGGTTTGTCGGTCGATTGGTCACGCTTTATTACAACTTGTGACCCGTCCTATTATAAATGGACGCAGTGGCAGTTTTTACAATTTTTCAAAAAAGGAATTGCTTACAAGGGCACGGCTAATGTAAATTACTGTCCTAATTGTGGTATTTTAGCGAACGAAGAAGTGGAAAACGGTACTTGCTGTCAATGCCATGCGGAAACAACCCAAAGAACCATTCCGCAATGGATGATGAAGATGACCGCTTACGCCGACCGTTTAATTGATGACTTGGCGGAAACTGATTATTTGCCTCACATTAAAACCAGTCAGATTAACTATGTCGGACGCAGTTACGGTACCGAAGTTGACTTCCAAATTAAACAGGGCGGTGCCATTAAAATTTTCACGACTTGTATTGAAACCATTTTCGGGGTGACTTTCGTGGTTTTGGCCCCCGAACATCCGTTAGTGGAAAACTTGAAATCCCAAATTCAAAACTGGGACGAAGTACAAAAATATCGTCAAACCGCGGCGCGTAAAAGTGAATTTGAACGCAGCCAAATGACGAAAGATAAGTCAGGGTGTGTCTTGGCGGGAATTACCGCGATTAACCCTGTTAATGGTAAAGAAGTGCCGGTTTACATTGCGGATTTTGTGCTGGCTAATTATGGTACGGGTGCGGTTATGGCGGTACCAACTCACGACCAACGCGATTATGAATTCGCCTTAAAACACCAGATTCCGATGATACAAGTGATT
>JAFZSF010000012.1 GCA_017619495.1 Clostridia bacterium | reverse complement strand
CGTGTCTCAGTTCCAGTGTGACCATTTACCCTCTCAGGCCGGTTAATCATCGTCGCCTTGGTGGGCCGTTACCTCACCAACAAGCTAATGATACGCAACCCCCTCTTTTACCGATAAAACTTTTACCCCTTCGCGATGCCGCGTTGTGGTCATATGCGGTATTAGCACCTGTTTCCAAGTGTTATTCCCCTGTAAAAGGCAGGTTGGTTACGCGTTACTCACCCGTCCGCCACTAATATGTATTGCTACATATCCGTTCGACTTGCATGTATTAAGCACGCCGCCAGCGTTCGTCCTGAGCCAGAATCAAACTCTAATATTAAATTTGATAAACTCAGTTCTTGACTGACATAAATTGACAAAGATATAGTGTTTATTAAACCTACAATCTTATACAAATGTGTACAAAGTATTAAGTTTTCAATGAACACCACCGCGCCCATTTCTGAACGCGATAACCATAATCTAGCACAGTGAATATTCATTGTCAAGGGTTTTTTCAAACTTTTTTTTGCTTGATTTTCGACTTAAATGCAAGTATATCCGCCGTCGATTGGCAAGATGGCGCCGTTAACATAAGAAGCCTCATCACTGGCCAAGAAAATCGCACCAGCGTTTAATTCACCTTCCTTACCATAACGCTGCATTGGTACATGTGATTTCGCAAATGCTTGGAATTTTTCCGTATCCAAAACCGCCGTCGTTAATTCAGTATAGAAATAACCGGGGCAAATACAGTTACAAGTAATACCGAACGGTGCCAACTCCGCCGCTGTAGCGCGGGTAAAGTTTACCACCCCACCTTTGGACGAGTGATAAGCAATCGTTGGAATCTCTGTATTACCAACCAATCCATACATTGAGGCAATATTAATAATGCGACCATAACCATGTTTCATCATGATTGCCGCGAACGCACGCGTCATTTTGAAAACCGAAGTTAAATCCGTACTAATGGTAAAGTTCCATTGCTCGTCGTCCATTGCTAACACACCGGCATCTTTGGACGAACCCGCACAGTTTACCAAAATATCAACTTTACCAAAAGTCTTTTCCGCGATTTTTGCCGCATCGTCAATTTCTTGAGTTTTGGTTACATCACATTGCAACGGCAAAACCTTAACGCCGTAGTCTTCCAATTGCTTTTTGACTTGTTCCAAGCGTTCTAAACGGCGCGCCAAAATCACCAAGTCCGCACCTTGCTTAGCAAAAGCCGTTGCCATTTGACGACCTAAACCGCTGGACGCCCCCGAAATTACCGCTACTCTTCCTTTCAAATTAAACATATATACCATCTCCTTTTTTTATTTTATTTAAGCTAACTATTATTAGTTTACCAAACCATTGCCACCAGCACAAACAAAAAAACGCCTCACATTAAATGAGACGATAAATCAATCTTTACTTAGAACATGGCGGATTTTTCAATCAACTTACAAATATTTTCCGCCAAATTATAAATTTTCGCGCGTTCCTCGGCGGTTGCCACTGGTAATTTACTAACCGTTGGTACGCCCCAAATTTTTGCCACCTTAGGACCAATCCATTCATCACAAGCAATATCAGTAAAGACACCGTGCATAATATTTAACGCCGCCTTTTCCGGTCGCGGGAAAAGTAGTTTCATCGTCGAGGCGGTCAAGCCATTATGCTTGCTATTGGTTAACGGTGTTAAAGTAATCCCAGGGTGTACTAACGCCAGACGCACATCGTCACGGTCTTGGAAGAATTCCGACAAAGCCAATGTTAAAAAGCGTTTCGCATTACCGTAAACTTTTGACGCGTGTTTAGCCTGCTTACTATAATCAATATCGTCTTCGTTCAACTTACCATAATTATAAGCCAGACTGGTTACTGCCACCACTTTACCATTCGTGCGTTGTAATGCTGGTAATAACTGCTGCACCAAATAGTATTGACTGATAAAATTAATTTGGAAAACATTATTGTATCCCAGTTGACTGTTAACCACCGGCACCTTATAAACCCCAGCATTCAAAATTAAAAAGTCAATATTTTGGTCAATCAATTGCTCTACTGCTGCATCAACTGATCTTATTTGATTCAGGTCAATCACAATATTTTCAATTTGTGCTTGCGGAAATTCATTACGCAATTGATTACTAAAATCATTCATGGTTGCCATATCACGGTCTAACATAATAATTTTAGCATTACACTTTAACAAGTCGCGCACGACATGACGACCCAAACCCCCGGTTGCCCCCGTCATCACTACTACTTTACCTTGCAAATCGTGTGTATTATTTTTCAACCACTGATCAATGTCTGTTGCCATATTTTTTTATCCTAGCAGATTACCCTGTTTTCACCAAATTATTTCTGGCGTTTGGCACCACAGCCGTCACAGCGTTCTTTCGCATTATCATTCAAAGTACTGCAATAGTCACAACGCCAAGTCCCTGTCGGTATTGTCTTATTATCCGCACTGGTTGTCGTTCCTTGCTTGTCGGCTGCGATTTGCTCAGCGGTTGCCTTTTTCGCGGTTGCGTTCACTAACACATATAGTACAATTAAACCAACGGTAATACCAACACTGGTCAAGAACGCTCCGCGCATGAAATTTTTAGAATCATCTTGTTCGGCGACGGCTTTATTATATAAGTCACAGTAATAAAGATATTCTGCATCATCTTCCAAAGCAGTACCATAATAATTCAACGGCACTGAATCGGTAAATTTATTAGCGCTTAACCACGGTTTTTCCAAAGCTAAGACCACGCCATTTTCTTCCAATTCGATCGCTTGTTCGCGTGTGTAAACATAAAACGAGAAACCATTATCTACTTTTCCCGCTAGCGTATCAAAAGTGTATTTAATACAATACTTGCCCGAATTTTCAAACTCTTCTTTATAAAGCACATCACCATGCACCGTATAGCCAACATTTTCACTAGCATATTTCGCCATGGCTTGGTATTTATTATAATCAGTTTTAATCGCATTAATTTCAGCCTCGTATTCTAAGTAATCATTGTCATTGCTATTTGCCCAACCAATTCCCAAAAAGATAGTTACGATCACAGCAATTGCAATCAGGATACCTAAAACCGAAACCGCACTGGCACGCCCGGTTCCCAAATAAACTTGGCGACCACCAAACACTACTACGCGTGGTTGATAAAACGGACGATGCGGACGCGGAGTAAAACCAACGGCACGACCAGTACCACCAACACGACTAGTACTAGTACCACCGAAATGTCCACCACTATAAGATGATGAATGGCTACCACTGAAATGTCCACCACTATGGGAGAAACCACCCCCACCAAAATGTCCACCGCTACTACTGCCACCACTATGTCCACTAGGCATAATTAATTACCTCCATTAATGATTTCTATGCCATATTTTAATATTTTACCTCCGGTTTGTCAATTATATCACTAATTATAATTGTGACTTGCCCAAAATTATGCTACAATTCCCTATATGAAAATGAATGTACTAATTGGATTGTCTTGGCCATATGCTAATGGCCAATTACATTTGGGACACATCGCGTCATCATTACCCGCTGATGTTTTGGCCCGTTATTACCGTGACCACGGAGCTGCGGTCAGTTTTGTCAGTGGTAGCGACTGTTTCGGCACACCAATTTTGGTTACCGCCAAAGCCGAAGGCTTAACCCCAAATCAAATCGCAGAAAAATATTCTGCCAGCCATAAACGCGATTTTACCGATTTAGCGTTTACCTTTGATAACTACACCGCCACTATGAATCCAGCCCACCAATCCTTTGCGTCACAATTTCACGCTGACATGTACAACACTGACAATGTTTTTGTTAAAACCGTTCCACAATTGTATTGCAACCATTGTCAACAATATTTACCCGACCGCTATGTTGAAGGCACTTGTCCACACTGTGGCGAACATGCCAAAGGCGATTCTTGCGACCATTGCGGTAAAATTTTGGAACCCGAAGACCTAAAAGACCCGCGTTGCAAGTTATGCGGTGCCACTCCTGAATTACGCGATACTAAACAAATTTATTTGCGTTTAAGTAAATTTCAATCCGCAATTGAACAGAATTTGCACACCAAACAAAATCAATGGACCAACAACGCCGTTGGCATGACAAATAAATATTTACACGAAGGTTTGGTTGACCGCGCCATTACCCGCAATATCACCTGGGGTGTCCCTTTGCCGGATAACGCTGCCAAGTTATTGGGCGACACCACCGACAAACGCGTTTACATTTGGGCGGAAAATGTCTTGGGTTATTTATCCGCAACCAAGGCCATTAAACCGGACTGGGAAGATTTCTTACTGGACGATAAAAAAACTACCAAGCGCCACTACTATGTCCACGCCAAAGACAATATCCCCTTCCATAGTGTAATTTTACCGGGTTTATTGTTAGCTGAAAACAAGCACCATTGGCACTTACCCGACTATATTATCAGCAGTGAATATTTAAACATGAACGGCAAAAAGATTTCCAAATCTTCCGGTAACTATATCAGTGCCCGCCAATTGATTGATAATTTTGATGTCGACATGATTCGTTATTATTTCTTACGCAATACTAACGACAAAAAAGACGCTAACTTTTCTTTCGAAGATTTCGTCTACACCGTTAACGGCGAATTAATTGACAATTACGGTAACTTAGTTAACCGCACATTAAGTTTTATTAAAAATAAATTTAACGGCGTAATTCCCGCTATGCAACCTAACCCAACCATTACGCAAACGATTGAACGCACACAAACCGAATTTAACACTTTGGTCGAAGCTGGTGCGTGCAGTAAAGCCCTGGCCAGCGCCATGTCCTTGGTCGCTTTTGGTAATAAATGGTTCAGCGATCACACTCCCTGGAAAACCCTTGACCCACAAATCATCGCCGAATGTGTCACGATTATTCGCGCTGCGACCGCTATGTTAAAATATTTCATTCCAGTTGGTACTGCCAAAGTTGAACAATGGTTAGCCAACAAAACGCTCGACACAATCAGTGTCTTGTACAAAAAACTTGATATCAACGAGGTAAAAGAACGCAAATGGTAATTCACAATTTGAAAGGGGTTACGGATTTTGACCCCGCTGTCATGACATTACGCAATCACATTACGGACACCTTACGCCGCAACTTTGAACTATACGGTTATCAACCATTGGATACCGCTATGCTCAACTATCGCGATTTATTGACCTATAAATACGGCGAACAAGCCGAAATTGTCAAAGAAATTTATTGTTTATCCGACCAAGGTGCCCGCGATTTAGGCTTACGCTTTGATTTAACAGTTCCCTTCTGTAAATACATCGCTTTAAACCGCAGTTTAAAGTTGCCATTCAAACGCTATGAAATTGGTAAAGTTTTCCGCAATGGTCCAGTCAAAGCCGGTCGTTTGCGCGAATTCATTCAATGTGATGTCGATGTTGTGGGCGACAGCAGCCGCGCCATTGAAGTTGAATTATTGGAACTGGCGATTACCTGCTACCTACAACTAGGCATTAAACCACAAATTCAAATTGGTCACCGCCAAATTTTAACCGGCTTATTACAACACTTCGGCGTAACTACTAATCATGATGCCATTATTGGTATTTTGGATAAAATCAAAAAAATTACCCGCGCT
Source organism: Clostridia bacterium (assembly GCA_017619495.1). Taxonomy (GTDB): domain Bacteria; phylum Bacillota; class Clostridia; order Christensenellales; family UBA1242; genus RGIG8050. The sequence goes on along the minus strand of JAFZSF010000012.1, from coordinate 53,637 downwards.
GAAATTTTAACCGAATTAAGCAAATTTTTACCCGCCGACAAGTCCACGCTGTTATTAGAAGCCGTAGTCTTAGATTTACCGTCTTTGGAATCAATGTTACCTAACAACCAAGGGATTGCTGAAATTAAAGACCTATGGTCACAATTAACCGCTCTTGGTTTGTCACAATATTGCATTTTCACACCCGCACTAGCCCGTGGCTTAAATGTTTACACTGGCGCAGTCTGGGAAGTCTTTGACGCCCAAGGTCGCTATACTTCTTCCCTAGGAGGCGGAGGACGCTACGACCAAATCATTACCAACTTTGTTGGTTCCGGTGTGGCTTACCCGGCGGTTGGTTTATCATTTGGTTTGGAACCAATTAGTACACTGCTTTCCGCCCAAGCAATCACCAATCCCATTAAGTTACTTTTAATTCCCATGGATACCGCCCCGCAGTGTCATGCGCTTGCTAATCAATTACGCGCACTGGGGATTCCTACCATGTTGTGGACTGCCAAACCCAAAGTCGGGAAAGCATTGGAATACGCGGCAGCGACGCAAATTCCATATACAACGGTAGTTGGTGCGGACGAAATCAACAGCGGACGCATACGCGTCAAAAATATGAGTACCGGTACACAAACTGATTTTGTATTAAACGATATCAAGGCTTTAGCTCATTACCTTACCACAGCAAACTAAGTCCATAGCCCACCAACAAAATCAACAGTAAACCGCCCCACCAACGGGCGGTTTTTGCTGGTAAATATATGCCCACTACCGCCAAAACTAACAATGCACTTACCCACGGCAAAGTCACACTCAGTAATTTTTGTGCTATATGCACTGTGCCTAAGCACAACGCTGTTAATCCTAATCCTGCGGTTACCAACACTGCATTACCCCATATTAATCCCGTGCAAACTTCTTTTACTTGCCATTTACCTTGGTAGCGTATTCCCAATAACGCACATAAACCGCTCCAAGGCGCCAAGACTACTTGACTAAAAATTCCCGTCGATAGATTCAGCAACACTGATATAGTTTCGGTCCGCCTTACCATTAACCAAGCACCACTAACCACACCCATTACCGCCAGCAAAACTAACCACCAACGGACCATGCCCAAAGCCACATGTGACAAGTTTTTGGGACGATTAAACATCTGCACTATGACCACCAACCCCGCGCATAATAAACCCAAGCCACCAAAGCGGCCCATCACACCATGCTGTCCTGCCACCAAACACGCTACCAAGCCACATAACATCCAACAGCCTGTTATGATGCCGTCGGCGCCGACTGCCCGTTGCCGACTGCTAATCACCAGTAACGCTAACACTGCCAAATGTACCGCCACGACACCAAACATCACGCCCAGCACAATTTCCACCTGCCTTAATATCACGGCTACACACATTACGGCCCCGACCGGTAAAACCGCCGCACTTAACGCACCCATACCACCACGCTTACCAATTTCACGCCAAAGAAAAAAGGCACCGAGCATCAAAAGCCCGCTGCCAATTATAAACTCAATTATTATCGCTGACACATTTATCCATATGTCAAACGGCCAAATAATTATTGCATAATTTTCGTAATGTAATTAACCACATCACCAATGGTCTGCATTTTAACCAAATCTTCATCGGCAATTGTGATATGATATTGCTCTTCCAAATTCATCATTAATTCGACCAAATCCAAACTGTCAGCATTTAAATCTTCTTTTAATCTTTTATTTAAGGTAACCTCAGTTACCGGTTTGCGTAATTGCTTAGCGATCGCCGCACAAATTTCATTTGTTAAATTTTCGTTCTTCTTTTCCATGCAGCTATTCTAACATGTCACAATTTTATCGTCAAATAAACTTAGGCACCTAGTTTAAATTCGATCTTGTTGTTGTTTGTCGTCAAAAGAACATCAACCATCGCAGAACCGGATTGTTTTTCTCCATTAGCATCATTATAATTATATCCTACAATTACCGTAATCTTATTCGGATCAAGCGATACTACCGGCAATGTGACCTTACCAGCATAGAAAGAACCCTCATTCTGTTCCGTAACTTCCATTTTCACATCAGTATAACTTCCTTGATTACTAAAAGTAAACTTAACACCTTCCCAACCTTTTGGTGACGCGACCCGACAAGACTTAAATTCAACACTCTTGCCTGTCCCGTCAATTGGTGTACCATTTTCTCCTTTGATTCTAAAACCATGCAGTGCAAAACTTCCGGTAATTTTAACCGACTGTACCCTTGGTACAGTACCACCATTACTATATATATCTTCCGCTTTTAAAGTCATTTCCACTGCGTCACTATAATTAGTGATCGTTGAAGTAAAATTACTATTGCTTCCGCCGTAACTACCAGTTTGGGAAATAAAATTTACATCGATTAACCTTAAAATGCCAGCCAGCACAAAGATAATCAGCGCCGAAGAGACAACTTTAATTAAACGATCTTTGGCCGCTTTGCGTTTAGTGGGGTCGCTGGCAGTAAAAAACAAATACGCAATATAAACCGCGTAAAGCGTACACAAAGCACCCGCGATACTAACCAAAATCACCACAAGCCATGACAAGTCTTTAATGAATTGCTGTCCACTATATGATGCCAAAAGTTGTGTGGTTATCCCCATGTTCAAATTTATTATAACCAATTAACAGCATTATGTCGAGAACATTATTTTCAATACCACTGCATAGATAAACAACACTACTACGGATAAAATATCAAGTAATGTCTCACATTTAGTTTTCGGTAAATGTATGCGGGCACTCCACGCCGCTACCACCACACATACGAAAAAGCCTAGCACCAAAAACTGCAAAATTTGCACCAAGGCGGTGTTGGCCATTAAAGTTAACACATCTATGACTATGTCTAACGAAACATGTTTTTGAACGAGAATTTGCGTTTATCGCTAACCCCAGTATAGCGTAACGACTTTACTAATCCGCCGATTGACACCTCTCCTGTTTGTATACTGGCCGCAACGACAAACAAATTCACGCCACAAATTACTAAAGCCGCATCATGTAAAATTAAAACAATTTGTTCGGGTTCACTGCTTTTAATTTTTTTAACCCCTGTGACATTGAGTTGATTACGGTTCAACAAAGTCAAATCGCTTTTTTCATTTTCCATACTTTATCATATGAGATATAATGAAGATATGAAACTTTACAACACCTTATCCAAGCAAAAAGAGGAATTTTACACAGTCAAACCTGGGGTGGTCCAAATGTATTCTTGCGGACCAACCGTTTACTACACCGCCCATATTGGCAACTTACGGGCTTATGTCTGTGGCGATATTTTAAAAAAAACTTTACGCTTTAATGGCTATCAAATTGAAGATGTTATGAATATTACCGATGTGGGACATTTGGTCGGCGACGGCGATACTGGCGAAGATAAAGTCGAAACTACCGCGCGTAAAATGGGGGTACACCCGTTAGAAATTGCTAAAAAGTTTACCGATATTTTCATGCATGACATTGGCTTACTAAATATCACCCCCGCCAAACATATTGTTCCCGCCACCCATTGTATTAACGAAATGATTGCATTGGTTAAAACACTGGAACAAAAAGGTTGCACCTACCGCACCAGTGACGGTATTTACTTTGACGCATCTACTTTTCCCGATTATTTTCAACTGTCCAAAGGCAGTTTGGCCGGTAACATCGGTGGCGCAAGGGTCGCGCTAGGCGAAAAACGCAACGCTAACGATTTTGCTCTATGGAAATTTGTAGGTCCCAATACTATTCAAAAATGGGACTCCCCCTGGGGCATTGGCTGTCCAGGTTGGCACATTGAATGTTCCGCCATCTCAATGAAATATTTACCCGTACCATTTGATATTCATACGGGTGGCGTGGACCATATTCCCATTCACCACACCAACGAAATCGCCCAAACACAAACCGCAACCGGCAAGAAAATGTGTAATTTCTGGTTTCATAATGAATTTATGAAAATTGATGGTGGCAAAATGAGCAAAAGCCTCGGCAATGTTTATTCTATGGCTGACATTATTGACCGTGGCTATGACCCCATGCATTTGCGTTTGTTGTTTTTACAAACAACTTATCGTACAGTTTTGAATTTTACCTTTCCAGCTTTGGACGCAGCGCGTGAAAACTACCGCAACATAATTAATGCTTTACGCCATCACCGCACTGCTACCGCGCATACAAATCCTAAAATCCTTGCCGATTTGCGCCAAGCGTTTACCGATGCCGTAAACAACGATTTAAACACACCCGTTGCTTTGGCGGTTCTACATCAAGCCTTAAAACAGCCGGATTCCCCTGACATTTATCAATTAGTTACCAAAGTTTTTGATCAAGTATTATCTTTATCTTTAGATCAAGCCGCACGAAGCGAACCGCAAACAGAAACCATACCCGACACTATTATCGCTATGGCCAAACAACGCCTAAACGCCAAACAACAACGCGACTGGGCAACCGCCGATAAACTACGCGCGGAAATCATCGCTGCAGGCTACCAAATCAATGATACGCCGAATGGTTACACCTTGACCAAAAATTAACCCGTCCCCTGATAAAAAAAGGAACACTGATTAGCGTTCCTTTTTTTGGTTTACGACTAAGATTATTTTTTCATACTGTTACGCAAGCGTTCAATTGCTGCCATAATATCATCGGTCGAACGGGTTGTTGATGTAGTTGGAGTTTTGGACGCTGTACTGCTGGTAGTACGATTAAATGTACTGGTTGTTGTCGTTGGACGGGTTATTGTATAAGTTGAAGGGCGCGCCGCCGTAGTGATTGTTGGACGGTTGGCAGTACTACTATAACGCGTCGTCGTAGACGAACCGGTCATTTTTAAGCCAGGAATCGTTTGCGAAATCGGACGCGTAACAATGGTAGGCTCGCGGGTTGGTTCATAGGATTTATCCGGAATCGGATTAACTGTCGGTAAATCAACGGTAACAGTTGCGGTCGACGAAGTCATGGTTGGACGCACTGTGCGTGCGGTCAAGAAATCATTTTTGTCTACGCGCTTCACTGGTTCAATTTCGCGTTGGTTTGTTTCCATCGCACGGACGGCTTGTTCCGCAGTTTTGCGTTCGGCTACTTTTTCCGCTTCACGGGCAGCACGCGCAGCTTCCTCGGCGGCGGCCAATTTTGCGGCCTCAACTTTTTCTACTTCAAATGCTGCTGTTTTTTGTTCGTTAATTTCATTGCCAACTTTGGCATCAGCCTTTTCTTCACTCGTTTCAACTACACTCTCTGTTTCGAGTTCATATTCTACTTCACGCGCGGCAGCATCTTTTTTATTTTTCTTATTTTTTTTGTCTTGTTTTTCCATTACTTGACCGTCGGCACTAACCTGATAAACACGGCCTTTGGCCAATTGGCGTTCATAAACATTTTTTTCCACATAAACATAGCGCGGACGACGACGGAACAGCAATAACAAAATATAACAGCATAAAATAATCAATACTGGAATTTCTACGGCTTCAACGATTGCCGCCAAATTATTTCCAGTATGAGCCATAATGATAATGATAGCGAAAGTAAAGTAGGTCCAAATTAACCAATGCGGAACCAAGCGTTTACGCAAGACACAACCGCAAATAGCTAAAATCAAAACCACACTGAGTAAACCCAACCCCGCAATTAGTACTGCGGACAACGGAATCCATGTATTTAGCTTAGCCAATAACCTAATTGTTTTATCCCAAAGCTGATCCATTGCATCAACCATTGTGTTCCAAATTTTATTCATGTTATATGATAACATTTTTTCTTGACAAATTGCAAGGTATTTTAACAAATTCTATACCCTTTCCATATCATGAGGTAGGACAACAAAATTTCACAAAAGAAGGCGCGCCGGTTGTCCGAACATAGCAATAAGGAGATTATAAAATGTTAGATGAAATGTTCAAAGGCTTGGGTTTGAACGGTCAATGTGGCTGTGATTGCAACTGCGAAAAACCGAAACCCAAGAAATGTAGCACCAGCTGTGATGTTTTATGGATCATTGTATTATTAATGGTCGTATTGAAAGGTGGCTTCTTCGGTTTGGATCTTTGCACCTTGATTATCTTGTTCATCGTTTTCGGCAAAGACATTATGTGCAAATTCCGTAACACATCTTGCTGCTAATTATCTACCCCTCGCAAATAAAAAGTCCCTTCGCAGGGGCTTTTTCGTATCATTGTCTTTTTATTTTCAACAATTCTGCCATTAAATCTTCCGGCGTATCTACCACGATAAATAAATCTTCTGGTTTAACTTTATATGGACTACCACCTACTCCGGTTTTAGTAAAACCGTTTTGGTTGATAAAATCAAAAAACTCAATTTGCTTATTCCAGAAACCCTCAAAATTATATAAGAACAATTTATTAGTAATTTCTCCCGAACGCAATGCTTCAACCGCTGACCAAAATTCGTATAAAGTACCGATGCCACCCGGGACAAAAACCACAGCTTCACTATTATTCATCATTGCATCTTGGCGTTCCGGAATTGTTTCCGTAATCACAACTTTATCCGTCGTCATACCATTCAAATCGTCAATGTAAGTTTTTGGCAAATACAAAGTATTGGTTTTCTTACGCTCAACATACACTTGGTGAATTGCTGCCAAAACGCCATATTGATTTCCACCCCATACTAATTCAATATCGTTGTCACAAAACAATTCACCAATGCGACGCATACTATTTAAAAATTTTGTATTCGTCGCGGGATTAGTTCCTCCACAAACACAAACTTTCATTTAATTACCTCCCTAAAATAAATAGATGTTTGGCATAATCCAAAATTGCATCGACGGTTTTTAACTTCATTAGTTTTTTATTTTCCACGCCATCTAATTCTGGCACTTCAATATTACGATTAACCACTTGCGCCAATAAAGTTTCAAAGCCCTGCACCATTAAATCAATCATTTCCTGATCAACCGCTTTACGATGCAACCGCGTTACGATGCGTTCCGAGTAAGCCAAAACACTAGCAACATTACGCAATTGTTTAGCCGTATCCACCAACTGACTTTGTGATGGCAAAATGTTTTTTTCTTGCTCTGCCATAATTTTTTCTTGAATGGCGTCCCAATCAATATCTAACCCCACCAAAGTGGCGGTGGCAAAATCTAAACTGCCCCACATTTTAATGAAGGCTTGGGATTCACTGTCCATTTGTTTTTCTAATTTAGCCTCGACTTCGTTTTGTTCGTCTTCCGCCGCAACTACTTCATTTTCTACGGCATCATGTCTTTTCAAGCGTCCCTGGTAGAATTCACGGTTAGATTCAAAAAAATCATTATAGCCAGATAGCAGACTTTCTGCCACGGGAAGTTCTACCTTTTCCCCCACCTGGTATCCGTTCACATATGCTATCTTTAACACAAAATCCATTATATGTGTTTGACGAAATTCCGTCAAACATTATAATTTAATCATCATGATTTATTTAGACAATGCCGCTACTACGCAAATCAATCCAGTTGCTTGGCAAGCCATGCAAGCTATGGAACAAACTAATTTTTTTAACGCTAATACACTCTATCTAGGTGGCATTCGCGCGGCACAAGCCATTGATCAAGCCCGCACCAGTTTAATGCGAAAATTGCACGCAACGGGTGGACAACTGATTTTCACCAACACCGCCACCCAAGCCAACCATTTAATCATGGACCACTGTATCCGCCGTCCCAACCACCATTTGGTCATTACTGCTGGTGACCACAATTCGGTCTATCTGTACGCCAAAGCCCGTGCCGACCAAGGCTACACCGTTGCTACGGCTCCATTGAAACGCGACGGCACTATCGATATTTCCGCGCTGGAACAATTAATTACCGCGCAAACCGCCCTGTTTGTTTTCAGTCTTGTCAATAGTGATATTGGTACTTACCAAGACGCAGCCGCCGTTGTTGCAGCAGTACGCGCTCGTAACCCACACACCCACATTCACGCTGATGCGGCACAAGCTTTTTGTAAATTTGATTTTGATGTGACTCAACTGGGTTTAGATAGTGTTACCATCTGCGGTCACAAAATTCACGGTCCCAAAGGTGTCGCCGCTTTGTGGGTACGCTCCGGTATCAATATTGAACCACCACACGGCACCTTAAACAACGCCGCCATTGTGGGTTTAGCTACCGCTGCCGAAAACTTTGCCTGCCCACAGGTCACAGAACTACACAACTATTTAGTACAACATTTACCCGCCGGCTGTCATGTTAATGGAATTAATAATAATCCGTACATTACCAATCTTTCATTACCTGATGTTTTCGGTGAAACCGTCTTAAATGCCCTATCAGCCCAAGAAATTTATGTTGGCTTAGGTTCAGCTTGTGCCGCACATGCCAAAGGTAATCGCACACTGGACGCCATGAAATTAACCCCCAAAGCACAAAAACAAGTTCTCCGCATCAGTCTTAGTATGAATAATACTTTGGCGGACATTAAAACTTTTTTAACTGCCTTAACCACCGTGTTGTCGGCAATACGCAGCCACAATATTCTTTAACATAAATGCCACCGTCAATGGTCCAATACCACCGGGAACCGGTGTAATCGCTGATGCAATTTTGGATACACGGTCAAAATCCACATCGCCGACCAGTTTACCATCAGGTAGTCGGTTAATGCCGACATCAATGATAATCGCGTCTTTTTTGACCATATCCGCGGTTAATAAGTGTGGGCAACCTGTTGCTACCACCACAATATCCGCGGAGCGTGTGTGCTCTGCTAAGTTGCGCGTCCGACTGTGACAAACCGTAACCGTTGCATCATGATTAGTTAATAATAAACTGGTCGGACGGCCAACAATCCGGCTACGACCAACCATAACAATTTTCTTGCCTGTTAAATCCGGACAAACACTTTGGATCGCATACAAAATTCCTTGTGCCGTACACGGAATCAAACCATGACCACCGTCAACCAATTTTCCTAAATTAGCCATCGTCAAACCATCCACATCTTTTTGCGGGTCAATCAAATTCAAAACCTCAGTCAAACGGTCACCCACCACCGCCGGTGGTACTGGTAACTGCAATAAAACACCGTTGATGGTTTTATCTGCTGACAAGCGACAAATTAACGCCGTCAAATCTTCATAACGACAATTCGCAGGTAAAGTGTGTAATTCAAATTCAATCCCAACTTTTTCACAAGCCCGTTGTTTATTACGCACATAAATTTGGCTGGCGGGATCTTCCCCTACCAATACCGCCGCAAAGCGCACCGTTCCGCCCTGCGCCTTAATTTGTCGTACCTCAGTCGCAACACGCGCGCGTACTACGGCCGCTAACGACTTCCCGTCAATAATTTGTGCCATACCTTATTATAACTACACCACCGCCGCTTTTGCAAATTAAGTTTTGCCAAATAGATTATGGTTGCCAAACACAATACTTTTGTATATAATAAGTTATTCTGTGGCACGGTTGCTAAGTGGAAAAGCGATGGTCTGCAAAACCGTTATGCGCCAGTTCGATTCTGGCCCGTGCCTCCAATACAAACCAACCCGTGGGATTGACACAGTTAACACCTTTTGTTGCACCAAAATTATTGATATCTTTTCAAAACATCACAAACCCAATCTTTGTAACTCTTTTCATGTTCACAAAACTCGTCTGAATAAAAAAGTTTAACAAAGTCAGCATATTTTAACCATTTAACTTGTTCAACCTCTGCTTTTTGTAATTTCATATCTTTAATTTTCGTGTTCGTTTTAAGAAGGTAAACTTGCGCAAGTTCCCAGCCGTGCTGATTAACAATTTCTTTTAGAAATATAAAATCTTTCGGCTTACATTTAATTCCCAGTTCTTCTTCTGTTTCTCTCACACATCCTTGAACAGGACTTTCGCCAGCCTCAACATGCCCAGCCGACGGCATATCCCATTTACCTGGGCTTTTTTTCTTTGCTAATGCACGTTTTTGGACAAGAATTTCACCTTCGTTATTCATAATCCATATCCATACAGGTTTGTGGTAAACTCCAGGAGTTTCACTATGACAAAAACTTTTAGTTTTTATTCCAAGAAAGTTACCATTGATATCAAAAGTGTCTAATAACTCTTCCATATTTTACCCCTTGCGTATACTTTAACATATCCACAAATAAAATGAAACTAACTGAATATTACATTACTGTAATCTTTGTTCAAAAAAAGAACTCGCATTTTGAGTTCTTATTCCGCTAGTTTCAAAATGCTGCAACTATGGCGGTCTTTTTATTCAACTAAATCATCATCGCTGGTCAAATTTTCCACATTATCATAATCATACATATGTAAAGCAAAACCCAGTTTTTGGTAACTTTCCGCTGTACCACCTAACATAATTTGCGTAGTACCATACTTACGACGGATTTTATCAAACGCATTATCCAATGCTTGGTGTTTGGCTTCGTCGTTTAGTTCCGCCAATAAATTGGTTTGCAGATTGGGAGCATCGGTTAGGTTCGCCACAGCAATGCGTAAAGCCCGTACTGGACGGAAAGGCTTTTGCACCCATAACTGGTCAAAAATTGCACTTGCGGTCTGACGAATCGTCATGACCGCGTGCGTCGGATACGGCAAACTGGTTTGAGCTCCGCACCAATGCAACATAGTATCTTTAATTGATAAATGAATCGTATAGCCCTCTAAGTTCTGTTCCCTTAAACGATAAGCAATTTTTTCTGCCAACAAATATAAAACTGATTCCACTTCCCTTTTACTGGTCAAATCAAATGGTACTGTCGTTCCGTTACCCACACTACGCGGTATTTCATGGGATAAATAATCACTAACATCGCTGTAATCTTCTCCACGCGCCGCCGCAATTAATTTTTCGGCATTAATACCCATAAAACTTTTCAACAATTTAACATCATAATTAGCTAAATCACCAATCGTGTGTAAATTCAATTTAGTTAACAGTAACTGTGTTTTTTTACCAATGAATAACAGATTGCTTAACGGCATCGGATAAATTAATTGTTGGTAATTGTCCAAAGTAATTGCCATGACACTGTCCGGCTCCGCTAAATCACTGCCCAATTTGGCATAAGTTTTATTAAATGAAACCCCCACAGAAATGGTTAAACCTAATTCCGCTTTAACCGTTTGGCGAATTTGGTTGGCAATTTGCATACCGTTTCCAAACATTTTTTTGCTGTGTGTCACATCTAACCAACATTCATCAATTCCAAAACTTTCCACTTGATTGGTAAAGCTGTAATATATTGCTTGTACTTTCTTACTGTAAGTTTCATATGCTTGGTACTCAGTCGGTACAATTTCAATTTGCGGGCAAACCTGACGTGCTTGCCAAATTGGCATACCAGTTTTAACACCCATCTTTTTGGCGTTCTCACTTTTGGCTAATACGATACCCTTGCGTAGACTGGGGTTACCACAAACCGCAATGTATTTACCACGCAGTTCGGGGTGTAACTTCATTGCCACCGACGCAAAGAAATTGTTTAAATCGCAATGCAAAATCACCCGTGTTAAATTTCTCTGAGATTTAGATTCAAACATACGCCGCCAACTAAAACTCATAATAACATGATTAACAAAAAAACAAAAATCAATAATACTTGACACTCCGCATATATAAGATATATATTGGATAATCATTTGTAGCCAGTTAGCCACAAAAACAAGAGGAGTATAGAATTAAGAAAATGAACGAACAAATTAACACCAAGCCGGTGGAACTTGCTGTTGCCCCGGAAGCTGCCGATTTTTATGCCGAATTTAACAAATCTGACATAATTAAAGACTATGTAAAAATCACACATCCCGAATTAATTAGACTAAAAAATCCCGATGGTACCATTAACGAAACAATTGAATATGGCACCAAAGATTTTAATGAATTCGTAAAAGGTTTTATCCAAAGGAATGATCATAACAAAGAAAAAATCTTAAACGAAGATCGCTCGATTAATGACCATGTTAAATATAATTTAATTGAAAACCGCTTAATTAAAATTGTACCCAAACCATTAACCATGGTGCGAAAAAGTGATACCGGTTATAACCCTATCAACCGCGATGAATATAAGATTTTAATGCTTGGTAAATTTGGAATCATCAATCCCGGCCCGAAAAATTTTGGTAACTTAACAGAAAAAATCGGACGGATTAAAGACAATAATCTCAGCATGGCTGAAGTTATTGATTTAAAATTTCATAATCAACCAGCTAAATTACTCAACACCATTAACGACTATATGCGCTTTACTATTGTGCTTGAAAAATTTGCCGATGCGCCTGAATTAGTTAGTGCTTTATTAGGACAATTTGGTGGCAGAGTGAGAATTCGTGAAAAAGATGCCTACCAAGCCATTCATATAAACTTTCAATACCAAGGCGTTAATGTTGAAATTCAAATTAATACCATGGAAAACTTACAAATGAAGAAATTGGATGATATTCGCTATCATGCCTACAATAATAAATCACTTGACGAAAGATCACCCGAAGGTATTCGCAAAAAAATCATTGACGAAAAAATAAAGACCTATTGTCAAGCTGGTTTCCAAAAAAACGATTTCGACCGATACAAGGAGGCAGTTATGGATATTTACAAAGAATATCTTAAAAAAGGTGCTAAACCCCAATTATCTAGTAAATGTGCACATATCTGCATGATAGCGCGTAGAGCTGAAGTCGGGCAAAATAAATTCGCCCGTGAATTATTTGATTTCCTTAAAGAATATAATCGCCTCAAAAACATGGCGTTAACTACTGAAAAATAATAACTGTCATTACCTTAATAAAAAATGCGGACGACCTCCGCATTTTTTATTAACCGACCATAAAGAACATAGCGTGTGGCATGTGATTGTAATAATTATAGTTAGCTAAATTACTGCGATTTGCATAGTTCCACTGGTTGTAATTGTAATAATTGTTATATTCCCATAGGTAATTCATGTTCGGTTGATAAAATGCATCAACATTCATTGAATAATACCACATTGTGTTTTCCTCCTTTGCAAGGTTGCCTGTCCGGCTTCCTTTAATTCATTGTATGCGTTAACATAAATTCTGGTACTTCGCCCACAATTATACTGTCTGAAAACAACATTTCAATTACTACATTAGTGCGCTTAGAATACAATGGTAAAATCACATCCACCGTCGCATAACTACGCAAAGTAATTTTGTGTTCGGTTTGGTTAATTCCTGCTGACTTAAATTCCGATTCAAAATTACAATTCACGGCACCAATTAATTGCAGTTTTAACTTTATTGGTACACCGCGTCCCACTAAAAAAGGCACTCCGGAAAAGGTTCCAATCGGCACCATAATACCTTCCATACTACGGTCAGTTAAATATGATTGCGCACGGGCGGAAACCTGTGCCGCCAACACATTCATAGCCAAGGCGTCCGCATTAATACTGGTAATCGTACCATTGGTATCACGGCGAATATCGGTTAAACTGCTGTAAGTATCCGTTTTAACGACATCGGCAATCCCACTACTAACCGCCTGTACCGTCACTGCGTTCACTACGGCATCAGCATAATTAAATACAACCGGATTAACTACCAGAACTAAATAAATGCTTAAAAGTGTAACCACGGCCATTAAACGCCATAATCGTTTCATACCCTTGCGCATAGTTATGTATACGGCGAATTCGGCTTGCCTTACCCACCGTTTTTGTGATAAACTTAACGCACGCTGATGTAGCACAGTCGGTAGTGCATTTGATTCGTAATCAAAAGGTCGCGAGTTCGAGTCTCGCCATCAGCTCCATTCATTAAAAAAGTCTACCCTGTGGTAGACCTTCATCATCAATTTTTATTTTGCGACTTGTGCGCTTTTCTTTTGGTCGATATAACCTTTAACTTCTTTGTAAACACGGTACGGGTCATAAACAAAAGCAAAATTAAATTTAGAAGCATTTTGTGTTGTCATTGGACTAGCCATGCTACCGAAAGCAATGGTTCCCGTATTACGACGCAAAAGTTTATCGACCATGGTAACATTAACTGATAAAGCCCCCACCATGTTCAAATCCAAACTTTTGTAATCGACACCAATGTAACCCGTACGAATTAACACGCGTTTATTCGTCCAAGCGTAAACGGTTTTACAACTCCACAATGCTGTTGCCACAAAACCAAGCGCGCTAATCAACGCCCAAAACACCAAAGCCCCGATGCCAGCACCTAACGAATCGCCGTCACCTTGTTGGCGGAAAACCATCATCATAATTGCAAACGGTACTATCACCAAAGTTAAAACCACAAAAGTAAAAATGGTACCAAACCAAGCGCGACCTTTATGTGGACGAATCACCTGTACGACTTCTTCGTCATCATCTAAAACGACTTGAAATAAACCTTTATCTTCAATTTCCTTTTCGCTTTCCATACCCTAATTATATCATTTAATTTTTACTACTTGCAAATAAATAATTAAAATTTGACAAAATTTGACATTATTTTAGTATAAAATGTCACCGATTATCCATCACATTGCGTTTAGAGCGGTTGATACTCTCTGCGTTCGTTTACCGCTCTGCATTTCATTGGAGCGGGTGATCGGAATCGAACCGACGCTATCAGCTTGGAAGGCTGGAGTTCTACCATTGAACTACACCCGCGAATAAAGGAATTATAACACAGCACGGCGATAAAATCAAATAAATCTTTCCTTTACTTTTCGCGCTTAGCTTTTAATAATTCGTGATTATCAGATTGACAAAAACATATTTTTAGTTAATAATAAATATGAGCGAGGTTAGATTTGGCATTTTCAAGTTTATCGGAAAAATTCAAGCACATCTTTGCAAAGTTGACACGAAGCGGCAAGTTAACAGACCTTGAAATCAAAGCCGCCATGCGTGAGATTAAATTAGCCTTATTAGAAGCCGATGTAAATATTGCAGTAGTCAAAAATTTTATTGCTGCCACAACTGAAAAGTGTTCTGGTGAAACAGTCATGCAATCTTTAACCCCAGGACAACAAATTATTAAAATCGTACACGAACAAATGACCGCACTTTTGGGTGGCGATAATACTAAACTTACCGTAGCCCCCAATCCGCCCACCATTATTATGATGGTCGGTCTACAAGGTGCGGGTAAAACTACTTTTTGTGGTAAATTAGGTCAACTGTTAAAGGGGCAAGGTAAACGCGTTTTACTGGTTGCCGATGATATCTACCGCCCTGCCGCAATTGAACAATTAAAAGTTGTTGCCAAACAAGCTGGTGTTGCTTGCTATGACGGTGGCAATAAAGACGCGGTCAAAATCGCCAAAGACAGTATTAAACACGCTTTGTCCAATAACTTAGATACCGTAATTATTGATACTGCCGGCCGTCTGCATATCGACGAAAACTTAATGTCCGAATTGGTTGCGATTAAAAAAGCGGTTAACCCAACCGAAATTTTATTAACCGTAGACGCCATGACTGGTCAAGACGCCGTGAATGTCGCCACTGAATTTAATCAACAACTGGATATTTCCGGCGTGGTTTTAACCAAATTAGATGGCGATACGCGCGGTGGTGCGGCCATGTCAATTCGTTATGTTACCGGTAAGCCAATTAAATTCAGCGGAACTGGCGAAAAAATGGGCGATATTGAACCTTTCCACCCTGACCGGATTGCCCGCCGTATTTTAGGCATGGGCGATGTTTTAACGATTATTGAGAAAGCCCAAGCCGTCGTTACCGAAAACGAAATGAAACGCATGGAAGAATCTTTCCGTCGTAACGCGTTTACCTTAGACGATTTCCTACAACAATATGACAATCTGGCCAAGATGGGTAACTTAGACGATATTTTAGAAAACCTCGGTGGGGCCATGGGTGGTAAAATTAAATTTGGTAAATTGGACGAACAAACCATGGCGCGCAACAAAGCCATTATCCAATCCATGACAATGGAAGAACGCGTCAACCCCGATATCATTAAGTCCAGTCGTAAACAACGCATTGCCGCCGGCAGTGGAACTTCAATTCAGGCAGTGAACCAATTGTTAAAACAATTTGAACAAGGTAAACTGTTAATGAAGCAATTCGGTGGCGGCAAAATGCGCCGTTTTAGATAAAAGTCGATTGGGCATTCCGCAAGGTTGTAAGTCCCAAATAAAAATTTTAACGAAAGGAGGAGCAGAAAGAAAGCATGGCAGTTAAAATCAGACTGACAAGATTAGGCGATAAGGGCAATCCTTTTTACCGTGTAGTTGCGGCTGACAGTCGTTCTCCGCGTGACGGCAAATTCTTGGAAGTCATCGGAACCTACAATCCGTTGAAAGAACCAGCGGAAGTGAAGTTGGACAAAGCCTTGGCACAAAGTTGGCTTGATAAAGGCGCTACCCCAACCGACACTGCGAAAAAAGTGTTAGAAATGGCTGGCGTTTTGCAACCAACTAAATACACCCCCAGTGCTAATCGTGTCAAAAAAAATCAAAAACCAAAAACAACAGAAGAAGCAAAGAAATAATCAATAAAAGGAATCAAAATGAAACAAGTAATTGAATTAATTGTAAAAAGTTTAGTCGAAAATCCAGACAAAGTTGTCTTGGAAGACATCGTTGACGGTGACAATGTTACCGTTAAAGTTAAAGTTGCTGACGGCGATATGGGCCGTGTCATTGGTAAAGGTGGCGCTACGGTAACCGCAATCCGTACCATCTTGAAGAACTGCAACAGCCGTGACGGCAAACGCTACTTCATTCAAATCGGTGACGAAGTTCGAGCACCACGTAAAGAAGTTCAAAACGCAAGTTACTAAAAATCTTGCATATACATGAAATACAAAAGGAGAAAAAATTAAAATGGCAAAAAAAAGTAAAGACTATTTTGGTTTAGGATACATCGTTAGTTTAATTTTGGCGATTATTCCATTCACCGCTTGGGTTTGCGGTTTCGTAACCCGTTTCATGGAAGGTAAAATTGTGGCTGGATTAATTCGTTTAATCTTCGGCTTTACCATCGTTTGGATCTTGGACTTAATCTTCATGATTATCAATCGCCAAATTTTCCGTTTGTTAAACATCTAATTACGGAAAACCAAACCAAAAACCGCCCCTCAATGGAGCGGTTTTTTTATTGACACGCAATACCCATTATGACAATTTGTTGAGTGAACTATTTCGTGCTATACTACCTTATGCAACCGTTGGGTGGTGGTTGGGACGAATTATTGGCACCGTTATTTCGGGACGAACGCTATTTACGCATTCGTAACTTTTTGAAAACCGAATATGCGACCCGCACCATTTACCCCGACATGTACGATTTGTATAACTGTTTCCGCTTAACGCCGTTAAACCAAGTCAAATGTGTCATTTTAGGACAAGACCCTTACCACGAACCTAATCAAGCCCACGGGCTATGTTTTTCGGTCCAAGCTGGGGTGGCATTACCACCATCATTGCAAAACATTTTCAAAGAAATCCACGATGATTTAGGCATCACGGAGCCGAACTGCGGCGACCTAACTAAATGGGCCCAGCGCGGCGTCCTACTTTTGAATACTACCCTGACTGTTCGCGCCCACCAAGCCAATTCACACGCCAATTGTGGCTGGGCGTGGTTTACCGACGCCGTCATCAAATTGCTTAGTGAACATACGCAAAACACGGTCTTTTTACTTTGGGGTGGTAATGCCCGCAGTAAAGCCCCGCTCATCGATAATCAGAAACATTTGATTTTACAATGCGCGCACCCGTCGCCGTTATCGGTCTACCGCGGCTTCTCCGGCTGCAAGCATTTTTCTAAGACCAACGCTTATTTAATACAACACGGCAAACCACCCATCGATTGGGATTTAAACCACGCTTAAACTACTAAAAGAAGTAAATAATAATTTTATGATTACTAATCCCGTTATCGAAGCGATTTTTGCCGCGTTTCGCTTAGAAATTACTAACCCGTTTACTTTAACCCAACAAACTTTGGTCATTACTTTTCCCGACCAAAGCCACGCTGTAATTCGTGCCCCGCAAGTTACCCCCGCGTCATTA
This sequence comes from Clostridia bacterium, assembly GCA_017619495.1. Classification (GTDB taxonomy): domain Bacteria; phylum Bacillota; class Clostridia; order Christensenellales; family UBA1242; genus RGIG8050. The sequence continues at coordinate 35,644 of JAFZSF010000012.1, read as the reverse complement.
AGTAACAACGACACGCCGGCGTTTACTGCAATCAAGCACCCGCATACCTACCATTACCGCCACCGACATGATTATGGCCAACCGCACAATGAACTTTTGACCTTACATAACACCGAAGAATGTCGCGCATATTTGGACGATATTTGCCACAACCTATTAAATGCGACCGTCCGCGACTGCGAAATCACCTTTCCTAACGGCGCAAGGTACTTGCTGACCGTGGAAATTTAATTCCAAAAGAAAAACCCGACAAATTCGAGAGCGGTTTTTTCGTGCTTATTTTAACTTAATTATTTACGGCGTCTTCTCAAGACTACACCTAATACACTGCCTAAAGCAACGCCTGTTACACCGCTACCAATTCCCGCAGCCGCAGCCGCTCTAACCTCGTTACCATTATTGTTTTGAGTAACAGTATTACCAACTTCGGATACATCGTCACTTTCATTTTCGCTTTGGGTATTGTTTTCGTTTTCACTTTGTTGATTGTTTTCTTCATCGTTTGGGTTTTCTTCCTGATTAGTACCTTGCGGCTTGTAACCCCAAACAACTTCAACATCATCTACAGTTTCTTGCTCATGCGTACGTATGTAATCGTAAGGTTCTGTATAAACAACCAACCAATCATTATCCCAACCTGCGGGTTTTGACTCTGCTTCACAATAAATAGTAGACAAACTATCTAAATAGTATGTAATCTCCGGCCACATACTATAGTCACCGAAATCCCCACGGCAAAAAACGTTTCCTTCCATTTCAGTTACACTTTTGGGAATAAAAACAGTTGTTAAATTATGGCAATCCTCAAATGCACCATTATCAATACTTGTTAAAGTTGACGGTAAATTTAAGGTGGTAATTCCACAACCAGAGAAAGCAAAACGGCGAATACTTGTTACTCCTTCCGGAATTTCTATACTGGAAACATTTTCCAAATTAGACAATGCAGCTACACCAATTCGAATCAACGTACTGGGCAAAACGATCGACACAATTTTATCTGAACGATTGTTGTTAAAAACATTCGTTTTACCACCATCATACTCATAGCCGTCAAGTACTACAACACCTTCGGGAATAACAATTTTCACTTTGTCATGATTGTTAATAAAATTCCATCCTTCTTCAGTTATCCAATCGCTGTCATAATCAATGACACTAGTTGTAATATTGAAATATTGTTCACCTTCCATAACGGCGATATCACCGCTATCCGCGCTGGCTTTTTGTCCCACCGTTAAAATTAAAGTTACCGATGCCACCACGGTTAAGACCAAGGCACTTAAGACCGCAATAATTGCTTTTTTGTTCATTAGTTTCCTCCTCTGTTAGTGTTTAACTTTTTGACAAAATTAAACCAAGGTTACTTACAGTATACCCCCCCCCCCCAGCGAATTGTAAAGACCTTTCCATTAGTGTAAAAACGAACTCGCCGTCTTTAAAGTACTGACAAAGAAAAGCCCGCGACCGCAAGCTTTCTTAACTATTCAGTTTTCAGAATTAACTTTATCTGTTATAATGACCTATTGTCAGCGTGGCGGAATTGGCATACGCGCTGGTCTTAGGAACCAGTTTTTGCAGGTTCAAGTCCTGTCGCTGACACCAAATTAATTATTTTTGCATTTCGTTAGGATCGTCACCGATACCTTTCGACCACGGAGTTTTTGTATACATTAAGGGAATTTCATGGTTAATGCTAACGCTGTTTTTGAAGTCGTCCAAAATTTTATCTGGTTGGTAACAAATATCAGCGATTAACACTTCACTACAATAAACTGTATCCTCCACCTTTTCCGCCATAACCGGACTGATACGAAACCATTGCACCGGCGCAGTTTGGTTTTGACGGTCAACACGAGCACAATACGCTTGTCCTTGGTAGTAGTAACTGGCATTTTCAATCCCTTGTTGTCTTTCCTTGCCATACTGTTTCATACGGTAACTTAATGGTCCGAACTCACTTTCCGGCACCACCACTTTACCTAACGCTAATTGGGTTAAACGGTCACTTAATGCAGGCTCTACCTGTTTTTGCGGGAACATAACATATGCTTGATTATAAGTTAAAAAACTACCCTGCACCTGTAATTTATGATAAAAAGCATTTTCCAAAACGGGACGCATACCGACGGGGTGTTCCAAAAAATAATTAGGAATCCGGGTACCGTCGCTGGATATATGATATAATTCTTTCAAATCAGCCCGGTTCATCCAGTGATAGCGATCAAGCACTTCGTCTCCAGTTGGTTGATTACATGGTGCGCCTTGTTGTACCGCCAAATCACTGACAATTACCCAGCTTTCGATATCTCTAACTGGTTCTTCAACCGTCGTTGGTTTTTGATTTAATTTTGCACCAATTTTTTCTTTCAGATGCTGCCAAGCGTTTTTTACTTTTTCCATCATAATCATTTTAACATTACTTACACAAATTAGCAATGTTCAATTAATTATGGCGTTAGTTTTAGTTTGACGTTACAAAACTTAGAATGGTAAACTAATATAGTTAATAAAAAAGGAGTAATCAATGGAAACTAATAAAAACAAATTTAACTTGTTCAAACTGTTACAAAACATCGCTGTGATAGGGCTAATTTTGGTTATCGGTTTAGTTTCGCTTTTCATAACTGGCGTACTACCGCGCACCATGGTAGCCATCGAGTTAACCACGATGGTTGGCTTAGCTCTCTTCGGCATTTTGCTGATTTTACCATGGGCTAACTATTACAACCAAAATCGTTACAAAATTCTTTCCTTGTCCTTCTTAATCGCCACCGGGATCTGCATTCTGTTATGGGAGATTGCTACCCTGGTTGTTTTCGGGGCGTTGCGTAAACAAACCGGCGACCTTGGCATTTTGCACTTTGTGCGTATCACTTTATTCCTGTCAATGCAGGTTATCATTGCGTCCAGTATTTGCAGTTGCGTCATCAAATTTTACAAAAAATACATTCCGTTCCAAGTTGTCATTTATTTAAGTTTGGCTTATGTCGATTTCTACTTGTCAACCCTACTCTTTGGCGTGTTAATCCAAGACGGCGCAATTGACTTCTCGACCAAAGTTCGCGACTTACTGTTCTTCAATCCAATTGTGCGCGCCTTAATTATTTTATCGGTTGCTTATCTGATTGCCTTCTTTGGTATCATCAGCGGCTCACGCCGACGCCGTGTCCGCAACGCGATTTTGGCTAAGAACCGCAAATTAAGTGGTGATGTCGGCATTTTGGATCTTGATGATGAAGATGAACCCGAAACCAACAAGAGATCAACTGATGACGCCGAAACTCAATTGGAAAAAATCAAGACTATGCTGGATAAAGGTTTAATTACCCAAGCCGAATACGACGCTAAACGCAAATCTATTATCGACAATATGTAATCAATTAGTCATTAAAAAAGCCCGTATCACACGGGCTTTTTTTTAATCTGTCAGAGTTTAGCAATTTCACATTTGCGCCAAAAGTTTATGCAAAGTTTGGTAAAGATTTTTGGACTCCTCTGTCGTTAAATTTACACAAGGCGCCATCTTAGCGGGAATTGCGACGGCACGCTCCTGTAACGCTTTACCTTGCGCGGTAATTTCAATCATCAAGACGCGTTCGTCGGTACTAGAACGACCGCGTTTTACCAAACCTTTTTGTTCCAGACTTTTCAAAACCGGCGTCAAAGTTCCCGAATCTAAATACAATAAATCACCTAATGCTTTGGCACTGCAACTACCCTTTTCCCAAAACACCATCATAGCAATGTATTGGGTATAGGTCAACCCCAATTCCGCCAAATGCGGGTTATACTTTTTAACCAAACCACGGGCGCAAGCGTACAGCGGAAAACACAGTTGATTTTCTAATTTCAAACAATCATATTTATCCATTGTTTACTCCTTTTGCTAGTTATCATTATAACACTTTTTCAATTTGTTTTCTAACTTCTTTCATACTAACCGTTGGTTCAAAACGCGCAATAATTTCACCTGCACGATTAATTAAAAACTTGGTAAAGTTCCATTTAATTTTATTATTATTTTTGTAGTCCTTGTCCTGACGCTTAATCACTTGCGACATAACTAAACCGCCCACACCCTTAAAACCTTGGAACTTACTATTGGCAACTAAATATTGGTATAACGGAATCGCGTTATCACCATTGACATCAACTTTGGCAAACTGCGGGAAAGTTATTTGATAACGCAGCGTACAAAACTCGTGAATTTCTGCGTTACTACCGGGGGCTTGTTCCCCAAACTGGTTGCACGGAAAATCTAAAATTTCCAAGCCGTCTTTTTGATGTACCGTATAAATATCCTGCAAGGCATTATATTGCGGTGTAAAACCACACCCCGTTGCCGTATTTACAATCAGCAATACTTTACCACGGTAATCAGATAGTTTTACATCTGTCCCGTTGCGGTCCTTGACCGTAAAATCATAAATGTTCATTTCATCTCCTAAATTTAATTCAATTTAATTGAATTCAATTTATTATAATCAATTTTAATTACTATTGCAACCAGTTTTTTTCAAACAAAAACCCGCTGGTGCGGGTTCATGGTTTTAGTATTTTTCACTATCAGGTAACTTAGGTTTCAAACCTTTTTCTTGAAAATTACAAACCGGAGTAGTTAATTTACAGAATTGCTTAAAATCATCGGTTGCAGACTGACCGTCTTGAGCTAACCGCATCGCAAGGCTGGCTGTATCACGAAATTTATCTAGATACCTCCATTCCGCTTTGCTGTGTGCAATTTGGTCGTTCAAGCGGTTAATCACATCATCAATATTTTCGTCCGGAGCGTGGAATACTTGTAACTGTTTTGTACCTTCGGCTTCACGACTTAAACGACCTTGATCACCACAATTCGGCGAAAAGACTTGCATAATGGTCATCGGCAGCGGCTGGCGTTTGCCACCAAAATCATTCATCACATTTTTAATATTAATATTAGCGATAATTTGACCATGCGCTAAAATTTTGATCTGCTCACTAGCATACTTATCTACCACTTCACTGGTTTGATTTTCCGCCGCAGTCCAACTACCATAACAGGCAACATACTCACCCAACTTGCAAAAGAAACGACCTTTCTTGTCGCTGTCAGTTGGCTTATCATCTTTCACAGGCCTTTTACGGCTGTAAATATCAGTTAAAATTTTTTCAACTATTTGCAAATTGGTTGCTTGTCTACGCGCTATATAATTTTTCATAGCTTCAGCTTACCATAAATACAATTCCGTTTTCAAGACTTAGCGCATAATATTTCACAAATTATTACCAACAATTTTACCGCTGGTCCACGCCCACTGCAAATTATACCCCCCGCAAACACCGTCGACATTCACGACTTCACCAGCCAAATACAAATTGCGCACTTGTTTATGCTGTAAATTTCCATCTAAATCCTGTAAGTCTACTCCGCCCGTATGTACTTGTTGATTATCCGCATAACCAATAAAGTCTACTGTGTAATTTTTAAGCGCATTAACTAAGCCACGCAAATCAGACTCCGTACAATCTTGCGCTAACTTTTGTTGTAATCCCAATCTTTCAACAAGATTGCGCGCCAAACTTTTATGTAACAGACCCGCTAAAATTTCACTTAAAGTGTATGCAGGGTTATGCTGGACACTGATTTTTAACATTGCCAGTAATTGGTCTTCTGCCACCCCGGCCAATAAATCAAGGCTAAGCTTTCCTGCCCGTATATTATTACGCGCTAAATGTGCCGATAAGTTGAAAATTACAATTCCACTGATTCCATCATCTTTGAACAGAACTTCACCCACTTCATCAAAGTGACGCCAACGCACGCGTACATTGCTTACCCGCACGCCAGCCAAACCTTTGTTTTTAGTTGTCTTTAACCCCATCAAACTGGGTCGAAATGGACAATAAGCAACTTGCAATTGTTGCAAATATTGCGTACCACTATTTCCGCCCGTCGCCAAAACCAATTTATCACACTGATAAGTACTACCTTCGGTGGTAACAGTAAAACCGTGCGGCGTCTTTGCCACTACTTGTGGTCGCGCGTTAACTTTAATTTTAACATTACGGCGCAAACTTAATGCTTTAAATAACAGGTCTAATACTGAATTAGCACTATTTGACAACGGATAACGACGCCCCTGTTCATCGGCATAAGTAAAGATTCCCAATTGCGTGAAATATTGCAAAGTTTGATTGGAATTAAATTGTGCCAAATAACGGTCTACCAAAGGTGTATTATAGCAGGCAGCTACCACATGGTCGTTGGTAATATTGCATTTGCCATTACCAGTCACCAAAATTTTTTTACCCACACGGTCACTGGCTTCTAATAATAAAACTTGCCGATTAGTGTTCAAAGCACACATGATACCACTGGCGCCAGCACCAATAATAATTATTTCATACTTTTCCATGGCGTACTCCTTAAATCGTAAATCTTACCTGTGGGGGTGGCTTTTTCGTACCGCTCTTCACTGTATAGTTCAAAATAGCAATGGCTAATTTTAACGCGCCGAAAACGGTAGCGATTCTGCTTTTCGTCTTGATAAATCAAATTATTGTGGTAGTGGCACTGCGTACAGTCTGACCCGTAAACAGTTTGTACGGGACAATGACACAAAGTCATTAACGCTGGATACCCACTAACTAACGCACTACCACATGCACAAGTCGGCGTTTTCTCAATTGACCAAATGATATTTTGACAGCCCAATTTAATTAACGCTGCTGCCGTGTATTGATTGTAGACATTCAAACCTGTTCCAGCGACAGTTGGATACTGTTGCACCCAACGCAAATGCGCGTAGTTATTAGCAACAATCCCCATTTTTTGCGCGCTTAAAATATGATCTAAAAGTTCCATTTCGGCTTCGGTGGCAACTACTGGCAAATTAAGATAAATCAACTTGCGCTCCACCCCTAACGCCACAACAGCAGACACCAAGCGTTCGACCGTCGCTAGACTATATTCGCGCGGACAAATTATTACCCCATAGTCATGCCAATCGACCTGTTGTAAATCGCGCACATCGGATACAAGGTAAAAATTTTGCGGGGGTGTATTTAACACCGGTAACTGGTCACACTTCGTTTCACTAATGGCGGGCAAACCCGCATGATACTGGTCCAGCACGGCTTGTTTTAACGCGATAACAGCTTTACGCCTGAGGTCATTTAATGCAGATACCGCCATAAACACAGCGTCCAGATTAATTTCTAAATGGTGCAAACGAAAGGGCGTATCGTTTAATTTACTCAATTGCTTTTGCACTTGCGCAGTCGTCAGACCCGCAGTACGCGCCGCCGCCAATGGCTGTTCACTCTTAACCATAACTGAAACTGCACCATGGTTTGCAACCAACTGTGCAGGGGCACCGATGCGCCCAGTAAAGTAGAAATCAATGGGCAAATAACGCACAAAGTCGGCCAGCACTTTTTCCTTAGCGGCACTTTTTAACAAATAAACCTCGGCCCCCGCCGGCACATTTTGTTTGGAAAAAATATCCACGCACCCGTTGCTCAATTGATTAACATTCCCAACCCCAATACTAAATTGTCGATTTCCTTGTACCAAACGAATGGCATCGTTTTGACCAATTGGTGCATCAATTTGTAAAGTAATTTTAAAAATATTTTTGAACCGCACCGTATCCACTACCATACCAATTTTCTTACCTTGGTGGTGCCCAACCTGCGGATTAATAATCGCAAAATTATGGTGTAAATAGGCATTTTCATTAAAAGCTCCCCGCGCAAACAAAGTACTGATTTTACGCTGTTCCGCCGCAACATCAGTACCAGCCCAATCATCGAGTGCTTGGCGATAACTTCTCACTACCTGCGCCACATAACTCGCGCGTTTCAAACGCCCTTCAATTTTCAAACAATCAACTCCCGCCGCAATTAATTCCGGCAAGCGTTGCATTAAGCATAAATCTTTCGCTGACAAGAAATATCCTGCGTTCAATAACTTTTCGCCGGCGTAAACTTGATACGGCAAGCGACATAACTGTAAACATTTGCCGCGGTTACCACTATTGCCGTTCTTAATTGAACTTAAATAGCAATTGCCCGAAAACGCCACACATAACGCCCCTTGCACAAAATATTCGATTTCCAACTTGGTATGCTGACGAATTAATTTAATATCGTCCAATTTAGTTTCGCGCGCCAAAACAACCCGCTTAAACCCTAATTTTTCCAAGACCTTAGCCCCGCTTAAATTATGGATTCCCATTTGTGTACTGGCATGTAACACAATTCCGGGGAAAGTCCGTTGCAACAACTGCGCCATACCGAAATCTTGAACAATGTAAGCATCGACATGCGCCCGTACGCAAGCCCGCACCGTCGCCAAAAAATCGTCGACCTCATCATCACTAATCAGAATATTAATCGTGACATAAACTTTGACATGATATAAATGTGCCCAAGCAACAAGATCAGCTAAATTATCCGCCGTAAAATTATCGGCCTTAATCCGTGCATTAAAATTTTGTAAGCCTAAATAAACCGCATCAGCGCCATTATAGATGGCCGCATAAAAACTCTTAATATCCCCCGCCGGTGCTAATAGTTCCATAAAAACCTACATTAAATTATTTTTTCAAAACGCCAATAAGTCAAGGGAATTATTTTGCTGATCATTATTTACCTTTTGTTACAAAATCTAAAATTTTGTTTGAATCTGCTCCGTAATTTTCACGCTCTGATACTACATGACGAATACTACTACTCACAGTATTATACAAATAATTAACAAAGTTAATGGGACTCTCTTGTGCTGTACAATGAACATTTAATAAACCATTTTTAGTTTTAATTGCCATTTTCTGGGTATTTTTCTCTTGTTTAAGGCAGTTCGGAGTCACGAGTGTAATTAACAGATCTTTTAAAGCATTTGGCCGGCGACACAAACTACGATCCCAACAAGTTGTCTGATAAATATGGCATAAACTTTGATCCTCATGGCCAGTTTCATCTGAATGTTTACGCAATTCAACTTCCGTACGCTTTAAAAGGCCGTTATCACCCTCGATCACCATATCATGACCAACAAAATATACATTCGCGCCAAGTACACCTTCAAAGGTATTTCCTTGATTAAGTAAATTGTCATCATCTGACCTTACACAATCCGTTTTAACATAATCGATTTCCCGCAAAATTTTACTAACTGTACCAACTATTTTCAGTTGATCTGATTTCAACTGCTCTAATTTCAAATCTTTTACCTTTCCTACTTTTTTTCCCATATAAATATGTATAACATAAAAACATATTGATTACAATATCCACCCATAAAAAAATGACCCGAATTAGCACCCGCAAACCAACAGCTATTCTTATCCATTTCCATGTACAAATTAAGAAACACTTGCAATTTTTTAAGTTTTAGCCTATATTAACTTATCGGGGATTGGCGCAGGGGTAGCGCGCTTGTTTTGGGAGCAAGAGGCCGTGAGTTCAAATCCCACATCCCCGACCAATTAGAAACAAAAAGAAGTCGACTAATGCCGACTTTTTTGTTAAAAATTGTTTGAAAGTTGTTTGACAAGATTTATAATCAATTAATGTTTTTAATTACTAGCAAATTTGAGTATTGTGTTAAAGACGAAAATTGCACACGCATTCCTTGTAAAATCCCCGATGAAAATGGAATCTTAACTTTAATTAAGCGACACATCACCAGATACCAACGCCTATTAATTATTGCTAATGATCCTAGTGATTATACCGATAACGACAATGTCGCGCAAGTTTTAGGACAAGCGTTCGTTATGACCAATCAAAAATTTGACGAAATCAAAGTCTTAGATAATCGCACTCGTGACCAAGCGGCAACATTAATTCAAAATGCTGATTTAATTTTTATGCGTGGCGGCGAAATTCTTAGGCAATTAGAATTTTTGCAACAAATTTACTTCCACGAATTAATTAAAAATTACAGTGGTATTGTGATTACAGTTTCAGCGGCATCAATGTGTTTAACCCCTATAATTTGTAATTTTCCAGAACACGAAAAAGAACTTGCTCAACCACGCTTTATTAAAGGATTAGGTATTGTCGATTTAATCTTAATTCCGCATTTTGACGGTAAAACTTTAACTTATCAAGGCCATACCGATTTCCCTAATTTAGTTCAAGATTATATCTTACCATACAGTGATAAACATTTAATTTACGCTTTACCAAATGGTTCATATATTAGATACGACGGGATCAACTTAAAATTCTTTGGTCCGTATTATAAACTTATCCAGCGTAATGTAGTCGCACTAAACATATGCTAGTCAACTGAGTTTCTTTATCACTACCATTAAACACACATAGAAATAGAATTTCTATCTAACAACACCATGCATTTTCATCAAGATAGACCTTATAAGTTAACTTAAAATAAATAGCATAATTTTGATGGCGTTAAAAATCTTTTTGATAAAATAATAAGCGTTAAATTCTTACAAGTCTAATTTTCCGTTCGTTATAAATTTATGGTTAATGAACTGTTAATGATATCAAAATTCGCCAATTCGACTATTAACACATCACAAAAAAGACGCTGGTTGATTGCGTCTTTTTCAATGCAATTATGTTATGCCAATTTGACCGATACAATCTTACTGATACCCTTCTCTTCCATGGTAATACCGTACAGACGGTCCGCCAACTCCATTGTCGGTTTACGGTGCGTAATCACGATAAATTGTGTTTCACCCGAGAAACGATGCAAGTAACTGGCAAAGCGCGAAACATTAGCATCGTCCAAAGCCGCTTCAATTTCGTCAAGTAAACAGAATGGCATCGTTTTATATTTCAAGATAGCGAACAAAATCGCAATCGCTGTCAGAGCCTTTTCCCCACCCGACATTAACGAAATGTTAGCCAATTTCTTACCCGGCGGTTCAGCGATAATATCAATACCGCATTCCAAGAAATTTTCTTCATCGGTTAAAACCAACTTTGCACTGCCGCCACCAAATAATTCTTGGAACACAGTGCCGAAGTTTTTGTTGATTTGTTCAAACGCCGTTTTAAAGTTCTTTTCCATTTGTTGCGACAAATCGCGCATGACTTTTTCCAAATCTTGTTTCGCCGCAAACAAGTCATCACTTTGCGCTTTATAACTTTCGTAGCGTTCACTGTCAGTTTTAACTTGTTCAATTGCATCTAAGTTAACATTGCCCAGATGTTGAATCGCACGGCGTAATTCATCAACGCGTGGTTCAGCGGTTTCAAGATTAAACGCCGGATCGCGTTGTTCATAACAAGCACTGTAATTCAAATTATATTCATCGGCAATACGCTGACTTAAATTTTCAATTTCGGCGTCCATGCGGGTTAACAAATTGGTTGCGTAATAATATTTTACTTGCAAAGTATTAATCTGCTCTGACAACTCGGTACGACCCGAAACCGAAGTACCCGTGGCATAGTGTAAATTATCGCGTTCCGCAAGCGTTTTCGCCAATTCGTCTTTTAAATGTTCCAATTGCTTTTGGGCTTCGCTTAGATGATTGTCCTTAGTATCAACTTTTAATTGACTCAGTTTTTCCCGTAAGGTGGCAATATTTTTATCGACCTCAACTAATTGTGCTTCAATTTGTTTTAAGTTATTCGTATGCCATAAAGTATTGGTTACTGAGTTTTTACTACCGCCGGTAATACTACCACGCGGTTCAATGATATCACCGTCCAAGGTGACCACTTTGAAAGCATAATGAGCCTGACGCGACAATGCGATTGCCGAGTCCAAATTATCACAAACAATCACCCGTCCTAATAAATTTGAAATTACACCGGCAATTTCCGGTTTATACTCAACTAATTCACTAGCGACACCCAAAACACGCTTACCCATACCGCGCAAAATTGCGCGTTCTTCGGGTTTAATGTCGCGTGCTTTAACCGCGGTAATCGGCAAGAATGTGGCGCGTCCTAAGTTCTTACTCGCTAATAAGTGCACTAATTCCTTGGCGTCTTCTTCATCGTGGGTAATCACATTCTGTGCTGCCGCCCCCAACGCCATTTCAATCGCAGTTTCTAATTCTGACGGTACCGTCAACTCTTGCGACACCACACCCACAATCGCACGCGCTACCGCACTGTTACGATTGCGTTCTTCAATTAGCTTTTTCACACTGAATTTGAAACCTTCGCCCGAATCAATAATATTGGCAATCATTTGTTTTTTCGACAGTAATTGCTCGCGTTGCAGTTCGGCTTGGTGCAAACTATCCGCCGTCGCTTGATATAATAATTGTTCGCCGCTTTGGCGTTGACTATCTAAAGATAATGCCAAAATTTGGTCGCGCAATTCTGCCACTTTTTTATCCAGCGCAGATAGTTCTTGCATGCCATTCGCACTCGCGCGGTCCATCATTTCCAATTGACCTTGCAATGCTTTCAGTTCTTTATCCAATTTATCGGCTTCGGCTTGGGCTTTAGCCTTTTCTTCCGCGACATGGTCGTATTTATAAATGAACAAATTAATTTCTAAATGCTTTAATTCTTCTTTTAATTGTAAGTACTTTTGCGCTTTTTCGGCTTGCTTCATTAACGGCCCTAAATTGCGTTCAATTTCCGCTAAGACATCACTTACGCGCACTAACTCTTGACTTGTACGATCTAACTTACGCTCAGCTTCATCTTTACGCGCACGGAACTTAGCAATGCCCGCGGCTTCCTCAAAAATTCCACGGCGATTTTCCGGCTTAGCGGAAACTAAATCCGCGACCTGCCCTTGACTAATAATTGTTAAACCGTCACGGTCAATACCGCTGTCATGTAACAAATTATTAATATCTTTCAAACGCGTCGGTTGTCCGTTCAAAGCATACTCGCTTTCACCATCACGATACAACTTACGCGAAATTGTTACTTCACTTTCATCAATTTCAAACACATGAGTATGGTTATCAAAGACTAACGCCACTTCGGCGTACGATTGCATTTTGCGGTTAGCCGTTCCCTTAAAAATCACATCTTGCATGGATCCGCCACGCACAGCCTTGTAACTCTGTTCTCCCAATACCCATTTAATCGCATCACTAACATTACTTTTGCCGCACCCATTGGGGCCGACAATACCCGTAATACCCGCGCCAAAATCAATTTCGATTTTGTCGGCGAACGACTTAAAGCCATTCATCATAATGCGTTTTAATACCACAGTTATAAATTACACATAAACACACTTTTTGACAAACGCATTTTCACACAAGTTTTGACAAAGCGGTCGAAATGATTTATGCTATACCACATGCGAGCGTGGCGGAACTGGCATACGCGTGCGTCTCAGAAGCGCATTTTTGGAGGTTCAAATCCTCTCGTTCGCACCAATTTTGTTACGCAAAACACTACTTTACCAACTGTCCATCTGGTTTATTACACCACAAAAAATTGGTGACACTTTTTATGTCTTGTACTATATTTTACTAATGAATCAATACATGAAACTAGCGATTAACGAAGCCGAACTTGGTATTGCCATGGGACATGGTGGTCCTTTTGGCGCCGTAATTGTCAAAGATGGTAAAGTTATCGGTTCCGGTCATAACCAAGTTGTTAAAGACCTAGACCCGACCTACCACGGCGAAATTGCCGCCATTCAGGACGCTTGTAAACATCTCAACAGTTTTGATTTAACTGGCGCGGACATCTATACAACTGCGGAGCCGTGCCCAATGTGTCTTGGTGCTTGTTTATGGGCGAACATCAACAAAATTTATTACGGTTGCAGCGTTACCGACAATGACGCTATCGGCTTCCGCGATGAAGTTTTTTACAAATATCTTTCCATTTCAGATAAACAATTAAAAAAACGCATGATTCAAATTGACTACGAACCATGCTTAGAATTATTTCAAAAATACGAACAAAAAGCCGACAAAATCATTTATTAAAAAACACCCGTCTGGGTGTTTTTAATAATCTTACATTTCACAACCTAAATCTTTTTTCAGTTGCAATAATTCATTCAAATTTGCTTCGGCTTGAACATTGTTGCGCCAGTCTTTACATTCGCCCAAATAACTAATTTGTTTTGATTTGGTATCATAAACAACAAATTCTTCTTTTTCTAGCGAGCCAAGTGAAATCAAGTTAAATTGATCACCAGTTTTCGAACAACCAAAGCGCATCTTATTCGAATACTGAACAAAATCCTTACTGAAATCTTGCCACAATCCCGGCGCTTGTCCTTTCTTAGTTGCTAAAATAATCTGAAAACCTTGGGCAGAATGTTCTTTTAATTCTGTCGGTGAGTTTTCACCCGCAATTTTCGGGATCTGCATTTTCGTGATACCTTTCTGTATGTTTTCCGTCACATCTAAATACATTTCAGATTCTGGATTATCATTAATCCCGTGTGAATGTTCAAACACTTGCCCGTAAACAATTAAAACCGCACGAGCCGTTTCACCTAAATCCTTGTTCGGCTCCAACGTAATTTTAACAACCTGCCGTCCTAATTTATCTGGCAAGACGGAAATAATTTCCGCAGCTTGTTTTTTATTCATGTTTAAATATAACACATATGAACTAGGGTTTCAAGACCTAATTCCCCATACCTAAGTTTACACAATCACCATGGTAAATGGTTTCACCGTGCAATTTTACCAAGACCGTATTTTCCACAATCGTCATTTCAACTTGTTCGTGTTCAGTGGTGGTCATCGGGTAACTGAAATCTTGTAGAGCCAACCCCTTCACTCCGTATTGGTCAACAAAGGTCTGTTCTGCCGTTAACACCGGCTTGTTATGATATAACGCGTCGGCGTCCTTTAATAATTGTACCGTTTCCGGAAACATGGGACCACAATTCAAAACCACACAAACGATTTTTTGTCCATCGACCTCACGCGCCCCCACAAAGGAACGCCCCGTTTTTTTGGTATAACCAGTTTTTACACCAATACAACCATCTAAGGTTTTTAATAATTTATTTTTATTAATTAACAAACGCGGTGCGTCCACACCATCAATGCGTTTTTCTTTGGCAGAACAAATTTCCACGAAGGTGGGATTACGCAGAGCAACCGCGCTTAGCATCGCCAAGTCACGCGCCGTCGTGTAATGGTCAGGATCATCTAAGCCGTGCGGATTGACGAAATGCGTATTTTTAGCGCCGTATTTTTGCGCGGTTTGGTTCATTAATTCCGCAAACTCGGCTACGCTGGGCGCTACCGCCAAGGCTAATGCGACTGCCGCATCATTGCCCGAGCGTAACATTAACCCGTACAGCAACTCACGCACTGTCAGCTGTTCGCCCTTCTGTAAATAAATACTGCTACCTTCTATACCGATGGCCTCATCGGCAACGCGAATTTTTGTGTCAATATCTTCACAATTTTCCAACACTGTCAACGCTGTCACTACCTTAGTTGTTGATGCCATACCCATTGGCTGGTCGGGATTATGTGTAAACAAAACTCGTCCCGTAGCCACATCCATTGTGCACATGGCGCGTGCCGAAGTTTCGCCTATAGTTGCAGCATTAACATAAGCAGTTACGCGGGTACTTGCCAACCAAATGACCGCAAAAAAACCTGCCAACAAAATTGTCGCCAACACCAATGCACTTAATCGCCAAAAAAACTTTTTCATCACCTTATTATCTTCCATTCACACAAAAATTATTAGGCGCATAAATAAAGCACATAAAAGGAGAACAGAACATGAACCGTGTTGTGATTTCTGTACCGCGTGTTTTGGATAGCGCGATGGTTATGACGCAAGATGCTCAACTGCCGATTTCAGTTGGCACTATCCCACCAACCGCTACTGCGCCATTTACCGTACAAAGCGTCCAAGCCAACGCTACCGAAACACAAATGACAAACATTGTGATAACTCCACTCGACGGTAACACCCATTGTGCTCGCGTCACGGCAACAGTCACGATTCCTATTACAGCAACAATAACCGACGCTAACGCCACGCAATTCCAAACTTATACCAGTGTAACCAAAAATCTTAACATCGTTTTATTTATCCCTGAACCCACGGCTTTTCCCTATACAATTACCGCCGAGGGCGCCATTGGTTTTGCCAGTGCTACTGCCACTGTGGACACGCTAACTTTAAACTATCTTACCACTAAAATCCTGGTACGCGTCACCGCCGTCAGCGACCTGCTAATCCCGTGTTATGGTTACGCCCCCGTCAATAATGTTGAAAACAACCAATACAACGAAGCGCAAAATTTCTTAACCCAACCGCTTTTCCCACGCGGAAAAATTTATTAAAAGGAGTAAATATGAATTCAAATCGTAATTTAATTGTCGCCCTGATTGCCTTATGGTGCTACACCCGCAACTGTAATATTAACCTTGCTAACAATACCGCTATCCTGTTAATCTTATACGCCCTGCTCAGCCGTCGCCGTTTTGGTTTTGGCCCCGATTTTGACGATAATTTTCGTACCCCCAACCTTTTTCGTACCCCACGCCCTACCGCGTTTCCGTTCACTAACCAACCGTATCAAACAGCGCCTTGCTGCCCGCTTTGTTAAATATTTAGCTCACGCCAACCAGTCCACTACGACCACCACTGCATAAAATTTTAATCAGCAAAAGCCCAATCATAGTCACTGACTTTTGAAACTAGCAGAATAATCAACACCCTAACCAAATTGGTTAGGGTGTTTTCTTTTGCCCTTGTTAAAACTGTTAAACGGATACTTCTGCCGTTGTCATAGGTTACCGTGATTAGTATAAATTTTGTAATTGTTAGATATTCACTTTAACCTTGACAACAAAGAATATCCGTTTACGCTAACAAACGAAGAAAAGAAAAAGTGCGTCGCTTGTTTACAAGCACACGTTTAACTGCCAAATTATTATTTATTGTTTTTTGTTTTGAAAAAGTTTATAATTTTTCTGATGGAAGATATTATCAAAAAAATGATAGAATTGGCTGACAAACAGCATTCAACCCAAAAAAGTATTGTTGATTATATTAAGCGTAGTATCCAAACACCGCATAGAGATGAATATTTTTTTTTACAAAATAATCCAAATGGCACCCAAAAAGAATTAACTGTTAAGCAATTAGCAATTTTTTATCACAATGTTGCTGATACTATGATTCCATATTATTGGCACAAGCAAGTCAATGCGGGTGTTAATGAATTCTTTTCTATGTATCAACAATTAGGGGCAAACCAACAAAAAGAAAAGTCCGTGCTGGCTTATAATTTCTTCCTTACTGATCGGAACGATAAAAATTATCCATTTCATTATTCTCGTTCTGATGGATTATCCTGTGGAAGAAATTTTGAATACTTGCAAACGATGTATAGATCAATGAAGGTATTAACAAAAGACAATATTAATAAATATGCGAATATGGAATTGGGTCTTGACGGTTTTGTTCATTTATATCCGTTCGGACAACCTGAAGAAGTTCACAGACGGATTTATATTAATACTACGCCAGAAAATGCAACTTTCATAGCTACTGAATTGTTTAAGAAATGTGCTATGCATCCTGATGATGAAATGTATCGACCATATTGTAAATTTCATACGAAAGATAATCGCAATGACACAATGCTTGTGTATTGCACAGAAAAAAATTTTGATATTATGTTTGAGTTAATAACTCAAATTTATCAAAAACATAGAGAATGGTTTAATGGGACTTGTAAGTTGCCTTTATTACCTCATGTCAATGATGCATATGGTAATTTACTAATGGGAATTGCTGATGAACCGTCAGTAAAAGAAAAATCTTATAATTCATTATTTTGCTATGAAATAATTAATGCTTTCAAAACAGATTTAGAAAAAAAATTAGGAGTTAAGGATTTAAGCACATTGCCTGTGTCTGTGTTAGATAAATATGTAACTTACGATAATGTCAAACCATATATTGAAAAAACTTGTTATTCGGGAGATTATCCATTCTTAACTAAAGAAACAGTTAGAAATAAAAAACCGGAATTTGAAAAAAAACTATAAAACGGAAAAACTTTCATAACTTGAGAGTTTTTCCGCTAGTTTCAAAATGCATTGACTATGTTTGGGCTTTTTTGTCTGCTTTTATAAACGGCCAATTAACATTGCACGGGCAGTTAATTTTTTTATGCTTGCAAAGCGCGCATTGTTATGTTAAAATACAAAAGTATTGGTCCCGTGGTCAAGCGGTTAAGACACCACCCTTTCACGGTGGTATCATGGGTTCGATTCCCATCGGGACTACCACAAAAACAAAAGGCACAATGTTTTGTGCCTTTTGTTTTTGCGTTCTAATTGTTTTAATAATTTTAATTAGGCGTTAATTTCGGTAATTGAACCATCTTCAGAAACGTGATAAATTCCACCATTACCAGTGTACAAAGTTAAATTCGTACAACCCTCAAATGCATTTTTACCAAAGACTATATTCTTCCAATCACCATTATAATAAGCAAAATGGATTTCACGCAAATTGGTACAATTTTTGAACGCGTGGTCACCGATGTTTTTGATAAACGGTAAATCAATGCGTGTCATGGTGTTATTTTCAAAACCATTAGCTGTAATAGCAATAACATCATGTGCTGAATATGTTAAATTCATCGGTTCATCCGGATTGGTTGGTACACCGGCATAAACTGTTGCCGGAACTGTTACCGTTTCACCAACATTAACATCATGGGCGGAAATTACAAAACCACCACTAGTAGTCGTACCATTAGTAAAATCATAAACCGTAACTGCATTTGAATATTCAAAATCTAATTGCTCCGGATATACCATCAACATGAAACTACGTGTGCCTTCAGTAGAATTAGAATTTGGACCAATCCTTAAAACATAATTCGTATTCGGTTCCAATTCGTGTAAAAGGTAATAAGATTGACTATTGTTTAATCTTGCACCTTGTAAATATGTATAGTCCGTTCCGTTAGCTAAACGAAGATTAAATACTGCATTAGATTCATTGGTAATAATCATATATTCCGTAGCATCACCCGTGGTAAAGCTGAAATATTTGTAACCACCTACGTTAAATGTCACATTGTTGTTTAAGACGATATTTGATGGTGTTTGCTCCACAATGGCTAAATGTTTTGAATTTGTAGAATAAATAATTTTATGGCCTTCACTAATTATACGCGCTTCACCATCTACTGTTACCGTCACCTGATCCCAACCTGCGATGTTTTTAACATAGAAGTTCGCATACATCAAGTAATCGCCCGTTTCAGACGGGTTAGACGAATTTTGACTGCCAGAACTTTGCCACACACCGGTTTCACTATTGTAATGAGCATTATCATACATATAGTCAATACCGATACCATCTGGTTTTGTAACTGGCAATTCAGCAAACCAATCGTAGTTATTATTATAATACACGCTAAATTCATCATTATTCAACCAACCAATGTAACCATCTGCATTGGGGTTTGTGGTTTGTAATGCATAAGTATTGGGGTAAATATACCATTCAACCGTTGCAAAACCACCGTCGACATTAGCATTAGTATCGGCATCAAACGATACCAATTGATAGTTACCATCATTGTATTGGTCATTCAAATGCCAAGTAAACACTGTTTTATAATAACCGACATCAATCGTGTTTTCAGCTACCGTCCAAGCCGCATTTTGATTAGCACGATAGTATGTTACTCGTTCCACTTGGTCATTTTGATCATCAACATAAGGTAATACCAAAGTGTCATGTAAGGTTGGCTTATCAATGCTTCGTGCCACGCCCTCTACGTAATAATTTTCACAAGTATTAACATAATTTACTGTACCACTGTAAGCCCAGAATGAAACCGGTTTTGGGCTAATGTGTATAATGTTTGGATATGTTAAAGATGCAATTGGAGTTTTACTATTATCATCTTCATCATAAATCAAGAAGTTATTTGTGTTATTGTTGTTGGGTGCCACTAAAGTTGCCACGATACGATAATAACCTGCATTTGACATAGCATTAACAGGTGTATTGATATTGTTTTCCGTTGTACCATAATAAATCGTATAATTTACTGCAATTTCATGGAAATTATTTAAGTAATAACCATATGTTGCCTCCGGATCATAAACGATTTCGCTGTCTGCTGTGTTGATATATCCACTGTATCCTGTGGTAGAAATCCAACGCTGCCAGGTCGTATTAATTGGCATTTCTTTTGGTTTTATTTTCAAAATTGCCGTAAAGGTATAGGGTTGATAATTTGTTTGGTCATACCAGTACATAACTTTAACCGGATAACCAGTAGTTGTATTCGCATCAAGATAACTGTCGGCGGTTAAACCATCAGGCATAGTATCAGGTAATTCAAATTCAAATCTACTCCAACGTTCACTGTCATATTGGTCTTGGAATTCTGCCATCTCAACAACCGAATTAACGAAATCACCTTTATATAAAGCATTCACATATTCTTCATAAGTCATTGATGACGCATAAGTACCATAGTCGTAATTCAAATCCTTTTCCAAAACAAAGTTGATATTATCAAGGTCTGTTGCGATTGCGGTCGGGAATGATGCTGGATCAATGTAGTAATTTAGATTAACGTTATAAACAGGATTACTTTCATCATAACCCAAATTATAATTGTACGAATAATAATATTCAGGTTTCAAACTAATACCAATTTGGTACCAAGAATTTTCCGATGATGCTGCAACACACCAAGTTGGATAAGTAATGTCAAACAAATCCAAATAATCACTAATTACGGCTGGTTTAATTTCGCTGCCAGTATAAGTATAATGATTTTGCGCAATGGTCGGTCGTGTTAATTGCATTGGTGTAATTGACCAATCAAACCACACTGAATCACGTTCTTCACCATTAATCATAAAGGTGTAGAATTCATCGCATTCATCTTTCACTCTCAACACAGTTTGGTACATTCCATGATCGGTTTGTTGATCCGCGGGAGTAACATACAGTGCCCCATTACCATAATTAAAGGTTAAACTTTGTGGTACACCAACATAAGTTGTTTGGCCATTGACTGTTTCAGCACGGTGTTGATAAGTAAATTCAGTTGCCGAAGTTAATACCGGTGTATCAATAATTTGACGTTTAATTTGCCAGTTTACGGTTAACGAATCAACCGCTTGTCCTTCAATTTCCCATTGATAACCACGGTTCGCCCGGATGATAAATGAATAATTATCATATTGATCATTACCACAATATACATTTGGATTTGTTGTTTGGTAGGTACAAGTTGGTAAAGCACAACCGTAATTTGAAGTATCCAAAGTTACTTTGTTTTGCGCAACTAACTCTGCCAAGGTTGTACCATCACCGGTAACAATCATTTCGGAAACATCGTATTCATTACCAGTATAACGTAATTCTTCGGTAAAATTATAACCCGAATAAATATCACCAATCGCAGAAAGGTTTGTAAACATTGGCAACATCTCTGCATCAACAATTACATTGATGGAACAAATTGTATAATCAATACCCGAATAACTAACTTCAATTGTGTAATCGTAATACATACCTTCGCTAGTATGGTCGACAATATTAACGGTATAACCCAAATTAACAACCTCGTTAGTGCCATCCGAATAATAAACTGTCACAATAAAATCCTGATTACCAATGAGACTGTAAATATTCGCATCATGTGCAATCCGAATTTCATAATCATTCACAAACGTGTAATTAACACTGCTATCACGAATCGCGCAGCTCACATCCATAATTGTTCTGTCCGGTGTCACCGTTCCTGAGCCCCCACCATCACATGCCGTTAACAGTATTGCAAACGGAAACATCGCTAGCAGACACAACAACATTAAAAAATTTTTTAAGGAAATGTGAAGATTTTTCATTGCATATCCTCCTGATTATTATTATTTGATACAACATTGTATCATACATCACTAATTATAAAAATCTTTTCTTCGACAAAATTTCCCACTACCAAATCAAGTATCATTGCACGATATTTTACAATAATAAAGTTTTTTACAGAAAAATACCCAAAATACTATGACAAAAACTATGACTAAATCAATATACAGACATCTTTTTATAGCTAATTACTATATCTTGTATAAAAATTAAGGTTAATTCTACCTCGGAACTACCAAGCAAAAAAGGCGCCTGCAACGGTGCCCTTTTTTATTTATTACAACCGGTAAATGTCTTGCTATTTAATAAAAAAAGCCGGTCATCAGAACCGGCAGTTCAGGTGGCAGGGGTAGAAACTGCAAATACACAACCTAAGCATTTCTCATTTTTATTGGTTGGAAAGATATGATTATATTTCCGTTCGATGTAAAATCATCAATTAATTCAAGTTTCACGGTACCATCATCGGCTTGAGTGACGGTATATTCCTTTCTGGCGGCGATGGTGTCAATACTGAAATTATTCCATTGACACTCTTCATTGGTCAAAAACTTATAATTCCATAAGCAGTTTGCAAGAAGCAGTTGAACTTCATTTCCTAATGATTCACTACTTAAATAATAATCGACATCCGAATATGACATATCCCAATTAGAAACATCTTCAAAATTGATTATTAAATAAGATAAATTTCCAACTTTGTTTGTTTCATTACTAAAATGAATGATTGTATCATTTGATATTGGATATATGTAATTACTAACAATGTAATATGACTTTTGGCAATTTAACTCAAGATCATAAATCGTAAATAATACTTTAGACGAAACAGATGCCCCAAACAAGTAAAGTTTTCCATTTTCGATTTTTGATAATTTATTCCAACTATCATAGTATTCGCCAGCAATTCTTTGATTTTCGAAATCGAACTTTTCATTAGCTAAAATATCCATTAATTGTAAGTTTTTACCGACTTTTTTAACTGCGGAGATATCAATACGATTGATTTGAGTGTTTGAGTCCCACCCAATATTTCCGTCAATTTTTATAACAACATTTTCTACAGTTCGATAATACCCTGTGGTATAAAAAACCGTATTCGTGATTGCATCAATTTCATTAACAGTAGTATTTTTAATGTAGTTGTTTCCATATGTATCTTGAAAACAATCTAAAACAGTTATATTGGGATTATTAAAAAGGCTGTTAAATTGAAGATTATTGTCTTCATCAATTAAAATTTGGTAAATCAAGCCATTTTCATCACTAACTAAACCATCTTTAATTTTTTTAATGGTAAAATCCGTAATTTTATAAATATGATTCGTTTCGTTTGATATTACGAAACTATAAGTAAAATGATTGCTGAAATAGTCCATCGTATCAAAATCGGAAACTCCATTGTTATATGTTAAATCATTAGGTCTTAAAGTTACATATTCTTCATGCACCTGTTTATTCTCATCTTGATAAGAATATGTACCACTTTCCGCAACGAGTGCAATGAACTGAATAAACGTATATTTTTCGGTGATATATAATTTATTTATTTGAGTATTAAGTTTATCTTGAGTGATTTGATAATCAATTTTTTGATTTTTGTCATCATAAACATCTTCTTGAATCGAACTATGTTTTTTGAATTTAACTTTTTCAAATCTAATTTCACCATTAGAATTTTCTTTCGTTGCGTATAAGAAATATTTTGAATGACTATTTTTTGAATTACTTTCAGCCGTGCGAATACTTGCGGTGGATAATTGTTTTTCGTTTTCTAAATTTTCATTACTAATTCCCAATGATTTAACATCTTCTATATCCAATTGAAGATTTTTAAAATAATTCATATTAAGTGTTTCTAAAGTTGTCGTGCTGTTTTGTTTATCTTTGCTAATTAAAAACACACTAACGCAACATATTACAAGTAAAACTGAACAAATGATAAGTGATACAATTGTTATCTTCTTTTTCATATATACTTAATTATATCAATGCGAATTTTATTTTGCAAGAAGAACTATCGATTGTGATTATTACCACCCCCGCGCACTACATCAATCCCAAGCCCACGTCCAAAAAAAATCACCATCAATGATTTGGGCAAACAAGGGATAATTGTGTATGTGGATTGATTTGGCAGGGGTAGCAGGATTTGAACCTACGAATGCGAGAGTCAAAGTCTCGTGCCTTACCGCTTGGCGATACCCCTATCAATACAAAACACATTATATAATAATACTTCGTTTTTGTAAAGAATAATTGTTTTGTATTTTATGCGGGTCGGTTAATTATTTACGGATAATTTCAGCTGGACAATTACGGAAAGCATCTTCATCAATTTCGATCACACTGACCGGAATAATTATCGTCATTAAATTACTGCAGCCATAAAACACACAGCGATCAAGGCGCAAAACACCTTCCTCAATCACAACCGAAGTTAAAGTTTGACAATTTTCAAAAACCCACTTGCCAATATATGTGACCGGTTTACCACGATAGATGGCGGGAATCGTAATTGCTGACGCGGTACCATCATATTCCGTAACCCCATAAGATTCCCCATCATGAGCCAATGTAAACCGAATCGACCATTTGGCATAAAGAGTAATATTTTGCGTAATCTTTTGGTCGAAATCAAACGGGGTACTATACGCTTCGTCAGTATACCAACCCCTAAATTCATATCCTGTCCACTCGGTCGTTGGTTCAGTAATTTTTTTCCCTTCCATCACGGGGATTGCTGCGACCGCAGTGCCACCACAACTGTCAAAAGTTACCGTATAAATAATCGCATTCCAACAGGCATACAAGGTCATATCACTGGTAATCGGCTTATCAAAATCAAATGGCTCACCACTATAATTGGCATCTAAATACCACCCCATAAAAATACAACCTTCAAAAGTCGGGTCAACTGGTTTCGTTGCCTTCTGTCCATGGGGCACTGCTTGTGAATTAATAGTAGTGGTTCCATGAGTTACAAAATCAACCGTGTAAAAAGCTTTGGTAACAGTGCTATTTTGAACCGCATCAGCAGGCTCCCGTTTACCCCAAAAGAAAGTCCACCCGACGACCGCATAAGCCATTACGGATAACAACACGAAAGACGCTACGACCAACCACAACTTCTTTTTCATGTTAATGCCTCCTTTTGTTTCGTTACAGTATAACATAGTTTAATAAAATTTGAAATGTAAATCGCACCATAATTCTCAGCATCGAGACGCGTGGCAAGTAAAATAAATCAGTTGGTAATCCTTAGCCAAAGTCTGCAAAAATGATTTAGCTTTTGCCACCTTCGCTTCGTCCAAATTAATGAACGGGTCGTCTAAGACAATGAACGGCTTTTCTTGTTGATATAGCGCGTCAATTAACGCAAAGCGCATACTTAAATCAATAGCGTTCTGATAACCACGGCTGTAATGTTCAACCGCGCGCAACTTGCCGTATTCTTCAAATTTGATTTTGAAATCCGTATCTAAATTCAGATTGTCAAAATTCTGGTCGGTCAATAACTGTAAATATTTTTTTACACCTGCTTTCATCGGAGCCAAAAATTTAGTTGCCAAACTCTCATTCGCCATTTGCAAAAATTGCATTGCGGATTGCACCGCCGCTAATGATGCTTCCAAAGTTTGCTTTTCGGTTTGTAAATTAATCTTTCTAGCTTCACAATCATCAAGTTCGGACATTTCATTTTGAATCTTATCAATTTTGGCAATCAACTGCGCCTTATCCGCATTATAGGCATCGATTTGTGTTTGTAAATCATTCTCTGTGCGTTGTAGTTCATTAATATCCACCGTCACCACCGCTTCATTTAGATCAAAATTTTTCGCTGTTTTAAATTGTTCCAGTGCGCGCTGGTCCTCCGTCAATTGTGTCTGCAAATTCGCCAAATCAATGACAACTTGTTTTAAGGTTGCCAATTGTTCTGACGCCGTGTTGGTGGTGTCTAACTGGAACTGCGCTAAATAGTTTTGTAACTTGGTCTGGTCCGCCATAATTGTAGCTGACCACGCCCCCGCTTGTTGTGCTTGCCAAACTGATTGGGCTTGCAAATTTTCGTATTCACGCCAGTTATTATGCACATGATTAATGGCGGTTAAATAATCATTTGTGCTTTCGTATGGACTTAAAAATTCACTGATGCTTTGCTGCAACTTTAACATTAAAGTTTGGTTTTCCTTTAAGCGTTCGTAATCAATACTTGGCTGCAGCGCGGTCTTAGTGTTAATCATATTAACCAAGGATAAATACAGCGCCCCTAAACACGCACCCGCCCCAGCTACGATCAAAGCGACCGCCACGCCGAGTTGTACCGTCCAAAGCGCCACTCCGCTCAATACCGCAACCAAGGCTAATGCTAGCAGGCCTAACCGCCAACCACGCGCCTGACCACGCTTTTGTGTCTTACGCACTACCCAATTGTCCGTTTGTGCGCGCAGTGCATTATACTGCAACACATCATCATAGATGGATTTAACCTTTTCCGCCGTCGGCACTTTTCCCTTAAAATAAGTTTCCAAAGCTTGTTTACGCGCGCGCACATAATCCCCCTGATTCATTTGTAGCGCATTTGCTTTGGCAGTAACCGTCTTTTCCAAAGCAATGTAACTGTCAATTTCCGTCACACTGGTCTGGTGTCCCCGCAAAACCGCCTGCCGGTTTTTAAGCGCGGTTTGCGTTGCCATAACTTTACGGTTTAATTCAGCATATAATGCTTGATTGGCTTGTTTTTCTTGCCACTTGGCATAATCTTTAATCTGTTGTCGAATTTGTGTTTGTTGCTCCCGTAAAACACGACACTTTTCGTCCTGTATCGCAATTTGTCGCTGTAAATCATTAATCGCTTGACTGCCACCTGCCAATTCATGCATACGCGTGGCAACTGCATCAAGTTGTGTCGCCAGAACCTGGATTTGACCCGTCTTTTTATTGTTCGATAAAGTGACGCGTTTTTTATCCAACCGCGCCAGTGCGTTTTCAAGATTTTCATCTTCGGACGCCCCTTGCAAAACATGATTTAATTTTTGTGCCAGACTTTCGTTAAAATTAGAATCCAAGGTTTTCTGCGGAATATAAGAACTGCGTTCAAACGCTGCCACATCTAATCCAAAAAGCTCCACCCCAAGATTTTCCGTAAAAGCATGGCTTTTCTTACCGGTACTCACTTCAAGCAGATTAAAACTATCCTCAGCCTGTTTTTTACCAAAAAACCGCTCAATTTTGTATTGTTTGCCGTGAACATTAAAAACTAAGTTACCCCCGTAATTACCCCCCTGCCAAGGCTGATACTTTTTGCGTTCGTTTTCGTCCAAGTCTTTTTTTGTCGTAACCGGCAACCCGTAAAACATAGCTTTAATAAAAGTCGCCAAAGTACTTTTGCCCCAACCATTCGCCGCTGGCAAATTATTTAAGCCGTCGGTAAAAGTGTAATTAAAATCATGCAACTTACCGAAATTTTCAATGTGACATTGTACCAGTTGCATCTTATAAATCCTCCCCGCTTAAAGCCCGCAAACCCACTAAAATGGTTTGTTCTTTTGCTTCTGCTGATAAGTCACTCTGCAATACCTGACGCACAAATTCACCACGCAAAGAAATATCGTGCGCGACATCGGCTTCGGTCACATCTAACACCGAATCATCTTTAACTTTGACACAATAAAAACGGTCGAGTTTTTGTTCCAGCATACCCAAATGTTTTTCCATAGACATTTTGTATTTACCTTGCAAAACCACTCGGATTAAATCCCTGTCGGGAAAAACTTTTGTTCGCGCTAAGATTTGATCTTCAATCGCAAACCAATCAGCATACGGTGTTATATCAAAGGGCAACTCAATCATTTGTCGGGCGGCAAAAGGTATAAATTTACTTTTAATAACACCACCCGCCGTATCTAATAAGACAAAACCCTTTGCCCCACATTCATCAAAACCACGCCCCTCTAAACAACCGGCATAACAATATGTTCCGCGTTGGTCCAATTTTCCTTGGGTATAACTATGGATATGCCCCAACGCTAAATAGTCAATATGTTTGTGTTTTAATTGGTTCAAGTTAATCACTTCGGCTTGGTCTTTAGCGTCGTATTGCCCGATTTGTCCGTGCATCACCACAATGTTCAAATGGTCATTCGACAAACGCAAGGTATCATAGATTGTCTTACGGTTACTGCTACTTAAAACTACGCCACTAATTGTCACCCCAGTATAATCATAACTAGTCCATGATTCCCCGAAAATTTTCAAATTAGCGGGTACTTCGTCTAACATCGCGATGAAATTACTTTCATCGTGGTTACCACTTAAATACAAGAAATCAATCTGTGGGTATTTTTTAATCGTATTCAAAACACGGTTTTTGGTCGAATTCATCACGCGTGAGGTGTCAAACATATCACCAGCAATGATAATTGCATTCACTGCGTGTTCCGCAGCGTAATCCACCATGCGTTCAAAAGTATGCAAAATCTCAATTTTGCGTTCATGCGCCTTAATCAGCGATAAGTTGGTTTCCATTTTACTGTCAAGGTGTAAGTCGGCACAGTGAATAATTTTCATCAGTTACTTTTCTCCTTACCAACGCACTGCACAGCGTAACACAGCTTGTTGGTCTTTTTTAATCGTATATATGCGTTCGTGCGTATTAGCGTCTAACTGATTATCCACCGCCCAAATGGCTAATTGGTCTCCTAAAAAGGATTGACTCAAATAAGCCACTTGTAATTCTTGCGGTGCCATACCACGCCATTCTTCCAATGTAAAAGTATCCAGCAACATACGAATATATTCTACATTATTCGTGTGTCCTGCGTAGTCAATATTTCCCGTACGCACTGTTGCCGTTTCCTTTAATTCACCTTCACCGTCCATGGCGTTCCATGGCAAATCATATTGTGCCTTAACCAGTTTTACACGGTTATCAACTCCCACTGAATTCATACGACGAATGCGACCAGTCGTAGCATCAACCGCGCAAATTTCCGTCCGCGCATATAAAGCTATTTTGCCACCTTTTTTCACGCAAATATCAGCATTCATACGAGCGGCAGACTGCATTGTAAAGTAACATGACACCACAACTTTATCTTGCCAATTAATATCTTGCAAAAATTTCAAATGATTTTTGGAAAATACCATCAAAGCACCATACTGGCGACGCACGGTAAAACCATCAATTTTCAACTTTGCCATGGTGGCGGTCACCACATCTTCAATTAAAGTCAACGCTCCGACCAAAGACAAGCGACCACTCGGATCACACGCCCCCGCACCAATAGTTTGTCGTATGCTAAAAATCTTCATACTTTAATTATAGCCAAAAATGCGTACTCCGTCCAATCAATTACTTTTGGACATTTGATGCTTTCGGTGTACTTGTTGTTACCGTTTCTGTTGTCTTAGTAGTTTTTTTGGACTTACGCTTAATCGGAAATAATTCGGTTAAATCGCTATTTTCCAAATCAAAATGGTGTTTGTTTTTGCGTTGTTTTTCTACGCGCACTGGTAGACCATTACCAGTTACTGGATTAGCGGGATTGTCATTGCGTTCGCGTACTTCAATTTGGTTATAGTCAATTGAAATACCGCGGCGTTTAAATTCATTGAAAACCGTTTCCATCATGTCATAATAAACATTCCAATAATCTTCACGGTCACACCAGCAACGCGCCACAAACACCAAGTTATTATCTCCCATTGCCTTCATACGGCAAAATGGCGCTGGTTCCAAACGCACCATACCATTGCTTTTCATACATTCAATGACTGTATTTTTTACTAATTCCACATCATTTGCGTAACCAACTTCAAATTCAAAATTTACACGGCGCGTGTTATTGCTGTCATAATTAGTGACAATATCATTCAAAATTTTGTTATTCGGAATCGTAATGCGTTTATTATCTGGTGTCATTAAAGTAATATAAAGAAAATTGATTTGCGCAATCGAACCTTCCACTCCGTCCACCGCGATATAGTCGCCCTTTTTGAACATACCACTGGAAACGATAATAATTCCGTTAGCTAAGTTCGCAATATTGTTTTGCAACGCCAAACCTACCGCTAAGAAAACCGCACTAAATGCCGTTACAATCCAAGTAATACCAATGCCCAAAATTTCCAGTAACACAATCACTAGCATCAAATACAACAAGAACTTAATGATTGCCATAATGAAGCCCACCGCAATCGGTTCTAAATGGGTCCGACGAAATAAACGCTTCATAATATTTAGTAACAATTTAATTGCGACCACGCCCAGTACTAAAACCGCAATAAAGGTCACAATATTCCATACATTGCCACGGAAGAAATTTACCATTGTCTGCCACATTGATTGCCAATTCATATTGGCATTATAGCACTTCGACAAAATTTTACAAGGCATAAATTACCCACGATTGACAATTTCGGCGCGACTGCCTAATATGAATTATTATGAAAGTAATTTTATTTAATGGTAGCACACACCCCCACGGTTGCACCGCACAAGCCCTAAACATCGTAGCGCAAACTCTCAACCAACAAGGCATTGACACCGGGATTTTATCCATCGGCTCCCAAGCCGTCCACGACTGTATTGCTTGTGGTGGCTGCAAAAAAGGCACACCCGCCTGTGTTTTCCATGACGATTGCGTCAATACTTGGCTGGAAAAAGTCAAAGCTGCGGACGGTTTCGTTTTTGGCAGTCCCGTTTACTACGCCCACCCCACTGGCGCTTTATTATCCGCGATGGATCGCATGTTTTACGCGGGCAGCCAATTTTTCCGTCACAAACCTGCCGCCGCAGTCTTGACCGCCCGCCGCGCCGGCACTACCGCTAGCATGGATATCATTAATAAATACTTTACAATTAACCAAATGCCCGTTGTCGCGTCCAGTTATTGGAACCAAATTTACCGTGACGCCAACGGCACTCCTACCGCTGACACGGAAGGCTTACAAGTTTTAACACATCTCGGTAATAACATGGCGTGGCTGTTAAAATGTATCGCTGCGGGCAAACAACAAGGCATTACCGCCCCAGCACAAGTCAAAACCACTTTTACCAATTTTGTACAATAAACTATTTATGTGTCGCTACCACGATTAACAAAACCGCGGCAATCACAATTTCAACAATAACTTTAATTAGTTTCTTTTTCACTACCCCAGTTTATCATGCTCCCCAAACGCTACCTAACAAAAAAAAACACCGCCCAATAGTCACTAACTTTTGAAACTTGCGAAAAGTGCGTGCGCTTGTTTACAAGCACACACTTTTTGTGCTTGTCTTTAGCGGAGCGAAGCGACGCCACTTGTATATAGACAAGCACATGTTTAACTGCCATAATTAAAAATTATTATGATTAATAATCATTTCATGATACCATTAAATATGGAAATTGATTTCAAACTCACTACAAAATTAGCTGATTTGATTAAAAACGCTTATCAAGAATCACAAACAATTAAAAACAAAAATATCCAGAACAAAGAATTGAACGACATAGTTACCGATGTTGATGTTTTTATGGAAAAGAAAATTGTTGATGCTATTAAACAATGGTTTCCAACCCATTCGATTTTAGCCGAAGAATGTGGACAAATTAAAAATGACAGTGAATACGAATGGTTAATTGACCCAATTGATGGCACGATTAACTTTGCCGCTGGCATTCCATTGTTTTCAACTACTGTTGCTTTGCGTAAAAATGGTGAAGCAATTTTAGGTGTGATTTATGATTACAGTCAAAACGATGTTTACACATGTATCAAAAGACAAGGCGCGTTTTGCAATGAAAAACCAATTCATGTTTCTAGCACTACCCAATTAAAGGACAGTATTGTGTCATTTTGTTTAACTTCACATTATAGCGAAAAACACATTCAAGATGTATTAAATGTTGAAGGTAAATTGGCACCTAAAGTGCGTGGTTTACGCTTAATTGTTTCTTCAGCAATTGAATTGGCTTGGTGTGCTGCGGGTAAAACAGACGGTGTTTTGAATGTAAAACCCAGTATTGGTTTAAGTTCGGCGGCGGGCAAACTGTTGGTGCAAGAAGCCGGCGGCAAAGTTACCAATCTAGCAGGCAATCCACGCGAAAATGTCGATACCATGTTAGTAACGAACGGGAAAATCCATAGCGATTTGGTCAATGCGATTAACAACTAATTCAAATAAAAATGACCCATTACTGCGGGTCATTTTATTATATAATTACTTGTTTGTACTAGCACATTCCGTGTTTATTTTATTTCTTCTTTCTGCCATATCCTTAACAAGACATCCGAGAAGGTTGCTCCAATCTTCTTGTGGATTATAACTATTGGCAAATTTTTTTGTCCACGCTGATACAGTCATTTTTTCGTCATTAATGAAGTGATAAACAAGATTTTTAAATAACATTTTATCAGTGGTTATAAAACTTCCAGTTTTTTGATTATCAGTTTCTGCATTAACACAACCCCAATATTGCATATACTCGTTTTTTCCATAACTATATTCATTACCATACTTTTCTTGCATATAATCAGCTTGTGCCTGGGTTTTGTAATCAATATCTAAGTAATACAAATTATCAAATCCGAAACTATCCATCTTGGCTCGTGCTTCTAAATCAGATAATATTTTTAATCCATTACCAGATTTGACCGATGTAATCAATTCACCTTTTTTCTCGTTTGACATTTTATGATTCTCCTTTTTGATTTGACTGTAATGATAACATATCAAGTTATCGAAAGTCAATATTACCCCACAATAAAAAGAACCCAACTAAACAGTAGAGTTCTTTTTATTCCGCTAGTTTCAAAATGCACTAACTATTGACGGTGTTTTTGATTGTTTTAATTACATTTCGCGATTATGTTGTTCTTCGGCCACGGAAACTTGTGCCTTACGCGCAAATAATTTACATTTCATTTTGTCAAAGAATTTTAATTTACTTAATTTAGTTTGATTCAATTCCGTATTTCTGACTGCTACATTGATTGAAAGGTAATTACCACTTTCGGTATTACCGTAATTAGATATACTGCCAGCGCGTGTGACATAAAAATCGCGTGGCAAAGCAAGTTTAACCGCCGAACAGTTACTGACAATACCAACCGGTCCATCACTCATCATGTTGACAGTTATGTTAGCTTTGGGGTTCGCCAACTGTAATTCACTAACCACTTCTTCAAAAGTCATTTCTCCCAACTTATTTGGCATATTTGTTCTTCTCCTTTCTAATTTGGTTTTATTATATGCTACTTAAATTAAAAGTCAATACCCCGACAAAAAAACACCGCCAATTTGACGGTGTTTTTAGTAATTTACCAGTTAATGATTAACGAATCCCGCGTTCAATTGTCATGATACGGTTATATTTGCAAACGCGTTCGCCACGCACTGGCGCACCTGATTTAATGAATTCAGCGTCGGTTGCGACTGCCAAATCCGCAATAATCGTATCACTGGTTTCACCGCTACGATGTGAAATCATTACTTTGTAGTTATTATTTTTCGCCAAAGCGATGGTTTCCAAAGTTTCGGTCAAAGAACCAATTTGGTTCAATTTGATTAATATCGCGTTACAGGCGCCCATGTTGATACCTTTGGCCAAGCGTTCCTTGTTCGTAACGAAGAAATCGTCACCCACGATGGTGATTTTGTTACCAATGCGTTTGGTTAAAGCAGCATAACCTTCCCAGTCGTTTTGATCCAACGGATCTTCAATGGATTTCAAGATTGGATACTTTTCAACTAAGTTAGCAATGTATTCCACATATTCACCACTTGGCAAATCTTGTTTTTCACCTTTCATGACATAGTGACCAGTTTCACGGTCATAGAATTCCGAAGCAGCCACATCCAAAGCTACGACAACATCTTTCACTGGAGTATAACCGGCTTTTTCAATCGCAGCTTCAATCAATTCAATCGCACCAGCGATGGGACTCTTAGTGTCCAAGCGTGGTGCAAAGCCACCTTCGTCACCAACCGCAGTTACCAAACCTTTGTCCGCCAAAATCTTTTTCAAAGCCGCCGTAATTTCGGAAGCCATACGTACTTTGTCGGCGAAGGTTTTACCACTGATGGGTTGAATCATAAATTCTTGACAGTCAATACCGCTGTCCGCGTGTTTACCACCATTAATAATGTTAAAACTAGGAATCGTGTTAACCACTGGAGCTTTACCCTTAACTAACGGTGCGCGTTTACCACCGACTTCTGCATACAAATCGGCAATGTATTCAAATGGTTCTTGACCTTTATCGGCAGCTGCCGCATAAGCACAAGCACAAGAAACACCCAAGATCGCGTTGGCACCCAATTTGCCTTTATTGTTGGTACCGTCCAAATGACACAATTCACGGTCAATTTTGATTTGTTCGCTCACATCTTTACCAATAAATGCTGGCGCAATAATTTTATTAACATTTTCTACGGCTTTCAAAACACCTTTACCGTTGAAACGTTTTTTATCTCCATCGCGCAATTCAACTGCTTCCCATTCACCAGTCGAAGCCCCACTGGGCACACTAGCTTGGTGTCCATTGACCCAAACGGTGACGGTCGGATTACCACGACTGTCTAAAATTTCACTAGCAACAATCTTTTCAATTTTCATTTTTTATCTTTTTCTCTCCTTTTTTATATAAAAATTATTATATAACTAAACCCAAAAAACGACAAATAAAATCTGCCGTTTCTGGCACTTTTTCCGCTTCACGCTCAACCCCAAAAAACGCACCCACCGCAACGACGACCTCCCCAGCCACAACAAAAAAGTAGGACTTCCGCCCTACCTTTTGTTTATTATCTTAGCAATTAGTTTAAGCCTGATATGCGAGCTACTTCTTTCCAAATATCATATTCAACACAGGTAACTTCGTAGAAGTTTGGCGAATACGCATTGACTAATCTTTGACGATAGTTTACCAAGAGTTGGTTTAATTCTTCTGTGGTATATTCTTGCATATCAGCAGCCGCTAGATAGTTATAATTTTGTTCGACATAATCGTATTTCTCTTGAGTAGCACCATAAATCTTTACCACATAACTGGTTGGTTTAGTTACATAATCAAAAGATTGATACATCACCCAATCTATGTCACTAACATTTAAATTATCACTATACACAGATTTGGTTAATTTAAATTGATCCATACTAACTTTAAGCAATTTAAAATTTTTTCCATTAACAGTTAATAACCAATCACTTTCGTTACTTTCGTTAAATGCCAACTTACCAGCTCTATCCCCAAGTTCATTATTTACTTCTCCAAGATACATAGAAAACTGCCAAGTTTCCTTCTTTGCATCTAAATAATAAATTTCGAAAATTGTTCGAGAATCTTGTACTTCATCACTCTCAATAGCATCATCATAATCAAGAGTCAAATTAACTTCCACACCAGTGGCTGTTAAACGATAGCCAAAATAAAACACACTTTGTTGAGTGTCACTTTTATCACCCTTAATAAATCCCACATCTTTACCACCGCCCTGTTGTAAAACAATTTTCGACATTAATAACATTTGTATTGTGTTTTGCAAATTATAATCTTGATCTTCTTCGACCGCACTTTGTGTTTTTAATGCCGCCGTTGACAAAGAGCTTGAATCACCTTTACATGCGGTGTACGCTTTGTCCACCAATTCGCGCGCTTCTTGGATTGAAAGCGTTACATTACTATTATTGTTACTGTTTTTGTCATTGTTGTTTTTTATCACTACGCCAACACCATACACTGCCAGTCCCGCCAAAACCATAGCCACAATGCCAACTAAAATGCGACCGAATAGTTTCATTTTTTCTCCTTTTAGTTACAATAACACTTTCAT